>JAKZVH010000001.1:0-3473 GCA_047516145.1 Gammaproteobacteria bacterium
ATTTCCAGGATGTGGACGTGGTGGGTCAGCCGGTCGAGAAGCGCGCCAGTAAGGCGTTCCGAGCCGAAGGTGCTGGTCCATTCATCGAACGGCAGGTTGGACGTCACAATGGTTGATCCGCGCTCGTAGCGTTGTGAGAAGGGTTCTGTCGCAAACTTTTTAGGGACCGCCAAATCTTGGAAAATTATTCTGTTGGCACTCAGCTTGTAGTCATTTGAAGGCAGATAATTGGTGGCCAGAAGCTGAAAACGCGAAAATGGACCAATTTTTGCTAGCAGATATGATGAGCAATAAGAATAATATTCTGCGTCAAAAAACTTTGCGACAGAGCCCGCCAACAGTGGCGTGCCGGTTGATCTTCTCAGGAATCGGATGGCGTTGCGCGCCGCTGTTCATTGCAGCAAGATCGAGGGCAGGGCGGTGACGGAGGCCGAGCTGCGCGATGCCTATCTTCTCACCGTCCCGGGCGATGCGATGGGCCCTGACGGTGACATGCTCGCGTTCTGGCGCGGTGGCACCGCAATCTCGCTCCGGCATGCCGGATGGCAGGATCGGTTCCAGGTATTGCTGCCAGAACAGATGCAAGAGCCCCTGCCGGATTGGATCGCCCGCGTCGAAAAAGCGGGAGCTAATCCAGTTGCCAAATCGGTCTCAGTCCTGGCCGACATCGTTCAAGCCTTCCCGCGACAGGAAGCCATTGGCCTGCTTTGCGCCGACGTCATTCTGGCGCGGTCGCTTGGCTGGGCGCGACCGCTTCCTTTGTGCGGTCTGTATGTGGACCGCAAGACCTTGCGCGCCGCCAGCGAGGGGAAGGATATTGGGCTCGCGTGTCACGCTGCCGTAGCGCGGGCCGCGCAGGATGTGGTGCGCGTGGCGCATGATCTTGCACGGCGAGCTGCACGTCTTCGCGCAATCGAGCCGAAACTGCGCTCAAAAGGGTCAAGCGATGCTGTTCGGCTCTTCCTGTCGGAAGACGCCATCATCATCTCTCCTATGCTGACGCCGACCATTCGCGGGTCGAGCAGATCCATGACGCCGCGTTCGGCGCTCCGCCTTTGTGAGCGTCTGGTAGAGCTGGGCGTGGTGCGCGAACTTACAGGTCGGAAAACCTTCCGACTGTACGGAGTGGCGTGATGACTGCGGCGCACAAACAAGATGAAAACATGGAGATGCTCGATCTTGACCTTGGAGAGCACACGCGCCAAGGCGCGGCTCAAACCGAAAACTGGTCAATATCTCTCCGGTGCGTCGACCCTTATTGCTCCGGGATTGACATGCCGGGTATGTTGCAGATTAGATGGACGACGCTCTAGGGGGCGAAGCTGTCGGATTGGAGGAGAGACGGCGATGAAACTGGTGCTTTGGCTTTTCGCACTGCTCTTGCTGGCAGCAGCGAGCGCTTATCCGGCGTCGGCGCAGGGATTTCGGGAAGGTCTCGCAGCCTACGATCGTGGCGACTACACCACAGCCTATCGCGTGTTCCTAAGCTTGGCCCAACAAGGCCGCGCCGACGCTCAATTCGAACTTGGCTTCATGTATGACTATGGTGAGGGCATAGTGGGCGATAAGGCCGAAGCTGCGAAATGGTATCGGCACGCCGCAGAGCAAGGACACGGCCTCGCTCAACTCCGCCTTGGATACCTATATGAATTTGGCCGGGGCGTTCCACAGGACTACGCCAAAGCCGTAAAGTGGCAACGAGGTGCTGCCGAGCAGGGTCTCGGCGCCGCCCAATTCAATCTCGGGTCGATGTACGAAAAAGGGGTAGGCGTCCCCCCAAACCTCGAACGCGCTTATATATGGTTCAGCATTGCCGCATCTCCATTCCCGGCTTCAGACGAAACCCACGCTCATATTGCCGTCCGGCACCGAGACCGCATTGCGCCACATTTGCCCGCACTGGTTCTGGCGCGAGCACAGCGAATTGCAAGGCGGTGGCGGCCGGGGAGGAACATTGATGCCGGTCTTCAGCCACCGTCTACGAACGACGGCAAAAACGCGAAGGCCGACGCCTCCGGTGCGCTGAAATCCGGCTCCGGTTTCCGCGTCAGCGGCGAGGGCCATATCCTGACCAATGCGCATGTTGTGGAAGGCTGCGCCGAAGTGCGGCTCCCATCGGCGGGTCCGGTTTCCGTCGCTGCGCGCGACGATGAGGTCGACCTCGCCCTGCTCAAAGGGCTGGCGGGCAAGCCTTTTGCGGCGTTCCGGCAGGGGCGCGGTGTCCGGCCGGGCGCGGGCGTGGTCGCGGTCGGCTATCCGTTGCGCGGCGTGCTCGCCTCCGGGGCGAATGTGACGACCGGCAATGTTTCCGCGCTCGCCGGGCCGGGCGACGACCGCCGCCTGATCCAGATCACCGCGCCCGTCCAGCCCGGAAATAGCGGCGGCCCCGTGCTGGACATGGCAGGCAATGTGGTCGGCGTGGTGGTGGCGAAACTCGACGCCGTAAAGGTCGCCCGCGCGACCGGAGACATTCCGCAGAATGTCAATTTCGCCGTAAGCGCCAGCGCGGCGCGGGCTTTCCTCGACTCCGAAGGCGTTGCCTATGCCACAGCGCCGTCTGTCGAACGGCGCGAGCCGGTCGAGGTGGCGGCCGCAGCGAAGGCGTTCACGGTCCTTATCGAGTGCTGGGGCGAGCGGTAGTCGGCCTCTACATTAGCTCCGGCCAGAAATAGCGCATCGGGGCGAGCCAATAACTTCTTCGGTCCTGCTCCGAATCGTCGCGTTGCACGGCGAGGTCGGTTGCCCAGCGTCCCTCGAAACCTTCCCGCGCACATACGGCAGCGATCAGCGCGTCCCGTTCATGCTCGTTTCTCCAGGCAATGCAAATCCTGAACTTTGCGGCGAAACCTGGTTCGTCGAGCCTAAGCGCCCGCAATAAAGCCTTGGGATGCGATTCGGTGACCCTTGCGCCGGGAAACTTCTCCCGGACCCGAAAAGCCAGCATTGCGCCTCCGACGAGTGCAGCGCCTCGGAGTGAGTTGATCGCCAGCACGGAACTGGCACCTTCGGGATATTGCTCTCGCAGCCTTTCATCTGCTCTACGCCAACCGCCCGCGCGTGAGGACCACCACATCGGAGCGTCGATACCGAGGCCGAGCAGTTTGCCCTTGTCGGCTATTCGCTCCAGCGCCTCCTCAACGGAAGAGATCGTGAGACACTCCGTTCCGCCCGAGGTATCGAGAAACGCCAGACCGAATTTGTCTTTCCCGCCGGGGTCAGCACCGACCCAGAATCCGTCCACCACCTTAACGACCTTTCCCAATTTCCAGGACGACGCTCTAAAGCATATTGCATTTAATCTTCCGCCGTTTACAGAGCGAAAGGCTACCCGCCACGGCCGTGTTGCATCAATCACCGGACAAGCGCGGAGTACCCTTACCCGTGAAAATGGTCAGCCAACTGACTCAAACCTGGCACAGCCAAGTTCGGTCATTCTGTTAAGAGCCCGCACACCGATCTGTGCCTCAGTTTTC
>JAKZVH010000002.1:0-2601 GCA_047516145.1 Gammaproteobacteria bacterium
AATCCTGGCTCTCAAAGCCAGCACCGCTCAGTTAACCGGACAGTAGTGATTGTGACCATCTGTTTGCGCTCCCTCCGTGCGACGTGATCGGAGAATGTTTCGAGTACCCGTGTGGCACCCATCACATTGACCTCCAGGGTCTCTCCCCAGGTGTCGTAGTCGGTCTTGCCCAGTTCCCAGCTCCGGCTGCCCAATACGCCGGCGTTACTGATGAGCAGGTCGATGGCCTCGCCACGAAGGGCCTCTGCGACGGTCGCCACGGAGGCGCGGTCGGTGACCTCCATCTCGTACACGCTGACGTCATTGGGATGGCGCGCCGCGATCTCAGCTAAATCGGTCGCGTCTCGGAGGGTACGGCAGCAGGCAAACACCCGCCAACCGTCAGCACCGTACTGCCGTGTGAACTCAAGGCCCAGGCCGCGGTTCGCGCCCGTAATCAGCACCGATGGCATCGCGTTTCCCTCCTGCCCCGCTTCTTGGACACACTCGAACCGTGCCCGGTTGGTCGTTGGATCATCGCCCACCTGTATGTAAAGTCCAATCGAGCTATCCGTTTAGCCAATCGAGCTATCCATTTAGATTGCGTGGAGGACCAGATCAAATGTCGCTGACGGCGAAAACCTGCGTACCCTGCCAAGGAGGCATTCCCCCGTTGACCCGAGTCGAGTCGGAACACTTCCTCAAGGAGGTTTCCGAGTGGGTGCTGTCCGACGATGGCGACAAGATCGAGCGCCAGTTCCCGTTCGATGACTTCGCCAAGGCGATGGCCTTCGTCAACAAGGTTGGCGACTTGGCGGAAGCGGAGGGGCATCATCCCGACATCAGCTTCGGTTGGGGCTACGCCAACGTGATCTTTTTCACGCACAAGATCAAAGGGCTGCACGAGAACGACTTCATCATGGCCGCCAAGGTCGATTTGCTCTAAGCCGCAATTTTTCGGCGACTTCTTACTGACGTTCCGGTTTCCCGTAGCCGCCGCCCGACGGCGTCTGGATCACGAACACATCGCCGGGCTTCATCTCGATCTCGTCGCAAGACTCGAGATCGACGGTCATGCCGT
The DNA here is from genome assembly GCA_047516145.1 of Gammaproteobacteria bacterium. Lineage (GTDB taxonomy): Bacteria > Pseudomonadota > Gammaproteobacteria > Steroidobacterales > Rariloculaceae > UBA6522. The sequence continues at coordinate 1,061 of JAKZVH010000002.1, forward strand.
CGGCCCGTTCCACCCAGGAGCGGCCGCATTCGCCGGGTGCGCCCCCTGCCATGCCATAGGGCGGGACCTTGCGGTGGCCCGAGACGATGGCGGCAGTCATGGGCTCGAGGAACCTGACGCGGCGCAGCGACCCGTCGCCGCCCGTGTGTTGGCCTCGGCCACCCGAACCCCGGCGCATCTCGAAGCGTTCGAGGATCACCGGGTACCGCCATTCGAGGATTTCGGGATCGGTGAGCCGGGTATTGGTCATGTTGGTGTGGACGCACGAAGTGCCGTCGAAACCGGGTCCGGCACCCGAGCCCCCGCAGATGGTCTCGTAGTACTGCCAGGGTCCTCCACCGAAGGTGAAGTTATTCATCGTGCCCTGGGCGGCAGCCATCGTGCGGAGCGCGCCGTAGAGCGTATCCGTGACGACCTGGCCGGTCTCGACATTGCCGGCGACCACAGCGGCGGGGAAACGGGGGGCCAGCATCGAGTTCTCGGGGACATGGATCTCAAGAGGTTTCAGGCAGCCTCCGTTGAGCGGAATATCGTCGTCGATCAGGGTGCGAAAGACATAAAGAACGGCGGCCTTCACGACAGCTGTGGGGGCGTTGAAATTGTTGGAGAGTTGCGGTGAGGTGCCCTCGAAATCGATCCGGGCCGTGCGCGCCTCATGATCGATGGAGATGGCGACGGACACTTGGCTGCCGTCGTCCAGCGGGTAGGTGAACTGTCCGTCCGAAAGGACATCGAGGACGCGGCGGACCATCTCTTCCGCGTTGTCCTGCACGTGACCCATATAGGCACGGACGATGTCCAGACTGAATTCATCGATGATCCGCCGAAGCTCCTGAGCACCCTTTTCGTTGGCGGCGATCTGCGCTTTCAGATCAGCGAGGTTCTGCTCAATGTTCCGCGTCGGCCAGGGACCGGCGGAAAAGAGTTCGCGCACGTCCGTCTCGCGGAAGGCGCCCGCATCGACCAGGCAGAAGTTATCGATCAACACGCCTTCTTCATCGATACGGGTCGATCGCGGGGGCACTGAGCCTGGAGAGATGCCGCCAATCTCTGCGTGGTGGGCGCGCGAGCCGACAAAGAACAGTAACTCTTCGCCCGCCCGGTCGAACACTGGGGTGATCACCGTGATATCCGGCAGGTGCGTGCCACCGTTGTAAGGCGTGTTCAACGCGTAAACGTCCCCGGGCTTCATCGTGTTTTGGCGTTCGCGGATAATCGTTGTGATGCTCTCACCCATGGCGCCGAGATGTATCGGGATGTGTGGCGCGTTCGCCACGAGGCTGCCTTGGGGATCGAAGACGGCACAGGAGAAATCAAGCCGCTCCTTGATGTTCACGGAATGTGCCGTGTTTTGAAGGACGATGCCCATCTGCTCTGCAATGGACATGAACAAGTTGTTGAAGATCTCGAGCATCACGGGGTCGACATCGGTGCCGACGGCGACGCGTGTCTCCCGGGGCACGATCCGGGTGAGAACGAGATGATCGCGTGCCGTCAGCGAAGCCTGCCAGCCGGGTTCGATGACGTTGGTTCCGTGTGGC
>JAKZVH010000003.1:0-16361 GCA_047516145.1 Gammaproteobacteria bacterium
TACGACCGAAACGTCATCACCGAGTTCGAGGGTGAGGTCGTCCAGGTCTCGTGGACAAACCCACACATCCTCTTGTGGGTGGAAACACCGGACGAGAGCGGAGAGGCCGTCGTCTGGGAGCTCGAAGGCAGCGCGGTGAGCGCGCAGCGTCGTCGCGGGCTGATTGGCGCGCAAGTGGGTGTCGGCGATCAGGTGCGCATCGCAGGCTGGCCCTCGGTCGTGCGGCCCGCGCACATGCAGGTCAACCACGTGTTGCTGCCCGACGGCGTCGAGCTCCTGGTGGGTGGCGCGAGGGAACCTCGCTGGGCGGACTCGGCCGTGGGCGGCGAGAGAAACCTGGTCGACCCGGCGAAAGCCGCGGCCGCGACGGGGGACGGCATCTTTCGAGTGTGGAGCCAGGGAACGGGCGCCTGGTATTTCACCGGCCGCTCGGACTACGAGCTGACCGAGTACGCAACCGCGGCCAAGACCGGGTGGGACGACATCGAGGACAACCCCCTGATGCAATGCGTCCCGCCGGGGATGCCCGGAATCATGGGCAATCCCTACCCGATGGAGTTCACACAGCGGGACGGCTACATCGAACTCAGGTTCGAGGAGTTCGATGCGCTTCGCACGATCCACATGGAGGATGCGGGCGACCCGGCCGACATGCCGCTGTCACTCATGGGCTACTCCGTCGGAAGCCGGGAAGACGACACGCTGGTGGTCAGAACGACCCGGATCAATTGGGAGTACTTCGATCGGCAGGGCGCGCCGATGACGACGGACGTGGTCGTTGACGAGCGATACACTGTCGTGGAGAACGGCGATCGACTGAACTACCTGATGACGGTAACCGATCCCGAGATCCTTGTGCGGCCGTTCGTCTGGGATGCGTACTTCGTCTGGCGGCGCGGCGAGGAGGTCAACCTCTACGACTGCACGTTGGAGTACTAGTCCGCGATCGGATATTGGCGCGAGCGAATCGGCGGCCGCAGCAGATCGGTTGGATAACCGGGCTCGGGCGGGATGGGCCCGCACACAGGGCGTATAGTGGGTACCGTGGATCGTCGAACCTTCATTCGCGCCACCGGTAGCGCAGTCGCGCTGAGCTTGAGCGCAAGACTGAGTCTGGCACAGACTCCCCCCGAGGTCCGCGCCCTGCACCGCCTCCTGGAAGAAACACCCCACGAGCACGTCGCCGCCGAGCTTGCGGCCCTCATCCGAGACGGCCTGGATCATCGCAGAACACTGGTTGCCCTGACTGTTGCGACTTCCCGCAACGTCCAACCCTTCCCCGACGTCGGCTTCAAATACCACACGGTGCTTGCGCTGCAGTCAGTGCACCTGACGGCGCTCAACCTGCCGGAGGAGGAGCGGTGGCTGCCGGTATTCTGGTCGCTCGACAATTTCAAGCGCACTCAGGCCGAGGAGAGTCGCGAGAGCGGCTGGACGATGGGGCCGCCGCCAGCGCCCGTGGCCGGAACGGCCGAGGCGGCCCGAAAGAACCTGATCGACGCCCTGGATCGCTGGGACCGCGAGGCCGTCGACTCCGCGATCCTGGACTTCGCCCGACTCGCGACGCCGGACCAGCTCTCGGAGCTCCTCTTCAGGTACAGCACCCGGGATCTCCGAGAGATCGGCCACAAGGCCATCGCCGTACAGAACGTGCACCGCCTCCTGCCGATCATCGGACCCGAATACAAGCCACCCGTGCTTCGATCCCTCGCCGCGGCGCTTCAGAATCACGGCGACGACCCGAATCCTGCCGACCGCGACCTGCCCGCCGATCGAACCTGGCGCGAGTTCCAGACGATGCTCGGAGGGATCCCGGAGACCTGGAAACAGGGCCGGCGGGACGATGCCGCACGCGATGAACTCGTCGGTACGCTCCGCGAGGTCTCGGAGCTCGACGCGGGCCGTGCGGTGATCGATCTCCTGAAGCGCGGCGTGTCGACGGACTCGATCTGGGAGGGCCTCTTCGCCACCGCCGCGGAGCTGTTGCTGAGACTGCCGAGCGTTGTCCCGGTGCACGCCCAGACATCGGCCAACGCACTCCACTATGTCTTCCGCCATGCACGATCCGAGGAGACGCAATTGCTGGCGCTCTTGCAATCGGCGGCGTTCATGCCGGACTTCCGCCGCCGGGTTCGCAACGCGCGGCCCAACCTGAGGGTCGACGAACTGGAGCCTCTCGCTGTGGCCGGTGCTGCTGAGGAAGTGCTGGGCGATGCGTTCTCCGAGCTGCCGCACGATCGCACCGCCGGTGCCCGCAAAGCGTTGCACTACCTGGAAAACGGCGGCTCCGCAGAGGCGCTCATCGCCACGGCGCGCCGGCAACTCGCACGCAACGGCCGGCAGTCCCACGACTACAAGTTCACGGAATCCGCCCTGGAGAACCACCGGGAGATGGCACCCTCCCCGTGGCGCGACCGGGTCCTGGCCGCCTCGATGGCTTACTTCATTGGTCCCGCGGGGAGACCGAGCCCGGTCTCTGCGGAGGCGCTGGAGCTACTGAACGGTTAAACGCCTGTCGAATCCTACCGTCCAGTTCCGGTAATGCTGGATTTGGCATTTTCGGGTGATGATGTTTCCGCGGAAACACCGATTGTCACTCATCAATGCGGGTCCAGTTGCGTCACTTGAGAAATAGTTGAACTGGCTGCAGGTGATGCCTTGTGGCGATGGGCGGATTGGCGTTGGGGCCGAGTGCGAGAATCTGGGCACCTGCGCCGGATTCGCTCAGGCGACCCTCGAGGCCCGCATGCTAGTATTTGCGACGTTACAGCTCACGGCCCGTAGGCTGCCAAGCGCCATCGACCGAATCGAGACCATGTCCCCGGAAATAGTAACGATCATCACAGTTGCGATCGGATTGGCGGGGCTGATTCTGAACGGCCAGCGAGCCGTGGCGGAATTGCGCCGGGAAGTCGCCTCGCTCCGTGAGCACGTTGACCAGGAAATGGGCGCGCTGCGGGAGCGCATGGCCCATCTGGAAGGTCTCCTGGAGGGTCTCCGCGAGGCCATTGTCGGCAAGGCTGCCTAGCAGAGCGCGGCGAACGGGATCTCGACCGCGTCGTCGACGGTACCCATCACCACAACCGGCGTTAACATGGAACCGCCGAGCGTTTCCCGAACGGGCTTCGGGAGCCTCTTCCGTGAAAATAGCAATGGGGAAACTCCAATGAAACGAAATCGCGACATGTTGGCTGAAAAGCTCCTGGCGTGCCTGTCACTTGTGCTTGTCTTGACGTCGCCGTTAACGGGAGTCGCACAGACGCGCGAAGAAGGACCCTGGTGGCCGTCACCGCACGGCCCGGACGACCAGGCGGGCGCGTCGAACCACGTAACGCCCGCCAAGATTCTCCAGGCGTTGCAGATCCCGGAAACCGGTGAGACTTACGAACTCGGGCACATGTACGAAGCCAGCATGCCGTCCTATGGAATCCGGCCCTACTACCTCAACGTCACACCCGGCGCAGATGCTCGGAGCGCCGAAGGTGGCGTCGTTCACCAGGATTATTTCAACGGTTTCATCGGCCAGATGGGGACGCAGTTCGATGCTCTGGCGCACATGGGCCGCAACGTGGAGATGGCGGACGGCTCGTTCGAGACCGTGTTCTACAACGGCTTTACCGAGCGGGAATTGACCGGCGGTAATCGGGGCAGTGGCGGCGTCGAGGTACTGGGTGTGGAGCATATGAAGCCCTTCATCACCCGCGGTATTCTCATCGACATCGCCGCCTACAAGGGCGTCCCCATCCTTGAGCCCAACTACGAAGTTACGCTGGATGATGTTCGCGGGGCCATCGAGCGGCAGGGCATGAGCGAGGATACGATCGAGCAGGGTGACGCGGTTCTGTTCCACTACGGGTGGTCGGCGAACTGGACCAATCCCTCAAGATACAACGATTCCTTCGTCGGCACGGGCGAGAACGAGGGCTCCCCGGGCATCGGTGGCGAGGTCGCTCGCTGGCTGGTTACCCGCAGACCCTCGATGGTCGGTGGGGATACGTGCTGCGTGCAAATCATGCCGCCCACCCCGTCGGGCAACGTCCATCACACCCTGTTTTTTGCCGAAGGCATTCCGCTTCTGGAGAACATGGAGCTGAAAGATCTGGCGCGCGACGAGGTCCATGAGTTTCTGTTCCTGAACCTCACCATTCGTATCAAGGGTGCGACCGGATCACCGGTGCGACCCATCGCGGTCCGCTGAAATGGGTACTCAATAGTACGTAGCAAGAATGGCAGAGTAGGATCCGCGCTGTGTGGCGGACTCGTCCAGTGTCTGCCGATGCGCCGGGACATCCATATGGATGGGCGGACGCCCGGCGGGTTGGTGCGTCAACATGATCAGCGGGTCAGAGCAGGCTGGTCACGCGACTAGACCATCTGGAACTTGATACATGCCGGCTTCAGGACCTGGGCACTTGCGCCCGTTGGCGTCAGCCTCCCGTTATCAGGGTCTGCTGCAAACGTGACGACGTTGTTCGTGCCCTGATTCCCCGCGAACAGATACTCGCCGGAGGGATCGAAGTTGATCGTCCGCGGCGTTGAGCCCCCACTCGGGACGATATCCACCGAGGTCATTCTTCCCGTCGCCTCGTCAATGCTAAAGATGGCGATACTGTCATGCCCGCGGTTGCTTCCGTAGACGAACCTTCCATTGGGGTGCATTCGAATATCGGCCGGTGTATTCCGCTCAGTGAACCCGGCCGGGATGGTCGGAAGCGTTTGAATCAGGCTCACATCGCCAGTTTCGGTGTCGAAATGGAATGACGAAAGACTCGCCTCCCGCTCGTTGATGATGTAGACGTATGGCAGGCTCGGGTGAAAAGCCGAATGTCTTGGCGAGATTCCGGGTGCAGTTGAGAAAGTCTTGGCGCTTGCGAACGTGCGTGATTCTGCGTCCACGCGATAGACATAAATACGATCGGCGCCTTTGTCACAGACGATCGCGAAGCGATTGCCGGGATCGAGATTCACAGAGTGAGCATGTGGGCTCTGTTGGGAAACCGGGTCTACGCCGTTCGTTCTCTCCAGGACGGCCACATCGGAAGGCGGATCCAGGGTGCCATCCGCGCGCACCGGAAGCATCGTCACCGTTCCGTCGTCGTAAATCTTCTCGATCTCCGGAACGCCGTTTCGTTTCACCACCGTCACCACCGGGTCGTAGTTCCCGTGGTTGGAGGCAAGTACGAGAGAGCCGGTCGCGTCGATGGTGAGATAGGCGGGGTTGACGCCCATGGAAGGTTGCGTATTCATGTGCGCGATCGAGCCGTCGTCCTGGTTGATGGCGAATGAAAGCACGCCGCCCCCCCCGCCGAACTCGCCGTTGAGATTCTTTACCTCATCGGTCGAGTAGAGAAAACGCCCGTTCGGAGAAATGGCAAGGTAACCGGCATTCAAGTTGTCGAATTCCGGCCCGGTGCGGCTGACCTGAGTGAGCGAGCCGTCACTCATATCGACCGTGAACACCGTGATGCCGCCACCGCCGCCGACTCCGAACGGTCCCTGTGTCCACGAACCGACATACGCGTACAGCTGCCGCGAGGATTGCGCTCTTCCCGTTACGGTCGTAGTAGCCAACCCGGCTCCCATGAGCGCGACAAACTCCCGCCGCGAAAGCTCGTTGTTCATGACCTCTCCCCTTGCATTTTCTTCTTGCCTGCCGCGGATAATTCGTGAGCACGCCCTCCCACAACCGGACAAGCAAGAGCTACTGGTCTTCCGCAGCGAGCAGGCAGTCGTAGGTCCCCACTTCGGCATCCGGATACCAGACCCAGTGCGCATTGAGAACGACGGGCTCCGTAAATATTTCGACGTCGGCGACCATCATTTCCCAGTCCATGCGACTTCCGTCCGGGCGCATCGTAAAGCGCTCGACCAATACCACTGCCGGGCTCAGCGGAATGCCCTGGGTATTGAAGTGACGCCAGTTTGTGTTGGTTGTCTCGACCACCAGCGTGTCGCCTTCCCAGCGCCCTGCGGAATACCCCAGGAGCGAAGGCGGCTCGCTTTCCGAAGGACCGTCGGTCCCCATGTGTATCGTGCGCCAGGTGTCGTATTCTTCCTGGTGGAACACGATATCGTCTCCCGCCCGGATGAACTCCCAAGGATAGGGCGCTTCCATGATGTTCGGCATGCCTTTCGGCTGACAGTCCCTGATCGGGTTGTCTGTCTGCTGGACATACGCCGTCTGGGCGGCCAGCGCGTTGTCCGTCAGGTAACCATTCAACTCGGGGCACGGGGAGAAGGGATTCGATACACCCGGGGGTCTGCTCCATACCCGGAATATGCCGCGTTCCGGCTCCGAAGGGTCTCCAATCCCGGCGCGCCTGCTCTCGGACATCTCCACCGTCCGATCCGACCATCGCGGCGTGGCGTTCGCCAGCAACAGGATCTCCTCGCCGTTGGGTCGCAGCGCGTTGCTGATGTACATTGCGTTCCCGCCACGCTTGGAGGGTTTCCCGGCGACGCGAATGGTTTCTCCCACCACGAGGAAGTCCCGCGGGATCTGCCAACGTCGCAGGTTGCTCAGCGCGGTCATCGCCATGCCCCATTCCTGTGCATCGCCGTTCTCATCCCGCACGCTCATCGTGAAACCCACGTGAGGGTTTCGCCAGAGGACGCTCGTCACGTCGCCCTCGAGTTCCACAACGATGTCTTCGTAGAGGCCGGACACACTGTGGTGTGCATATCCGGCGATCGGGACGCAGATAAGGCCTGCGAGAATTGTCCTGCGTATCATGATTCGCTCTCCAGCGTTCCCAGTACCAATTTTACCCGGTTCCAGGCGCCGAGCAGAGCGCAGCGATCAAAAGCAGTCTGGGCATCGTCATGAGTTCTACCTTGCCTCGAGGTCCGGGTGATCCGGTATGCAGCCGTATACGGTGAATTCGAAGTCGGAGCGCCTATAGCGATTCGTCGATGTGAGCGGCGCGGCCAGAGTGATGGGATCGACGTAGGTGGTATCCACTACCAAACGGTCCTCCTCGTCCCGCCGGATTCGTTCGATGCTGCGCAACGCCTCCGATTGCGGGATGTAGCGATTCAGCGTCGTGACGTACCCCGGGGCGTAGGCCACGGTCTCGATCACCAGGATCTCGTCCTCATACCAGCCGATGGAATGGCCCATGGTCGGCATCGGAACGCCCTCGATATTGACCGTGCTGGGCTCAGGCTGCAGTGGATGTCCGTGCCGGTTCAACTCGACGGTCCGAACCAGATCGAACATCTCGTAGCGGAGCACCACACGGTCCTCGTGTTGCTCAATCTTCACCGTGGTGTCGGGCTCGTCCCAGGCCCGGCCCAGACCCGACGGAACGCACCAGTAGCCCGGGTCATCGGTCGTGACGTCGTAGGCATCGAACCGGCGCTGCCCTTCCGCCGTGTACTCGGCCTCGGAATAGCGCCGATTTAGCTCCGGGTCGGGGCCCCAGATGCCCTCGAGATCGGGCTGCTGCGCGACGGCGGCAAAAGTCCAGGCGTGCAACAGCCCAACGCCCAGAAAACGCGGACCGAGGCGCCGCGTTGCTGTTTTGCATCTCGATCTACGCATGGGACTGTTCGCTCTTCCGGAACCGTAAATGACTGTACTCGCATGACGGGCCGAGTCAAACAGAACTAAGGTAAGATCAAGGGCCAGCACCTGGAGTCAAGGGGGATGCGATGTTCAGATACCTCGTTTTTTTTGGGGCGGCCAGCTTGACGGCAGCGACCGCCTGGGGTCATCACAGCGACGCCGGCATGGACATGAACTCGACCGTGGCGTTGGAGGGGACAGTCACTGAATTCAGGTTCCGGAACCCGCACGTGTACGTTCACGTTGAGACGACCGATGCAAGCGGCGAACAGGTGGAGTGGTCGTTGGAGACATCCGGAGCCAATAACCTGACGCGCCGGGGCTGGACGCGGGATACGCTCAAGGCCTGCGATCGGGTTGCGTTCCGGGCCCACCCGGCCGTGGATGGGCGGCCGTATGGCAAGTTGAATTCCATCGACATGGAGGGCGGGCTGCGACTGGCAACGGTGGCCAATGCGCCGGAAGCGACGGCCGCAGCCAGCACAACGACTCTGGCGGGCAAATGGCGCGCAGACGCCTCGAAGCTCATATCCTATCCTGGCGGGTTCGACGGTTTTTTTCACGCTCACCTGAAGTTGACCGAGCAGGGTGCGGCCGCTCAGGCCCGCTACGACCCGCTGTCTGCCGAGAATCCCGAGTCGACATGTATCGGACGGCCCACACCGGCCGCGTTTGCCTCAAGTCGTCTGTTCAAGCTTGAGTTCGAACTCAACGAAGACAACGACATCATCGTCATTCGATCCGAGTATTTCGACGAAGAGCGAACGATCCATATGGACGGCCGGGCGCATCCCGGCGGCGATGAACGTTTCACAACGGGACATTCGGTCGGCCGGTGGGAGGGCGATACGCTCGTGATCGACACCACCAACTTCACCGACCATCGCTCCCCGTACCAGATCGGCGTTCCTTCCGCGGCGCAGAAGCATGTTGTCGAGCGATACCGGTTGATCGAGAACGGCACGCGAATGCTGGCCGAGTTCATGCTTGAGGATCTGGAGTACATCGCGGAACCCATGACCCATCAACGGGAATTGATCTACTCGCCCCACGAGGAGATGGTTCGCCACAATTGCGACCCGGAAGCCGCGAGCGGTTTCGTGCGTTAGAAGGGCCCGCGAGGGATCGCTATTGACCGCTTGCCGAGGGAGCGGGCCATTCGATGAGGAAGGCCCCGCGTAGATCGCCCACGGCAAAGCCGGTCGCCTGGTCCGAGGGATAGTATCGGGCAATGGCAGCCGCGACTTCCGGCGCAAGCTCGGCGCCATGGCAGGCGAGGCAGAGGGGCTGTGTGACGATGGCGCTCATGTAGCGAGCGCTGCCGTCGGGCTTCGTGTCGAAATGCTCGGGTGGCGCCGCGGCCCCCGCGGCCAGATCGCGCTGAAACGCAGCCAGTACCGTGCGCGCGTCCGCATCCGGTGCATTGGCTGGATTCCGGAGCCCGAGCGCTGTGCGTCCTACCCGGGCGCCGGTCTGCTCGGACAGGCGAGCGGCGATGATCGACGCTTCTACATTGCAGACGTCGATCGCCTCCGCCGGCCCGCCGGCCTGCAGCGCAGTCATCAATGTTGCGCCCAACTCCCGCTGGAGTTGCCCGGCGGCTTCGCGGGATAGGGCCAGACGCTCGTCGTCCTGGGCCTCGGCCGACAAGGCCGCGAACAGGCAAAGCATGAGCATCGCTCCGCGCTTCATATGGACGACTCCGGCATGGCGCCAAGATTGAGGTTCAACAGGTCACACACGATTCCATCAGCCTAGGCAAGCAACCCCAGTCTGGCAAGCCCCTCGGACAGCACCTCGGAAGCGAATTCTTTGATAAGGTTTGTCAAACAGGGCTCGTGGGGCCACTATAGGGTTTCTCATAATCTTCCGAGATCGACTTTCCGACGGACCATCGACACAGGGGAAAAATCAATGAACAAGCGCATAGCAACGATGACGGCGGCCTGTGGGGGGCTCCTCCTGATCGTTCTGGCGGCCTGCCAGACCGGCAATGCTCCGGAGCAACCGTTGCCGGGAGAAGGATTTGCGGCCATCCCGGGACAGCGGGGCGGACAGGACATGTTCGGGCCCTACGAGGTCGTGCAGAACTGGCCGAAGCCGATGGAGGAAAGCCTGCCCGGACACGAGGGCTGGACCTGGTCGGTCACCATGGACGTCTTCGCCGAGAGCCCGGACCGGGTATTTCTCGTGCAGAAAGGCGAACTGCCGATCTTGCAGCGGCCGCGGGAATCGGTTTGGCTGCCGGAACTCGGAGCGGGCTTCCAATACCCCAACTTCAGGCTGCCCATGCGGCAGGCCGGCGCCTCCATCCCGAATGGCAACCGGCTGGAAGAGCCGGGGAACGGCAGGCCGGGCGTCGACTGGCGCTGGGAACACTGCGTCCTGGTCATCGATCGCGAAGGCAATATCGTCGAGGAATGGACCCAGTGGGATCACCTCTGGTACCGGCCTCATGACGTGGAGATCAGCCCCTACGATCCGGAGAAGCACGTGTGGATCGTGGACGCGGACGGCCATTTCGTGACCAAGTTCACCAACGATGGCTCCGAACTGGTGCTGACGTTGGGCGAGCCAGGCGTTCCCGGCTCCGACGACGAGCACTTCCGCCGCCCGACGTTCCTAGTCTTCATGGACGAAAACACCATGTACCTGGCCGACGGCTACGACAGTACCCGGGTCATCAAGTACGACATGGACGGAAACATACTCGCCCAGTGGGGAGAGCCGGGCACGCCGCCTAACGAGGCGCGCCCTGGATACTGGAACAACGTGCACGGCATCGCCGTCGACCCCTCGACCCGGCGGGTGTACGTCAACGACCGGGCAAACAGTCGTGTCCAGGTTTTCGACGAGGACGGCAATTACCTGGATGAATGGAAATTCGGGCCGCGGCCGCCAATGGACATTCACAGCTTCATCGTGACCAGCGACCAGAAGCTATGGGCGGCCGATCAGGGCACCCACAAGATCCTGGGCTACGACCTCGACGGGCACTTCATCTACTCCTGGGGAAGCTGGGGCGAGTATCCCGGCGGCATGTGGGGCGTGCACGGCTTGTCCACGGACAACGAGGGCAACTTCTACACGGCCTCCGTGAACAACGGCCGAATCCAGAAGTTCCGGCCCAGAGCCGGCGCCAACCCGGAGTTTCTCGTGGGCAAGCCCTGGCCAAGCGTCTGGTAGCGCGGGGGGCCTGCCGGGACCGCTCAGTGCGGTAGTCACGATTCGGGCCGGCGCCAATGGCCGCGCCCGGGTGGCGTTGAGGAAAAGGGACGCGACGCGAGGTCGTAAACGTGACCGCTCGTCAACGCTGCGAACGCGCGTATCGTCGCTACCGCGGTGCGCCGCCGGCAGGCGTAATGACGCCAACCCGGGTCCGAATGGCGCCGAAGAGATCCGCGACATCGCCGTTGGGCAAGACCACGGTGTACAACCACATGACGTTGGAATCGCGAAGACTCGGAGAACCCGTGACTGTCAATTTGTCTCCGGGGCTGATCAGGTCGGGGGTAATCCCGGCGCGGCGCAGGTGATTCGCGCTGAGTATGCCGGCGGTCCATTCCACCTCGTTACCCTGATCGTCCGTGGCCAGGAACACCAGTTGCGAATGCGGATTCACCACCCTGAACGCCACGGCGGTCACGTTACCGATCTCGATCACCCGATCCATATCGAAGTACGCGTCCCGGCTGTGATGGGACACCGCTGTGCGAGCGCCCAGCAAACCAAGGGTGACAGTCAGCACAACGATTCCAGGGTGTCTCATCGCCAGTTCCTCCTTATTCCTCTTTATTCCCGATCAAAAACCGCTGTATTCAGGATAGCACTCGTACTCCAGGATCATTCCGTCCGGCTCGCGTGTCCGCGCGCTGCGTATGACGTACGGCTCCTGGTAGTACCTGGGATCGAACACTTCTGCAGTGAGAGAAAACGCATTGCCGTTGAAGTCGTAGCGTTCGATGACGTAGGTCTCCGGGTCGCCGGAGAAGGGCATGCCGTTGTGCCACATGAGGTTATCCGGGGACATGTGAGTCGTCTTGACGACGAGGGTGTCCCCGTCCCAACTGCCCACCGAGAACCCGACGAGCGATGGCCACCAGTTCTCCGGCGGCTCCCTGCCGTCCATGAAGATCCGCCGAACCATGTGGAAGTGCTCGTGCAAGAACACGATCTGGTGTTCCTGCTGAATGATCTCCAGCGGATAGGGGTCGTGAATCCCAAGGGGTACACCCGGCATGATGCATTTCAGCGTCGGATCGTTTTCCTCGGAGAAACTCTCAAACTCCGCCTGTCCCTCCGGGGTCAGTCCGACGTCCGCCGGCGGTGGGTGCCCCACCCCCGCGCCCCGCGCGGGCTCCCAGATTCCACCGATGGATGGTGCAGCGGCAGCGGGTTCGGTCACGAATACGATTGTCGCGATCGCTGCAATAGCCAGAGTCGATAGTCGAGCCTTCATTATCTTGTCCCGTTGCCTTGCGCTCATCCGGCGAATCGGTCGATCCGATCCCTCAATACTGTAACACCTGGAGCGCGCCGCCCGATTGCGAGCGAGTTCAGTCGTTCAAACCCGGCGCCATTTGGTACCCTTCCACGCTTCGGGGCCTCTTTTGAGATACGCCGGCAAGAGGCGGGGTGGGTTGTGCAAGCGTTGATGATGAGCGTGCCGTTGCTGATTACTTCGATCATGCGGCACGCAAATACCTATCGCGGCACGAGAGAGATTATTTCGGTCACCGGCGACGACCCGAGGCATCGCTGCACGTACGCACAGGCGTTTCGCCGTTCGGCAAAGCTCGTTCTGCCCGGAGCAAAGGCCGGGGACCCCGAGACCTTGCATGACTTGATGGAGACTGAGTCGGTTACGGCCGCTATTGGTGGTCGTAAGGATGGCCGGCTGCGAGGTTGAGAAGGCAGAAATCCTCGCCACGATGAAAGGGGAAGTGGCGAGTTGGTGGATTCCGGATGATGTCGCGTTTGTCGACGAGTTACCTCACACGGCCACGGGAAAAATCAGCAAGCGGCAGCTACGAGAGCGGTTCGCCGGCTACAGGTTCGCGCCCGCGCCATAAGCTTCAACCACCGTGGGGGTAAGATGGTTGGATTGACGTACCTGTGCGAGAATTCTGCGCAGACGCGTTTCTTCATTGGCTGGAACAGGGGGCAACATGAAATATCGGGCCACTTTCTTGACGTTCGGGCTGTTGAGCCTTCAGGCGTGCGCACCGGGAGATTCGGGCTCAGGCCAGGAGACGCCAACCGGCGCCGGTGACACCGCAACGCCCCCGAATATCCTGTTTATCGTCGCCGACGATCTCGGTTTCACGGATATCGGCGCGTTCGGGAGCGAAATCCCCACGCCTAACCTGGACCGGCTCGCCCACGGCGGCTTGCGCCTAAACAATCTCCATGCGGCGCCCGCATGCCGGTCGACGCGGCTGATGATGATGGCCAGCGCGGGAACGACCGCGGCCAATCATCCAATGCCCGAGGCGGGACGCGGCGGGGTACTCGGTCTGGACTACGCGATTATCCCGGAGTTGCTCCAGGACGCGGGCTACGCGACCTATATCACCGGGAAATGGGACCTGGGGAACGTCGAGGGCTACACGCCCGGAGCGCGCGGATTCGACCGTTCCTTCGTCCAGATCGGAGGATCCGGAAGCTATTTCCCCAGGCGCTTTCGGGATGACTTCGGTTATGAAGAGGACGACGTGAAACTCTCGCCGGAGGATCTACCGGAAGATTTTTACGCAACCGAGCATTACACCGACAAGATGCTCGAGTACCTGCGCTCGACCGAGGAAGGTACGCCCTGGTTTGCGTACATGCCCTATACCGCGCCGCATTGGCCGTTGCAATTGCCTGACGACGCGTGGCTGGACCGCCATGCCGGCCGCTACGACGCCGGTTACGACGTGCTGAGGGACCAACGCTTCCAGCGCGCAGCCGAAGCCGGCGTGATTCCGCCCGGCGGAAGCCTGGAGGGTTTCGAACCGCTCACGGAGCCATGGTCCGCACTGAGCCCGGATGAGCAACGCCGCTACGCCCGCGCCCAGGAAATCTACGCCGGCATGGTCGAGTATCTCGACATGAGCGTCGGCCGCATAATTGATTACCTTGGGGAGACCGGCCAACTTGAGAACACCGTCATCGTATTCTCGGCGGATCACGGTGCATCGGCCGGAGAACACGGCGTCGATACCGGACGCGTCCCCAGCTCCGGCGGCGGACCTGACATGACGGACGATATCGACAACCGCTTCGAAAATTTCGGCCGCCCGGGGTCGTTCATCGACCACGGCCGGGGCTTCGGCGAAGCGGCAACCGCGCCCTTTAAATACCAGAAGGGCTCTGTCAGCGAAGGCGGGCTACGCGCAGCGGCATTCGTTCACTACCCTGCGGCGGTTGCGGCCGGCGGCGTCAGCAACGCCTTGATGAGCATGATGGACATGCTGCCCACGTTCCTGGAGATCGCAGGGACCGAGCATCCAGGTGCAGGCCCGTACCGGGATGATCGGCAAATCAACGAGTTTCTGGGCCGCTCAGCCTGGCCGCACCTTACGGGACAGGCCGCGACGGTTCATGCGCCAACCGACGCCGTGGGCTGGGCGGGCGGGCGCGGCGGGGCGCTGATTCGTGGCGACTACAAACTCATCAACGCACCGGCGCCTGGCGGCATGGGAGTCACCCCATGGCGACTCTACGACCTTTCCTCGGACCCGGGCGAGACTCATGACCTCGCGGCGGACTATCCCGCGCTCGTCGCCGAGCTGGTCCAGGAATGGGAAACCGACTGGCGTTGAGTATCCGTTTGACGCGGCGCGAACGATGATCGCCAGCATCCTGTTGGAGGTTGGCGTTCGGGGACCGAATTTTCGGGCTAGTGGATTTTCGCCCAACGCTTGTCTCAGTAACCAAGCGGCTCTCAGGGCTCAAGCGGGACAGGTGAAGGATAGATGAGCATGAAAATACTTCGGCCATGGTCGATGCTCGCAACTGCGGTGTGCACACTCTGCGGACCCATCGCAGCCATGGGCCAGATGAGCGACACGGTGCTCAACAGGACACTTACGCGAGGCAGGGACCTGTTCCACGCCGATGTGGGCTGTTGGGTCTGCCACTCGGAGACGGGCGAAGGACTGGTCGGCCCCACGTTGCACTTTGGCCCGACCCCGCTCGACATCTGGGACCAGCTGCAAAGCAACCCGATCATGGGCGTGATCGTCACCGAACTGGATCCGACCAACGAGGACCTTATAGCGATCGCGATGTACGTCCGCACGCTGGCCGGGCTGCCGGAGGACAGGACCCTGCCCGATCGGTGGCGCGCGGACCTCGAGGCGCTGCAGGCGAGCCAGGGCATCGAACCGGAGTTTCCGAAAACCGAACGCGATCTTCAGATCGAGGCGATCGAACGGTTCGACTCCTTGCAGTCCAGCTGGACCCGGCGGGCCACGGAAGGCAACGTCCTCAGCCAGTATGAGTCCAGGATCGTCCGGACCTGGGATCCGGGTGAACCGAAATTCGAACCCCAACCCGGCAAGACCTATTTCTATCAGAACGTGGGCACTGCCAGTTCGCCAACCGTCTTGTTCGACGGATATCGACCCCTGAAGGGCAACCAGCTCGTGGTAGGCGATGCGGAAACGCTTGAAGTTATCGCGAGCTACGAGATGCCCGAGAACCTGCGGGCGTCCGTACACACGACGGTCATGTCCCCTGACGGCAAGTACGCGTACATGACCGGCCCGCGGGAACCGGGTCCGGATGGATCGCCGATGCCGCTCGGATCCTGGACGATTCTGAAAATCGACGCCATCACACTGCAGCCTGTTGCCCAGATCGCCGTCGGCGCCAGGCTCCATCACGGGCAGGTATTCGGCGATCTGGTGATGTTCGACTGGTTCCAGCGGGACCCCGATCAGCGTATGGGCGTGAGTTTCTATGACCCCCGGACAGATACCGTTGTCGGCGGCATTCAGGACGTCGAGATGGGCGGTTATTTCTACAACGTGTGGACGGACAGGGACTACGAATACATCTATGCGATGATGGAGCCGGCCGGCTATGCCCCCGGCAGAAACACGGGCATGGAGGGCGTGCGCCTGATGTATTCGGGGCATCTGCTGGCGATGCGTCCCTTCTGGATTGCCAAGATCGATCCACGAACGTGGGAGGTGATTGCCGAGTTTCCACTCCCCGGCTATCGGCCCAACTGGGCCGTGGTCGATGCCTCGAAGGAATATATCTACCCGGTCATGACCAACTCGACTGCCGCCAAGATGGATCTCGCCACGGGCGAGGTCATCTGGACGTCCGGGACCGGCATCGCTCCCTACGGGGGGTCGTTGAACGCGGACGAGACCGAACTCTGGATCGCGGACAAGGGTGAGGGCGCGCATCAGATGGGCCGGACCGTCACCGTCATCGACATTGCGGCCGGCCGCGTCTCGAATACGCTTTACGGAGCGTACAAGACCGACCATGTCCTGCTGGCGCCCAACGGCCGGGAGATGTGGGGATCCAGTAACGGGGAAGGACGCCTGTACGTGTACGATACCGAGCGCAAGGAGCTGATCAAGAAGATCGACATGCCGGGGAACGGCGATGCTCATGGGTTGGTGTGGGTCCATTACGATGAGGACGGCAACTCCCGCGTCGTGCGCGACCAGGGCAATTTCCACGGTGGCATCAACCCTGCCGGCGGTATTGTCCTCGACTACTAGAATTCGGAGGTAGCGCCATTCCTGTCGAACTACGAGTCAACGGGCGATCCCGGACAGTGGACGCC
>JAKZVH010000004.1:0-6591 GCA_047516145.1 Gammaproteobacteria bacterium
GGACGTGTCAACGCTCGCTCAGCGCTTCTCGTACTTCCAGTAGGTCCTGAAACTCCTTGCGGTTGAAGGCGCGCAGCGTGTTCCTGATCTTTTCGATCCGTCCGGCGTCGCTCCAATCCGCCGCCTTAAGGCCTGTCAGACGGGTCTGGAGGTGGATGCCGGGGGGGGCGTGGCACCGCGTCCCGCATGAAGTCGGACGGCCAGTGCCTGACCCTCCGGTTCGATGCGGAGATCCCCGGCAATCGGCGAACCGGCAGCGGCGGGACGGAAGCCATCCCCAGTACGCAGTGCCAATACGCCCACGAACGGACGTCAAAAATACCGGGATACGCATCGCGCAATGCCCGCCGCAATTGGTCGTCGTCGACATGCCGGCGCATCGTCGCCACGTCCTCCGGGTTTCCCCATATCATCACGTGGTTGACGAACAGGACGGTATCCTGCAGCGCTTCCTCGGGTGCCTTGAACCAGACCACCCGTCTGGCCACATTCAAAAGCTCGGGGTCAAGGCGTGTGCGGAATGGTTTAGCCATGATGCTCGTTCCGCAATATTACGGAGCGGCTTCTGAAATAGGGGATATCGCCAACATCGATCCCCGCCACCGCCAGGGACAGCCGATCACGTACCGGTCGCGGGAGGCTTTGCAGATCCTTCTCGCCGTAGTATGACAACGCCTTCAGTGTAAGCAACGGGTTGAAATTCGAGCGACCGTAGATAGCTGCCGCCGCGCCGAGCGCGTCCCGCAACGGTATGCCGGCCTCAATGAGGGCATCCATGTCCAGATAGTCCTTGGCGCTTGCGCGGGCTTGAACAACCGCAGCCTTGGTGCCCGCAAGATCCATTAGGGATGCGACCTGAACGCCGTTGTCGGCGGCCCTGTCCGGAGGCTGAACCGACCGAATATCCAAGCCGCCGAAGAAAGACACGCGTACCGGACTCCCAAAGCCGGCAATGCACGTCAAGGTATTTTTCGCGATCTGAACAACCTGTGCTTCCCGGAGATAAGGTATGGCGGATGGCAGTTCTTCTGGAGAAAACGGCGACGTCGAGAAGAAATCGAAATCCACGGATTCACGGTGCCGCAGGCGCAAAGCAATAGCGGTGCCGCCATACAAGACGAACTCGGGCGGTGTTTCGCTCAGTCGAGGCCACAGAATTCTTTGGGCCTCCGGAAGGCTGTCGAGGGACATAGGCACGCTTGTGACGCAGAAGCAAACGACCGGAAGTCAGTATCGACCTCCAATTATACCGAAGATGCGGTCATGCCAAGGGAGGTTAACCTGTTTCTCGGGGTAGCGGATATCGATTAGCGGAGGACGCCGATTTTCGTAACGCCTACGTATTACTTGGGGAGTTCCCGGCGCGACGGCGGCGTTGATTGGACTAACCGGATCTGTTGCCGTCAGGCGCCCGCCGCGCGCATCGCCGTCAGGACCCGCTCCGGCGTCATCGGCAATTCCCGCAACCGCACGCCGGTGGCTGCAAACAGGGCGTTGGCGATGGCGGCACCCGTGGTTGCGAGCCCCAGTTCGCCCACGCCGCTGGGAGGCTTGTCATTGGTAAGGGCGCGGACATGAATTTCCGGCATCTCGTTCATGCGCATGACCTGATAGTCATGGAAGTTGGATTGATCCACTGAACCGGCATTCACACTGATGCGTTCTTTCAGGGCACTGCTGATCCCGTAGACGACGTTGCCTTCCATCTGCGCTTCGGCGTTTCGGGGTGAGACGATAAAGCCGGCATCAATGGCCATCCAGTATCGGTGGACGGTGATCACGCCGGTCTGATTGTTCACCGAAATCTCCGCGACCCCTGCCGACACCGATGCGCCGCCATAGTCCGAGAGCGCCACGCCCAGGGATGTGTCCTCGCGTGGACGCGACCACTCCGCCATGCGTCCCACTTCTTCCAGTACCGTTCGGCCCGGTGGATTGTCGCGGGTCAACTCAATGCGAAAGTCCAGGGGATCCGCACCCAGCTCGTGTGCGATCTCGTCGATGAACGACTCGTTGGCGAACCGGGTATAGCTTGTCGCCACACCGCGCCACGCCGCGAGCCGCGAACAGCGGTCCACCATGATGTGTTCGGCGCGGATGTTGGGAATGTCGTAGCGGGTGGTCTGAGCGCCGTTCATGGCGATCCCGTCACGATTGCGGGACAGCGCCCAACGAGGCTCATTCATGTAGCCGAGTACCGTCGGTGTCGCCACACGCTGCTGCAGCGCGGTGATGCGGCCGTCGCCGTCGAGCGCCGCGCGAAGGTACTGCGCCGCCAGCGGCCGGAACGTGCCGTCCTGGATGTCGTCCTCCCGGCTCCAGATGACCTTTACCGGCCGGCTCAGTTCGCGCGACAGAAGCAGCGCGTCGTCGACGTATTTTTGGCGGTATTCGGCGCGCCGCCCATATCCGCCGCCAATGTACATTGCGTACACGGTGATCCGGTCCACGTCGGTTTCCAATAGCTCCGCGGACGCCATCGCCGTCAGACTCTGGGTCTGGGTGCTCACCCAGATCTCCGCCGACTTGCCATCGGCGGTTACGCTCGCCGTGGCATTCATGGGTTCCATCTGCGCGTGGTAGGCCGGCTCCGAGCGGTACGCGGCCTCGATGATGCGGTCGGCGGATTCGAATGCGGGGTCGATGTCGCCGACGTCCTGCCAAAGCGGATTATCGGTGCTGAAGCTCAGGTCGCGGGCGCGGGCTTCGTACTCATCCAGGTCGCGCGCCTGGTCCGTTTCGCGAATGCGCGAATTTTCGCTCCAGGTGACTTCCAGGGCATCCTTGCCCCAGATGGTCGCTTCGACGGTCTCGCCGACGACTGCGACGCCGTACGGCAGAGTAATGATCTCCGTGACACCGTCGATGGCACGCGCGGCACTGTCATCGACCTCGACCGGCGCCTCATCTTCAACGGGTGTGCGCAGGACCGACGCGTAGACCATGCCCGGGACCTGTGCGTCGATGCCGAAATCGGCTGATCCGTCAACCTTGGCGGGCACGTCTATGCGGGGTACATCCGTGCCCAGGTAGCGGTACTCGCTGCTGGGCTTGTACTCGCTCTCGTCAACCTCCGGCAGGCTCTCCGGCAACTTCGCAAAGGCGGCAATCTCCCCATAGCTCAGACTTTGCCCGCTGGCCGCATGGATGACGCGACTGGGCTCCGTCGTGAGTTCGTCCACTGGTACGTTCCATCGTGTTGCAGCGCTATCCAGCAGAAACTTCCGTGCCTGTGCGCCGGCCTGGCGCATGGCGTTGAAATAGCCGCGAAGCGCCGCGCTCCCGGCGGTATACATGATGGGGAATCCGTAGTATCCGAACGCCATCGGATTGCCATAGGCGGGGACGTGTTGACTCACCGTCTCGACTCGCACCCTCGCCCAATCGGCGTCCATCTCCTCGGCGAGCACCAGGGGTACGGAGGTCATCGAACCCTGGCCCATCTCGGTTGCACCGAACTGGATTGTGCTCGCATCGTCGGCGCCGATACTCACCCAGGCATTGGGGGATACGGTTTCGTTGGCGGTAGCGTCGGCGTTCGGCCCGATCTCGCCGCTGGGTTCCGAGCCGCAGGCACCGATAACGCCCGTCGCGCCCACCGTGAATGCGATACCGGCACCGTGAATGAAGTCGCGACGGGTTGTCGACAGCCCGGCGATCGGAGTTTCGTGCGTCGTGTCAGGCCTCCTGCACGGCGCGCTCGATCGCCCTGACGATTCGCCCATACGTTCCGCAGCGGCAGATGTTGGTGCTCATGTGGGCGACGATCTGGTCACGGGTCGGCTGCGGGTTGTTGGCCAGGAGGTCCGCGGCGCGCATGATCTGACCCGGCTGGCAGTACCCGCACTGGGGCACTTCCTCGGCAACCCACGCCTGCTGGAGTGGATGGCTGCCATCGTCGGAGAGTCCTTCGATGGTCGTGACCTCTCGACCTTCCACTGCGGAAACGGGTGTGAGGCAAGCGTAAGTGGAGGCTCCGTCCAGATGTACCATGCAAGCGCCGCATTGGCCGACGCCACAGCCAAACTTGGTTCCGGTGAGCTTCAGATGCTCCCGCACGACCCAGAGCAGGGGCGCATCGGGGTGGGCATCGACTTCTATGCTCTCACCATTGATCGTAAAGTTTGCCATGATGCATCGCCCTCATGATCTGCAGCTTGCGAACAAACAAAATACTCCAATCCCCGGTCGCTTTCCAGCATGGCCGGAGCGTGCGGATAGGGTATCATGCATCGAAAATTTGCATTCAATACAACATCTTCGTTTTCGCTTGGAGGACCCGCCATGATCGCTTCGATTCGAAGAATTACCGTCTACCTGGCTGTTCTGGCTGCTGGGTTGGTCGCCCACGGAACGCTACTGGCCGACACTATCGCCGTCATCGGCACGGGCAACGTCGCCGGCGCCCTGGGCCCGGAATTCGCCGCTCAGGGGCATGACATCGTCTACGGGTCCAGAGATCCGGGTCGGGACGAAGTGATCGCGTTGGTAGAGCGCACCGGTGGCAATGCATCTGCCACGACTCAGACCGAAGCGGTGGCCGGCGCCGATATCGTCGTATTGGCCGTTCCAGGTGGAATTGTCGAGGAGGTCGTACAGGGGCTCGGGGACCTGTCGGGAAAGATCATCCTGGATCCCACGAACCGGTTGGAGCGCAGGGATGACGGGTACGCCTACTACACGGCCGCGACTTCAAATGCCGAGTTGATCCAGGCCGCCGCACCCGATGCTCACGTGGTCAAGGCATTCAACACGTTGAATTTCCGGACGATGATCGATCCGGGCGGCCCGGTAACCATAGCTCTGGCGGGCAATGACGCCGAAGCCAAGGCCCGGATAGCCGAATTGGTGGCCGGCATGGGGCTGGAGCCCATGGACGTGGGGCCGGTCGGCGCCGCCCACGTACTCGAAGGCATGCTTTCGATCTGGGTCAATGCACGTGGAGCGGGAACGCCTTACGACTATCACTTCCGCCGGCCGGACGAGAACTGATACGCTGCGAAAATTAACCTGCAGCCATGATTGGCCTCCGGTCCGTGGCCAAGAAAGCCGGCCGGCGGCCAATATAGGCGTCGTGGCGCCGAAGGATCCAGCGTCTCAGGGTTTTTCGAACCTGAGGACGAAACGGTCGGTCTGACCTCGGATCGCGGGATCGAAGACTCGCAGGGAGCGATCGTCGTCCGGATTCGCCAGGAAATCGCCGCGGGCACCCAATTCGAAGCCTGCGCGGGAAATCTCCTCGACGATAACGCTTTCTTCGATTCTGTGCAGTGACTCGACCGCACTGGAACCCGTGCCCTCCGCTGCGCTGTGGTCGATGATCCCGTAGGCGCCGCCGGACCGCAGAGCCGCGAAAACACGGCGGTTGAGTTCATCCCGGTCTTCGTCGGTCAGCCACAGATCATGATAGGCCAAGGCGATCATCACCGCGTCCAGGGAACCGTCCGAAGGCAGCGCGATTTCGTCCGCCGGACCGTCGATGCGCATCACGTTTTCGAATCCGGGTTCGCTCAGCAATGCTGTCATGGCTTCATCGCCGAAGCGTTGAAAGAATGGATTGTTGCCCGCGTAGACCGCGCCTTCGGGGCCGATCACCGGTGTCAGGATGCGCGTGTAGTAACCGCCGCCGGACAGCACGTCAGCCACGCGGCTTCCGGCGCCAATTCCGAAGAACTCCAGAACCTCGGCGGGCATGCGTCCCGCATCCCGGGCCCGGTCTTCGTCCGGACGCGAGGCAGCAGCCAGGGCCTCGTCGACGATTACCTGGGATAGCGCAGGAAAAGATATCGAAAAAACAAACAATAAAGCCACAAATCTCATCATGCTTCTCATTATCGTCTACTCCTTGAAATTGTGTCGCCAAACGCCGGTGAGCACTGTGGATCAATCTATCCTTACAACTGTTCGGCCGGTAACCTGGCCGGCGATATACTCCTCGAAACACGGTGGTAATTCTTCGAGCGTTAGTTCCCTCGTGGTCGTGAGATCGAGATGCCGAGGGCGCAGATCAGTTGCCAGACGCATCCAGATCTCGGCGCGCAGCGCTGGCGGAACTTCCATGTTAACGCCAATGAGACTCACGTTGCGCAGGATAAATGGCATGACCGTGGTCGTCAGCGACGCGCTAGCCGCCAACCCAATGCTGGCGATATTTCCCCAGGGACGAACCGTTCGTGTAAGCCAGCCGAGAACGTCACCACCCAGGTTGTCAACCGCCCCGCCCCATAGTCCCCGCCCGAGCGGCTTGGTGACGGGACGGATGTCGCGGCGGTCGAGAATATCCCGCGCACCCAGTCGTCTCAGCAACGGCGCTTCGCCTGTTTTTCCGGTGACCGCGGTCACGTCATAGCCGCGGGCTGCCAATAGGTCGGTGGCAATCATGCCGACACCACCAGTGGCTCCAGTAACCGCGATGGGGCCGAGGTCAGGCTTCTGTCCGTTGTATTCCAGCCGATGCACGGCAAGCGCGGCGGTAAACCCAGCAGTACCGATCGCCATCGCGAGCCGCGGATCGATGCCTTCCGGGAGTCGCACCACGCGATCAGCGTCGACGCGGGCGAACCGAGCGTATCCGCCGTCCCGGGCTTCGCC
>JAKZVH010000005.1:0-3799 GCA_047516145.1 Gammaproteobacteria bacterium
GACCCGGACATTCCAGTCGAGCGCAACCTTCCGAGATTCGGCGAGCCTGCGCAGCGGTATTGCCCGGCGGGCGTCTACGAAATCGTGCACGATGCGTCCGGCAGCCCGCGCTTCCAGATCAATGCCCAGAATTGCGTGCACTGCAAGACCTGCGACATCAAGGACCCCGAGCAGAACATCGACTGGGTGCCTCCCGAAGGAGGCGGCGGTCCGAACTACGCCGGCATGTAGCGCCCGGGCTGCCTATCCAACTCGCGTGCCTTGCCGAGCGACTTCCGCGTCGCGTCGACGCCTTCGTCAAAAACCTCGGTGAAGCAGGTGAATTACTTGTGTTAGCCGTACCGCGGTAGCGCGGTGCCGATCATGCAGTCCCTCGTCACCAGGTCGGCCAGCTCGTCCTCCGTCAGGTGTCCCGTCCCCGCGGGACGCATCGGGATCACGATGTAGCGCAAGTCGGCCGTGCTGTCATGCACCCGAACCTCGACATCGTCGGGCAAGTGGAGACCGAATTCAGCCAGCACGGCGCGGGGTTCGCGGACGACGCGCGACCGGTAGGCGCGAGACTTGTACCAGCCCGGAGACTCGCCGAGCAGCCCGATGGGATAGCAGGAGCAAAGGGTGCAAACCAGGACGTTGTGCAGCGTCGCGGCATTCGCGACGGCGACGATGGGCGTGGTGCCGATATCCATGCCAAGTTCCTCGGCGGCCGCGTTCACGCTGCCGAGCACACGCGCAGCGAAGGCTTGATCGGCCCAGGAACGCGCGACCAGGCGCGCGCCATCGGCGGGCGTCCTCGAGGCCCAATAGTCCATTGCGCGGACCATGTCGCCGGACGAAATCAAGCCGTTCTCGGCCAGCAATTCCTCGATGGCGGCGGCCAGCAACCGTTCGCGGGAATAGCGTTCGTCTTCGCTGTCGAGTTGCGTGGGATGATGAGGGTCGTGACTCATGAATGCTCCGCAGGCAAGAGCCAATGTTCGTAGATGTCGGCCACCACTGTGTCCCTGGCGCCGCCCCGGTAGTCGGGCCAGAGGTCCTGCTGGTGGAAGCAGACGCGGTACAGCGGCTCTGGCGCACCGGGACGGCCGTAGGCGAGTTCCTCGGCGTTGGCGTAGGGGCCGGTGATGTCTACGATGCTGCCACGGTGGCCTCGGGTGAAGCAGGGTGCGCGAGCGTGACCGGGCGGGTAGTGCGCCCTGACCCGTACCGGATCGCCCTTCCTGAAGCGGCTCACGATGGGCCTTGCCGTTGCCGGCGATCGTCGATCTCGGCCATTTTCGCGTCGAGTTCCTGTTGGCTGAAGACCTGCTTCTCGACGAGGATCCCGGCAACCGAGCGGATCCAGCGCTCGTAGTAGCCGAGCCGGTCGTACTCGTCCGGCGGGAGGTCCTCGATGCCGCGGCGAAGCTCGTCAACCGTCATCGGCGCCCTGGGTCCGCGAATGAGCAGCAGCACCAGCGCCTTGACCCGCGTTTGCCACGGGGCATACGCGGCTTCATTCCGGTCGATGGGTCCCGCCTGGAGACCGCCCATGTCGTGGTGGCGGCGCATCACGCGATGAGTTGGTTCATCTGGAAGATTGGCAGCAGGACGGCCAGAACGATGGCCAGTACCAACAGCCCCATGATGATGATCATGGCCGGTTCGAGGACGCTCAGCAGGGTTCCCAGCAGGCTGTCCATCTCGTTCTCCTGGTGGCTCGCGGCGTGTTCAAGCATGCCGTCCAATTCACCCGATGCCTCGCCGCTGGAAATGAGGTGGATGCTCATCGGCGGGAATAGCCTGGACTGCGCCAGCGCGCGGCCGATGGCGCCCCCCTCGCTGACCTGGACCGTGGCTTCCTCCACGGCATCGCGCATGGGCAGGTTCGTCACCACGGATCCGCCGATTCGCAATGCCTCCAGGACCGGGACTCCGCTGGAGGTCAGTATGCTCAGAGTGCGGGTGAAGCGCGCCGTATTGAACCCGCGGCTGACGCGACCGAAAACCGGCAGGCTCAGCAACCACCGGTGGTAACGGCGTCGGGGGCCCTCCTGGCTCAGTAGCCGGTTTATCCCGAATGCAACCGCGGCGATGCCCACCAACACCAGGTACCACCAGTTCTGGAGAAAGGTCGACAGCCCGATCAGAGCCCGGGTCAGTAGGGGCAGGGTTTGACCGGTGGTCTCGAATACGCCCACCACCTTGGGAACCACGTACACCAGCATGAGCACGACGATGGTCAGCGCGAGCCCGGTGAGGACCACGGGATAGATCAGCGCGTGGCTGATTTTTTGCCGCAGACTGTGGCGCGACTCGGTGTAGTCGGCCAACCGCTCCAGCACCGTGTCCAGACGCCCGGCCTGCTCGCCCGCGGCCACGGTTGCGCGGTAGACGTGGGGAAACACGCCCGAGAAGCCGTCGAGACCCGATGCGAGCGTATGGCCTTCGAGAACCCTGGCACGCACTCCCAGCAGTATGGCCTTGATCTTCGGCCGCTCCGACTGTTCGCTCACCGCCTGCAAGGCTTCCTCCAGGGGCAGCCCGGCCCGGACCAGCGTGGCCAGTTGCCGCGTCAGCAAGGCCAGATCCAGGGCGGATATGCCACGGGTCAGCGAGAGGCGTCGACTCCGCGTGCCGGCCCGGCTTTCCACCTCCGTGACACGCACGGGGAGTAAGGCTCGCTCGCGCAGGAGCTGCCGGATCTGCCGTGGCGTATCGCCCTCAAGGATGCCCTTTTGTTCCTTGCCGTGGCGATCCACGGCGACGTATCGATAGGCTCCCATGATTTCTTGCAATCAGCGGGTCAGTCGCGCCGGGTAACCCTCAGGACCTCTTCCAGGGTCGTGCTCCCGTCCAATATCTTGCGGATGCCGTCGTCACGAATGCTCGGCGCGCGGGTGCGGGCCTGGGCCTCAAGCGCCTGTTCGCCCGCGCCCTCGTGTATCAAGGTGCGCATCGTATCGTCGATGACCGCGAGTTCGTAGATGCCGGTGCGTCCCTGGTAGCCGAACTCGCTCTCGCTGGCTCGGTAGAGCGTTGGCGGATCCCGCGGGTCGGTGCCGAGAATCTGGCATTCGTACTCGCCGGCCTGAAACGGTGTGCGCGTGTCGGGGCTCAACACCCGAACCAGGCGCTGGGCCAATACGCCGATCAAGCTGGATGAAAGAAGGAACGGCTCGACACCCATGTCGCGAAGTCGGGTGACCGCGCCCACCGCGGTATTGGTGTGCAGCGTCGAAAGCACCAGGTGGCCGGTCAGGCTGGCCTGAACCGCGATTTCCGCCGTTTCCAGATCGCGGATCTCGCCCACCATGACCACGTCGGGGTCCTGCCGGAGAATGGCCCGAAGCCCGCGGGCGAAGGTCATTTCGACCTTGGTATTGACCTGCGTCTGACCGATACCGTCGATGTAGTACTCGATAGGGTCTTCCACCGTGAGAATGTTGCGAGTCAGGTCGTTGATACGGTCCAGCGCCGCGTAGAGCGTCGTGGTCTTGCCGGAACCGGTGGGACCCGTGACGAGCAGGATGCCGTGGGGCCGGTGGATGAGCTCGTCCATTCTCCGCTGGTCGCGGTCGGCCATGCCGAGATTGGTCAGGTCCAGGCGCCCGGCTTGCTTGTCCAGCAGGCGCAGCACCACGCGTTCGCCGTGGCCGGAGGGGATCGTGGAAACCCGCACATCCACTGCGCGCCCGGCGATCCGCAACGAGATTCTGCCGTCCTGGGGCAGGCGCTTTTCCGCGATGTCGAGCTTGGCCATGACCTTCACACGGGAAACCACCAGCGGCGCCACGGCGCGGCGTGATTCCAGTACTTC
>JAKZVH010000006.1:0-6228 GCA_047516145.1 Gammaproteobacteria bacterium
GGGTAAATCCGGTGCAGGCTTTCCGGTTCATGGCTCGCAGGTCAAGGGCGTGCGCCCGGGGCCGGTCCCGGAAACACGGGGCCGCCCCGTGTAGCTCACGATGACCGCTCGAGCCTGGACGGCTCCCCGGCGGTCGCAAAACGTCACGGTACCGTTGGTGCTGCGCGCGCCGAAGGCGCGAAACTCGAACAAGCTGCGATTGGCCTCGATGTCCCCGGCCATTTCCGGACGGTATGCGTAGAGCAGTGGTTCGGTGGCGGCGCGTCGGGGCGGACGGACTTCGTCGTCATTGACGAAGACCAGCCATCCCTGGCCGAATTCCACATTCGAACCGCCGCAACTGGAACCATCCGCTGTCTTGCAGAGCACGACCGGGCGGCCCCTCTTGAATGCCTCGCTGCGGGCGAGTTGAACAGCCGTGACGAACGCATTGACATCCGCTGTGCGGCGCGCGTTCAGCACATAGACGCCGATGCCCGGTATCCCCGCGGCGCTCAACACCGACGCCACCGCCATGACCAGCAGCAATTCCCACAACGAGATTCCGCGGCACCGTTGCATTCAAGCACTCCCAGATCCAACGCATCACAGGCTAAGCGGCGTCGCGCGGCCGCGGCAGGTTTGAATCTGGGCAGTTCTGGCGAAAAGGCGTGTCCCGGTCGATGCCGATGCATTGCAATCGCGCATTGAGCCATGCGGCCAGGCCTGCGCCCGACCCTCAGCTTGCTTGCTGAGGCCGAGTATCTTCAGCGTGGCCGCTACCGGCCGGCGGACGAACCCGTATCGGTCCCCAGGAAGAAATTTCTCCCCTCCGGCGTGGTCACGCTCCGGCCGTTGACCACCGGCTCTCCGCTGCGCGCGAGATACCCGTTGACGATCACCTCTGTTCCGAGCGGGAAGTCGGTCTTGCGCAGACCGCGCCGCAGCAGTTGCGTGGCGCCACCCGCCTCGATCGCCCAGTTTGTCACCGTGCCGTCCGGGTTCGTGACATCGATATATAGCCACCCGTGCGGGTTCACCCAATCCATGCCCGTGAGCGTCCCGCGCAGTTCGATCGGTTTTTCTATGTCGAATTCCGCTGCGAAGGAATGGTGAGCCGCGACGGGAGCAGTGACCAGCAGCAAACCGAGAGCCGCGACGGGAGCAGTGAACGGCAGCGGACCGAGAGCCGCGGCAGAAGACGGGTGACAGATGCTGGCCAGTCGACCACGAAGAGTCTGCTTATTCATTCCGCTGTCCCCATGACAAGGAGTCAACCAATGTAGAGGCGTACCAATCACTGCGGAGGCGTGACCCCCCTGAACCACTCGAAGCCGAGTGCCCGGATGGATGCCGCGCCCCCTCTGTTTCCCTCGTAACATCCATCTTCCCACACCTCGTTTGCATACGGGTCCTGCACCGGGGGTGCGTCGGCCGCAACCGCGCTGGGTATGCGGACGCCTGCCGCGTTGGGATTGGTGCCGGGGCGCCTCCGCGGAAAGTTCATCGTCCAGGGTCTGGTATAGATGGTGGGGTCCTCGATCGTCAATTCGTAGTCGATCGTGTCGGCATCGACCAGCGTCCAGCGCTCGGTCATGCGCGTGTTTTCGGAGTAGTAATGCCCGGTGGAGTCGAACCAACCCCTGCCGTTGAGACTGGTTACCTCGACGACCAGCGTATCGCCTTCCCAGCGGCCACGCGAGTTCCCGAACCAGAACTTCGCCTTTTCGCCGATGGGCGCACGCCCGTCAGTCGGGATCACGCGATAGCCTTCGGCGCCGAGCAAGATCACGGAGCCCGGTTGCTGAACGATCTCAAGCTCCGAGAACGAAAACATCGGCGTGTAGTTCAGGCAAAACGCCCCTGGACTGCTGTACAACCGTTCGCCCGACTCGCCCGACTCGCCCGACTCGCCCGGCCATCCCCGACCCAGCCCGGCGAGGATCTCGTTCCGCTTGGCCAGCCCCCACGGCGTATAGGGGACTCTTCCGTCCGGTGGATCGGAGATAAAGGTTTCCTGCGCCGGTGTGGTGATGTCCACGTACTCGTGGTCTTCAAGGTAGCTCAGGCCATCGCCACCGGGGCCACCCCATTCCCCCTGGAGGTCGGGCACGCCCTCGGGCGTTCGCAGTGGACTGTACGGCGGGAGTTTGGCCTTCTCCGCGAGCCAGGTTGGCGCCATCGGGATCTTCGGCGCGTCTTCACGCCAAAAGGCCTGCCCGGCTGCGGGTCCCGGGGCCAATAGCACAGCCCAGAGAGCAGCCGTCGAAGCCGCGATGGTTGCAAGAGTTCGATGGCTCACCTGATCCCCCGTTGTTCGCTCGGCATGCCGCCCGACTCAGTGCTCCTCGAAGAATGTCGAAGCGGGGTTGTCCCACTCCTGCTCGAGGAGGTACGCATGGCATTGATATTCCAACAGCTCACTGTTTCGTTCCTGACGCCTGTATAGCGGCATGCTGATCTTCCAGGGCCGCGTGAAGACCTTCGGGTCCTCGATCGTGACTTCGTAGAGCAGGTGATCCGGGCCCGTGGGCGTGTACCGTTCTACCGCGTGCAGGGCGTCGCTGTGAAAATTTCCCGCTCGATCGAACCACGTTTTGTCGTTGAAATGGATCACATCGACCACAAGCGTGTTCCCCTCCCAGCGACCGCGTGAGTCGCCCATCCACCAGTCGATCGGGCCAGGGGGGTGCGGATTCCCGTTCATGTAAACAAAGCGCAAGGTGCGCAGGTATTCGTAAGCGATCGAGACCTTGTCGGCCTGCTGGATGATCTGAAACGGATACGGCATGTAGGTGATGCGGGGGACTCCGGGGAGATAGCACCTGGTTTCCGGGTCGAGCGTGGCGCGCTGTTCGAAATTCTCTCTCTTCCTGGCGAGCGCCGAATCCTGATAGGGGATGGCGCCCCCTTCCACCACGCCATGCCCGGCGGGCACGCCCAGGCTCGCTTGATGATCCTCGAGGTCCCATGCGGCCGTATTGAGGACCTGCCAAATGCCCTGCAGGTCCGGATGCCCGTCCGGTGTGCGCGGCGGCGTGTAGGGCGTCGTCGCGTCGGTCTGCCCCATGCCCGGCATCGGCGTGAGGGCGCAGACCGCCGCCAGGGAAAACATCAACCGCACGAACCAACGTCTCATCGCACCCCCTGTTGTTCAATACAGCTTCCGAAAGATAATAGGAGAGCGCTTCGCTACCGGTCAAGGGTGTTCCCGTCCAGATGCCTCATCTGTGTAGACTGGCTGTCATTCGACGTAGAACGGAATATTTGCATGGCCCGCATGGTCGCGACCATCATGAACGTAGGCGAACAAGCGGTAGGCGCCCGGCTCTGACGGCGCAGTCACGATAATACGATCCTGGCTGGCGTCATCGATAAGATCGCCAACCAGTTCCGGAATTTCCTCCGCGTCGCCGCCTTCCTGCGTCGCCTCGCTCTCACGCAGAATTTCCCAGCGATACTCCAGCGTGTCGCCGTCGGGATCGATGGCAAGGACCCGCGCGTCGTATTCGGCACCGGCTGCAAGGACCACGTTGTCGTGGGATGCCGGCTGTCCACCTCGTGAATCATTTCCGAAATGTCGTTGATCGCATACGGTTGCCCACCGCGCAGCAGCGTATAGCGGCCGTCCCGCATGGCGACCTCCACGGGGATCGCTCCACTGCCCCCGGACCCATCGCCGGCGGGCGGCGGCGATGGCCGGCACGAAGCACCGATCGCGACCACCAGGAAGGCCGTGGCGATTCTTGTGCATGACATCGTGATGTGCATCGGTCCGCTAATCCAACTATTCGGGATTCTCCGTTGAATCCTGTCGCACTAGTGCCTCATCAGTTCCGCCTCGAGTTCCTCGAGGCTTCTGCCCTTGGTCTCGGGCACCAGGCGGATGACGATCACCAGCCCGACGATGGCGAAGGCCGCGTAAATCAGGAAGGTCAGGGAATTGCCGAGGCGTTCGAGTTCCCACGGGAAGATGAGCTGCACCGTGAAGCTCACCGCGGAATTCACGAAGCCCACCGCGGATATTGCCAGCCCGCGCACCCGGTTGGGGAAGAGTTCCGAGAACAGTACCCACATGACCGGACCCAGCGATATGGCGAAACTTGCAACGAATCCGAGGATGCCGATAAGGATCGGAGTCGGGTTCATGCTGATCGCCGCGCTCACAAGCTCGGATTGATGGTCCTGGTAGGCGGTGCTACCCGCTGCGTCCACGATGGCCCGGCGAAACGCGACGTCGTTTTGGTAGGTTTCATCGAGCAACGGTGCGAGGGACTCGCGATCCAGGGTCTGAGACAACGAGGCGACGGCATCGTCGTCCAGCGTATACGTGGCGGAACCGAACCCGTACGACAGCACCAGCATGCATACGGCGATGCCGGCGAG
Organism: Gammaproteobacteria bacterium; assembly: GCA_047516145.1. Taxonomy (GTDB): domain Bacteria; phylum Pseudomonadota; class Gammaproteobacteria; order Steroidobacterales; family Rariloculaceae; genus UBA6522. The sequence continues at coordinate 4,366 of JAKZVH010000006.1, forward strand.
TCCGAGTGCGAGCAATGGCCGGCGGCCCAGGCGATCGATCGGCAATATCGCCAGCACCGTGAACACCAGGTTCACGAGCCCGACGAGGATGGCCTGCAGGAACGATGCATCGGTGCCGATCCCGGACTGCTCGAAGATCATCGGCGCGTAGAAGAAGACGGAGTTGATGCCGGTGATCTGCTGCAGGATCGCCACCGCAAGGCCAATTGTCAGGACCAGTCTCATCGCCGGGTGAAACAGCTCCTTGAAGACGGCTTTGTCCTCGTTCGTTTCGGCGCCGATGGAGTCGCGCACGGCTTGAAGGCCGGCTTGAGCTTGCACGGCATCGCTGACCCTCTCCATTATCCTGCGCAATCTCGGCGATGTACATCGGCGCAACGATCAGCGCGGCGCCGACACCGAATCCGCCGAGCATTCGGGCGACGACGAGGGAGATGAAGTTCGGCGCAACTGCCGAGGCGAACGCGGAAACGGCGAATAACGCGGCGGCGATCCTGAGAACCGGCTTGCGGCCCAGTCGATCGCTGAGCGGCCCTGAAACCATCATCGCCAGGGTCGCCGTCAGGGTCAGCGACGCCACTGCCCAGCCGAGTTCGATCCGGGTCAGGTTGAACTCGGGTCCGATAAACGATACGACACCGGAAATGACCGATGCGTCAAATCCCATGAGGAAGCCGCCCAGCGCAACGATGAGCGCGACCGTGACCATGTAGCGGAATTTTTCGGTCATGGTTTCTACGCGTTATCGGCCTCGGACCGGCAGGTCATCCAAATGCACATGGGTTTTCAGGCATTGTCGGTTTGCCCGCGGTTTTCTTGCGCACAACAAGTCGGTACCTGACCAACCGCTCCGGTTCCCGCATCGTAACAGCTACATTCTGCACCGGGCCCAGGCTTCCGTGACCACTGTCGTCCGACGCAAGTCGGCACATTTGTGCAAGCCGGCAAAGAACGAGGATAATGTGCCCGCCCAGGGTCTTGCCGGTGTAGCTCAGGCGGTAGAGCAACGCATTCGTAATGCGTGGGTCGGCGGTTCGAATCCGTCCACCGGCACCACTTCTTGTTGGATGGTCCGGGCGATCAACCGCCCCGGAATGTACGGCGACGGCAATACGCTGTACCTGAACGTCGCGCCCGGCGGGTCCAAACAGTGGATCCAGCGCCTCACCATCAACGGCAGGCGCCATGACATCGGGCTCGGCGGCTGCGGCTGGGTGACGCTTGCCCAGGCGCGTGAGGCCGCCCACGAGAATCGCACGCTCGCTCGGCGCGGCGGCGATCCGCTGGCCGCGAAACGCCAGGTCAAGATGCTCACGTTTCGCCAGGCCGCCCAACGCACGCACGAGACGCTGCGCCCGCGCTGGCGCAACGAAAAGGTGGCGGCGAACTGGATGCAACAGCTGGAGCGCCATGCGTTCAAACGGCTCGGCACCATGCCTGTCGATCGCATTGGCCGGGAGGATGTCCTGACCGTCCTGACGCCCATATGGACCGCCAAACCGGAAACCGCCCGGCGCGTTCGCCGCGCCACCCGGGCGACGCTCAATTGGTGCCAGGCGCACGGGTTCGTTGAGTACAACGCCGCAGGTGAAGCGGTCGACGGCGCCCTGCCGAGCATGCCCGCCGTCAAGGCGCATTTTCGAGCATTGCCATACCGTGAAGTCGCTTCGGCACTTCACACCATACAGACCTCCAAGGCATCGCTCACGGCAAAGCTGCAGGTCCTCCCGCTAAGGCGGTGAGGCGGTTCGTTGCATCGTGGTGAGCGCGCGGTAGGGGTTGGAGGCGATTCGCGAGGGAAGCGATCCTATCCGACTCGGCGCCGGAGTGTCCTTTGGCTACGGTGGGGTCGCTGAAGAACCG
>JAKZVH010000007.1:0-16229 GCA_047516145.1 Gammaproteobacteria bacterium
CGCCATTGCCGACGATGAACGAGCAGCACGTCTCGGTCACCGGCTGTTCTTCGATCCTCGACTCAGCGGCGACGGTCAAATCGCTTGCGCCACATGCCATCAGCCGGATCTCCGGTACACCGATGGCCGCCTCAAGGGTCAGGCGTTGGGCGAATCGAAGCGCAATACGCCGAGCATCGTCGGCACGGCCTACAGCCCCTGGCTGTACTGGGATGGACGCAAGGACAGCCTGTGGTCGCAGTCGCTGTCGCCGCTGGAGGATCCCAACGAGCAGGGCGGCAACCGCGTCGGAATTGCCAGGCTCATGGCGAGGAACGCCGAGTACCGACGGGCTTATGAGTCGCTCTTCGGCCCGCTCCCCGACGTGTTCGCGACAGACCGGCTTCCCAACGCCGCGGCGCCGGTTCCCGGCACCGAGCTGGCCGCGGCCTGGCATCGCATGAACGCGAACGACAGGGAACAGATCACCCGGGTCTTCGCAAACGTCGGCAAGGCCATCGCCGCCTACGAACGACTGCTTCTGCCCGGGATGTCGCGATTTGACGAGTACGTCGCAGCCGTATCGGCCGGCAACGGGGATCGGGCCCGCACATTGCTTGAGGCAAGCGAAGCCGCGGGCCTGCGGCTCTTCATGGGCAAGGCCCGCTGCATCGAGTGCCACAACGGGCCGCTGTTCACCAACAACGAATTTCATAACACCGGGGTACTTTCGGCGCCCGGGGACATTCCCGACCGCGGCAGAATCGACGGTGTCCGCCACGTGCAGGCGGATCCGTTCAATTGTTTGGGCACGTACAGCGACGATCCCGTGAGGGACTGTGCCGAGCTTCGGTTCGCACGCACCGGCTCCGAGCTCACGGGCGCATTGCGCACACCGTCACTGCGCAACCTGGCGCTTACCGCGCCTTACTCACACAAGGGACAGACACCGTCGCTCAGGCAGATGGTACAGCACTACAATCGCGCGCCGCTGGCCATGATCGGACACAACGAGGCCAAACCGTTGGGCCTGAACCGGCGTGAACGCGCCCATGTCGAAGCATTCCTCGATACCCTGTCCGCACCGCCCGCCACCGACCCACGTTGGCTGATCCCGCCCGATGACGAAGCGGGCTAGCGCGATCGCTCGCCCGCCCGGCGGCGAACCGCGATCAAGTCCGCCTCGGTATCCACGCCCCTGGGCGGCCATTCGCAGGCCTCGGCCACCCGAATCGGCAGTCCGAGCCACAGGGCACGGAGCTGCTCCAGCCGCTCTTGCTGCTCCAGCGCGCACGGCCGGGTCTCGGTGAGCTGCCTGAGCGCCCCGACCCGGTAGGCATAGATGCCGATATGGCGCAGCGCATCCGGCGCTGCTGAGTCGCCGTCCCGGGGCCACGGGATGGGCGCGCGACTGAAGTACAGGGCCCTGGAGTGCCGGTCGGTCACGACCTTGACGACGTTGGGATCGTCCAATTCGGCGTGGCGCACGATGGGGGTGGCCAGGGTCGCCAATGCCGCCCGCGAATCCTCGTGAAGCAGACCGGCAACTTGTGAAACCAAAGCCGGTGGCAGCAAGGGCTCGTCCCCTTGTATGTTGACCACAATCCGGTCATCCGGCCAGCCGAGGCGCCGCGCCACCTCGGCAACACGGTCTGTGCCGCTTGCGTGCGACGCGGCGGTCATTTCCGCCTGCGCACCGAACCGCGCGCAAGCGCCGACGATGCGCTCATCGTCCGTAGCCACGATCACCTCGGCAGCCGCACCGGCAACCGCCGCTGCATGCACCCACTGAATCATCGGCCGGCCGCCGATTTCCGCCAATGGCTTACCCGGCAACCGGTTCGAGCCGTAGCGGGCCGGAATCACTACGGCGAAATCCACTTGAGCACGACCCGGCATGTATCAGTCCGCGAACTGCATGCGGTACAGCTTGCTGTAACCCCCGCGCCGCTCGAGGAGTTCCGCGTGGTTACCGTGCTCGAGAACCGCACCATCCTGCAGCACGACGATGTAATCGGCCTTCTCCACGGTGGACAACCGGTGAGCGATAACCAACGTCGTACATTCTGTCATCAGCTTCTCCAGCGCACGTTGAACCCGACGTTCCGACTCGGTATCCAACGCGGATGTCGCCTCATCGAGGATCAACACCGGCGCATGCTTGAGCACGGCCCTGGCGATGGCGATCCGCTGCCGCTGTCCACCGGAGAGCAGCATGCCGCGCTCCCCCACGTGAGTGTCAAGACCGTCGGGCAACTCGGCGGCAAACTCCGCCACGTACGCGGCCTCCGCCGCCGCCTCGACGGCGGCGCACGGCGCGTCGGCGAGCGCGCCGAAGGCGATATTGTTGGCAATGGTGTCATCGAACAACTGCACATCCTGGCTGACCAGACTGAGCTGGCGGCGCAAGTCCCTGAGCCGGTATTCGCGAATATCGAGGCCATCGAGACAAACGCTGCCCGCATCCACGTCATAGAAACGGGGCAGCAACCCGACCAGCGTACTCTTGCCGCTGCCCGATCGCCCGACGATCGCAACCGTACCGCCCGCGGGAACCTGAAAACTGACGTTGTTGAGTACCCGGCCCTTGGCTTGATCGTATGTGAAGCAGGCATCGCGAAACTCGACTGCTCCGCTGGCCCGCGCCAGGCGCCGCGTTCCCGTGTCAGGCTCGCCGGGTTGATCCAGGGTTTCGAAAAGGGTGATGCCGGCGGCAATTCCGCGTTGCAGCGCGACGTTGATGCCGACGATCCGCTTCAAGGGCGCCAGCATCATCCCCATGGCGGTCAGGAACCCCAGGAAAACAGCCGCGTTCAAGCCCTCCAACAGGACGCTGGAAAAGGCCACCGCAATCATCGCCGTCACCGCGATCGTCAGCGTGTACTGGGTCAGTGCATCGCCGGCCGCGCGGGCGGCAACCAGCTTCATGAACTGCTTTCGGTTACGTTCGTTGATCTCCGAGAAACGCCTCTGCTGTTGCCCCTGACCTTCAAATACCTTGACGATTCGCAATCCCGACAAGGCTTCGTCCGTGACCCGCGTGGCGTCGCCCATGGTGGTCTGGATGCGCATGCCGTAGCGCCGGAACGCCCGGCTCATGAGGGCTATGAGCGCCGCCACGATGGGTGCCGCGACGGCCACCATGGCGCTCAGCAAAGGGCTGAAGTAGATCATTGCGCCGACGAGCACCAGGATCGTCAGCGTATCGCGTACACCGACCACCACGACGTTGGAGATTGCCTCGGCAACCTGCTCGGTGTTGTAGGTCAACTTCGAGATCAGTGCGCCGGAGGAGTGCCGATCGTAGTAGCTGACGGGCAACTCGGTGTAGTGCTCGAACATTTCGGCGCGCAGATCCCGCACCACCGATCTTCCCAGCCATCCCAGCCCGTAAACGGACACGAAATCCGCCGACGCCCGAATCGCGAACGTGATCAAGAGCAACAGCGGTATGAGCAGCGAACCGCCGTCCCTCCCGCCGGCCTCGAGCGTTTCCACCACCTCGCTCATCAGGAAGGGAACCGCCGCGTTGGTCGCCGCGGCAAGAATCATGGCGAAAAACGCGTACGGGAGAACCTTCCAATGCGGCACTACGTAGTGCAGGAGGCGCCGGTAGACCTCCACGACCTGTGGGCGAGAATGCGGCATGGGCAACTGACCCCAAATTTGCTTCAGGACTCCGGATGATGGCGGCCCCGGAGCTGGCAACGTTCGGGAGCTTCCGCAAGCGGTCAGCCAGCGCCATCTCCCGCACGTATTGGCCGAAATTCAGCGAAGTGCGCGCTCGAACTATAGCGCGCCCGGTTTAGTCCAACAACGAACCCGGAATATCCGATGTGTGCCCGGCGTTCCAGTAGCGGCGGCGCAGGCTTCGACGCCCCTGCACGCGAACAGCCTCATCGGGTTCAAGGGATATGCGGATCGCGCCCACCTCCCCGGTTGACAGAATCGTCGCGCCGGCATCACGCCACCGCTCGACGATACCGGGTTTCGGAAAGCCCCAGTGGTTGAGGTAGCTGGCGGAGACCACGGCGTACTCGGGCGCAGCCGCAGCCACGAGTGCGAGCGACGACGATGTGGCACTGCCATGATGGGGAACCACCACCACATCCGCGGCAAGCGCCGCAGCATCGGCCATGAGCGCGCGCTCCCCCGCGGCTTCCACATCGCCCGTGAACAGCACACTGCCCGCCGCGGTGGCGATCTTCAGTACGCAGGAACTGTCGTTGCCGAGGTGCCGAAATGTCGGTTGGGGATGCAGGACTCTGAAATCGACCCGATCCCACGTCCAGGTCGCGCCGGCCTCGCAGACAGCCCCGCCCGGTAGCGAAACGTCGGGGCCCATGATGACCCGGGCATCGGGAAATGCAGCGTACACCGCGGCGGCGCCTCCGGCGTGATCGTTGTCCGCGTGGCTGACCACGAGGACGTCGAGTGTTCCCAGGGATTTCGCCCGCATCGCGGGCAGGACGATTTCCCGGCCGGTATCGAATCCGGAACGGTACAGCGCTCCGGCGTCATACAGCAGGGTATGGGTGCGGGTCTCCACGAGGATCGCCAGTCCGTGTCCCACGTCGAGAACCTCCACCACGGCGCCGCCTTCACGGGGGCGCGCCGGTTCCCAGAAGAACACCGGTATCAGCGTGAGCCATGCCAGGTTTCGGGCAGGCAAGGGAAAGGCCGCCAGCGCCGCGGCCGCGCCCAGCGCGGACATCGCCATTACCCAGCCGGGCGGGACAACCAGGGTCACCGCCGCCCATGGAAACTCCGCAATCGCGGCGAGTCCGTTCCATGTCCATTGCAGCAACGTGCCGGCGACAAGGATGAGCCATTCCCCGACGGGATGTAGCGACGCCACTGCGACCGCGGCGAGGCTCAAGGGGACCAGGACGACGCTGAACAGCGGAATCGCAAGGATGTTGACGACGGGCGAAATCAGCGAAACGTCATTGAAGAACAGTGCCACAACGGGAATCAGGCCCAGGCTGATACCCCATTGCACCCGGATGATGGAGGTGGCGGGCCGCAGCGCGGAGCGCCCCGCGGACCGATGGTTCTCACTCCGGGCGAGTTGCCACAACAGCGCCACCGCAACGAACGATAACCAGAACGAAGCGCTCAATGGGGCGGTCGGGTCCCACGCAAGTACCAGCAACGCAGCCGTCGACAGCCCGCTCGACATGTCCACCGAGCGACGGCCGGCGATCGCGAGGTGCGCGACGGGCAGCATGATGAGCGCCCGCTGGGTGGGTACGGTGAACCCGGCGAGCCCCGCATACACGGCCGCCGCCAGCAAACTCGCCATCGCCGCCAGTTCCAGGTCCCTGGAAGCGGCCGCAATGGGCAAGCGCAGAACAACCCGTCGGCAGATGAAGAAAACAAGGCCTGCCACCAGGCCCACGTGCAATCCCGAGATCGCAACCAGGTGGCTGGTCCCGGTCCGCCGCAGCGTTCGCCAATGGGGCTCTTGGAATCTGAACCGCTCGCCGATGGTCAGCGCAGTCAGCAGTGCAGCCGCGTCCGGCGTCGGTGCCGCCGCCCCGATCCGGCCAGCCAGGCGAGCGCGCAGAATCAGCCACTGGCGCCCCATGCCATCGATCCCGGCCGAGGCCGCGCGCCCTTCGCGAACATATCCCGTGGCACCGTAACCTTCCTGAAAGAGCCAGCGCTCGTAGTCGAATCCGCCGGGATTGATCAGCCCCCTGGGCGGCTTTAGCCTTACGACCAGGTCGAACGCGCTCCCGGGTTGCACCGTATCCGGCGGCGGATCGTACCAACTCAACCGCAGCCGCCCGGGAATCGCGTCCGCGGGCTCGCCCGAGACGACACGGAACGAGAAACTCACCTGTCCAGGGGAATGGTTGGGGAACCCGTCAACCCAACCGGTAATCGCGAAGTCCCCACCCTGAAGCTCGGTCGGCAGCCGTTCGGCCAATCGGGCGTGAATGTGAAAAGTGGTCCATAGCGCACCGGCGGCGAACCACACGAGCCACCGCCAGCCGAAAATCCACCACGCACCCATGGCAACCGCGAGCAGTGCGACAGCCGGCACGAGACCCACCGGGTTCGGCAATTGGTGAACCAGTACGGTAGCGGTTCCCCAGGATACGGCCGCGGCGACCACGCCGTTCAGACCGGCTGGGGAACAAAACCGACGTAGTTGCATAACCCACCGGAAAGCGTCAGCTCAGCGCGTGCAATACCCCATCGCGCAACTCGAGTCGGCGGTCCATACGGGCGGCGATATCCGGATCATGGGTCACCACCACCAGGCTCGTGCCCAGTTCCGCGTTGAGTTCCAGCATGAGTTCGAATACCCGCATACCCGTCGGGCGATCCAGGTTGCCCGTGGGTTCGTCGGCCAACACAACGGCCGGGCGGGTCACCAGGGCTCGCGCGACCGCTGTCCGTTGCCGTTCGCCACCGGAGAGTTGCCCCGGCCGGTGGTCCAGTCGGTCCTGTAGCCCCACCCGGGCCAGCAGTTCCCCGGCGCAACCCGCTGCCTGGCGCGGTTCATCGCCCCGCACCAACAGGGGCATCGCGACGTTTTCCAGTGCACTGAATTCCGGCAGGAGATGGTGAAACTGATAGACGAATCCCAGTGCCCGGTTGCGCAGCGCGCCCTTGCGATTGTTGCTCAGTCGGGTCATCGACTCGCCGCAAACCCGGACCTCCCCCGCCGTGGCCCGGTCCAGTCCGCCCAGCAGTTGCAACAGCGTACTCTTGCCGGAACCCGAGGCGCCGACGATGGCGAGCCGGGCCCCCGAATCCACCCGGAGATCGACGCCCCGCAGTACCTCGAGCTTCCGGCCCGCTTCCGTGAAGGTCTTGACCAACCCTTCGACGACGAGGACCGGATCAACCGCCGGGGCCGATTCATTCATAGCGCAGAGCCTCCACGGGCGGCTGCCGGGACGCGCTCACAGCCGGATAGATCGTCGCGGACACGGCAAGGAAAATGCCCAGCAAGGCGATCCGGGCCACCTCTCCTGCACGGATGTCCGTGGGCAGATCGCTGATGAAGTAGACCTCGCCGGACAGCAGATCGATACCCAGGACAGATTCGACAAGCGTCGCGGCACCGCCGAGTTGACTCGCAATGGCCACGCCCAGCAACACCCCGAGCACGGTGCCGATCACGCCGATCATCGTACCCTGAGTCGCGAACAACGCGGTGATGCTCCGCGAGGACGCACCGAAGCTCTGCAGGATGGCGATATCGCCGCGCTTGTCGCGCACCACCATGACCAGCGTGGAAAGAATATTGAATACCGCCACGACGATCACCAGGGAAAGAATGACGAACATGATCGACTTGGTGAGCTGTATCGAACGAAAGAAATTCACGTGCTGGCGGCTCCAGTCGCTGATATAGAATCCGCCGCCCAACGCCCGGGCGAGTTCGGCCGAAACAGTGCCGGCCTGCAAGATGTCCGTCACGGCGAGCCGCAGTCCGGTCGCTTCTCCGCCGGTGCGAAACAACCGCGCCGCATCCTCCAGGTGCACGTAGACCAAGCCGCGATCGTATTCGAACATGCCGGCCTCGAACATACCGGCGATCTGCAGTCTTCTCATGCGTGGCGCCAGACCGGCGGGCGTGACCGTACCGTCAGCCAGGACGAGCACGACCGAATCCCCCACGCCGACACCCAAATGCGCAGCCAATGCGGTACCGATGAGCGTCCCGTACGTTCCCGGCTGGAGCGAGTCCAGGCTGCCCTGCACGAGCAGTTCCGCGATCACCGACACATCGGTCTCAAGCGCCGGGTCGATACCGCGCACTTGCACCCCCGCCAGCGTCTCGCCGGCCATCAACAGCCCCTGCCCGTCCACATAGGGCGCCACACCGACCACGTCCGGACTCGCGAGAACGTATTCGCGCATGGCCCGCCAGTCCTCCAATGGCGCATTGACGCCGCTGATCGTTGCATGGGACACGATGTTGAGAATCCTCTGCCGCAATTCGTGCTCAAAGCCGTTCATGACCGAGAGCACAACGATTAATACCGCAACGGCCAAACCGATGCCTACCATCGAAACCAGCGATATGAACGAAATAAAGCCGTTGCGTCCGCGAACGCGCAGGTAGCGCAGGGCCATGGAAACCTCGTAGGGCTGTCTCATGGCCGTTCGTACCGCAGGGCTTCGGCAGGGTCGACCGAAGCCGCGCGGCGGGCCGGGTAGATCGTTGCCACAACCGCGACCAGCAAGGCGAGCACCGGTACGAGGATGAGGTCAGCCGTATGAATTTCTGACGGAATCTCGGTGACGTAGTAGACGTCACCCGGCATGATCCGGAAATTGAAGGTCAGTTCCAGCCACGGGACGATGGTTTCCACGTTTGCGGCAAGAACGATTCCGAGAATCACACCGATTACGGTGCCTGCGACGCCGAGAATGGTTCCCTGGATGATGAAGATCCGGGCAACCCGTCCCGCCGCCAGACCGCAGGTACGCAGAATCGCGATGTCCTTGTGCCGGTCGGTCACGGTCATCGTCAGGGAAGCGACCACGTTGAACGCCGCCACGGCTACGATCAGCATCAACAACACGGTCATCATGGTCTTCTCGATGCCGATGGCCCGAAAGTAGTTGCGGTTCTCGATCGTCCAATCCGAGTAAACCAGATCAGGTTCATACGCTTGCAGGGCCGCGCGAAGTCGGCCGGCGGCCAACGGGTTCTGGAGGCGAATGCCGAGGCTCTGTGCGCGCCCTTCAAACCCCCTGAGACGGCTCGCATCGTCGAGATGAACCAGCGCCAGACCAACATCGTGCTCCCGGATTCCCGCCTGAAACAGCCCGCTGACGAGAAAACTGGTCAGTCGAGGCGTCAGCCGACCGTCCTGCACGCTGGGCGCGAGGAACGTGACCCGATCGCCGATTCCGACCCCCAGGCCAAGGGCCAGGAACCGGCCAAGAATGATGTGCTGGGCGCCGGGCTGGAGGTTGCCGAGGCTGCCGACGGTGAGCAACCCCTCCAACTCCGAAACCGAAGCCTCCTCGGCAGGCAGGATGCCGCGCACGACAGCAGGACTGAGGCTGGAGTGCGCCGACCCGAGCATGCCCTCGACCGCCGCAAAGGGCGCCACACCGGCAACGCCCGGCTGGTCCCGCACCCGGGCAGCCAACTCCGCCCAGTCAGCGATGCCGTCCGCGGGCCGGGAAAGGCTGGCATGGGCGCCCATGCTCAGCAATCGCGCCCGCAACTCGGCCTCGAAGCCGTTCATCACCGACAGGATGACGATCAGGACGGCAACACCCAGGCCGATACCCAGCACCGAGGCAAGACTGATGAACGAGACGAAGCCCCGGCTCGTTCGCGCCCGAACGTAGCGCAACCCGATAAACCATTCCAGGGATCGAATCATCGGCCAGCATTAAAGCACAGTGGAGCGGGCACCCCGAATATTTCATCGAGCTCGCACCGGGCTCCGGGGGACCAGGCGAGTCGCCCGATGCGCTATCCCGTCGCTTCGGGGGTACCCAGATCCACGGGAATGCGCTGCTCCAGGCGCACGCTGCGCGCGCTGACCTCGGCTCTTAGTGCATACACCTCCACTCCGGCGGCCGCGGCCCGGCGCAACGCCTGCCCGTAGGCGGGGTCGATTTCATCCGCCGGCCTGATGCGGTCAACGTCCGATCGCTGAACGCAGAAACACATGGCGCTGCGCAGCCCCTGCTCGGCCAGGGACAAGAGTTCTTCGACATGCCGCGTCGCCCTGATGCTCACCGCATCGGGGAAAAATGCCGTTCCGCCATTGCCGGCCGCGGTGACGTTTTTGACCTCCACAAAGCAATCGGGCTCACCTGGATGGTCACTGAGCAGAAAATCGATCCGCGAACGGGACTCGGCCAACGTGACCTCGCGCCGCACGTTGCGGTAGCCCGCCAATTCAGCAATGAGGCCGCGATCCAACGCCTCGGCAACCAGTGCGTTGCTGCGACCGGTATTGATTCCGACCAAAACGTCGGGCGCGGCTTCGACCAACTCCCATCCCAGGGGGTATTTCCGGGTCGGATTGCGGGCAGGCAGCAACCAGACGGTTGACCCGGGCGTCTGGCAACCCAGCATGGACCCGGTATTGGGGCAGTGAACGGTGGTCCGGTCGCCGCCCTCCAGTACCACATCGGCGAGAAAGCGCTTGTAGCGCCGAACCAGGGTACCCCGCACCAGCGGAGCTTCAAATCGCATCCATCTCGACCATTGATCGCGACAGCGCCGGCTTCGACCGGGCTATTCCGGAGGCGCGCCGATCGCCTCTCGCGCCTGTTGCGTGAGTGACTGACCCGCGCTCGAAGCCGCGGACACGAGGAGATCGATCCAGCGCTGGCCGTGGGACGCGACGCGGTGGACCAGGCCGATTCGCCGCGATGGCTCGGGGGAACCCAGACGAAGAAAGCTCAGGTCGGGAGACGCGGCACGTTCGCAGAGCGCGGCCGATTCAGGAAGCAACGTCAAACCCGCGCCGTTCGCGACGAGCCGCGCGAGCGTGGCGAGCGACATGGTACCGCGGCGCACATCTTCCATGCGCCACATCGAGCAGGCTCCCTGCACCTGATCGCCCAGGCAATGGCCCTCACCGAGTGTGAGTAGCGGACCGATGTCGGAGCGGGATAAATCCGCGGCGCTTGGAGCGTCGCCGAGCGCGCGGAAGGCGGCCAGCCGCTTCGCCCGGCCCGCGACCAGAAAACGATCCTCGAAGAGGTCCCGCTCTTCGACCTCCATTAGCCCGAGCGGCACCGAGAGTATCGTCGCGTCGAGGCGCCCGGCGAGGAGTCCCGCCAGCAGTTCATTGCTCGGCGCCTCCAGTACGTCGAGTTCCACTCGCGGCGTAACCGTCTGCAGACGCTCGAGCAGCAAGGGGAGCAGGTACGGCGCAAGCGTCGAGATGATCCCGATGATCACTCGATAGGGTCCCGTCTCGAAACGGTTGCCCATTGTTTCCAGCAGCAACGCCTCGTCGAGGACCCTGAGGGTCTGTTCATGCACTTCGCGACCCAGGGGTGTGAGCAGGACTCCATGACTGTCTCGCTCGAACAACGGCGCTCCGAGCTCGTTCTCGAGATCGCGCATCTGCAGCGAGAGCGCGGGCTGGGAGACGTAGACGTGTTCTGACGCCCGGCTGAGTGACCCGTGTTCGACCACCGCCGTGAAATAGCGCAACTGACGCAACGTGATTGGCACATCCCTTCCATTCCGGCGCAAACGCTCGGCGCACGCCAGCGCCAGCTCACGCGCCGTTACCGGCAAATGGCTGGCGCAAGAAATGGTCGCCCCGGATGGCCGCCAATCCTAGCATAAGTCCAGAATCCCAATGCCGGATTTGGGCTAAACTGCGGTAACGATACGGGCCGGAAGATCGCGCCGATGATCGTTGCGCCGGCAGGAGACCCAGTATGACGAAAGTGCATTCGATGGTGGGAACGGTGCTCACCGGGCTGGCTGGTGTTGCAATGGCATTCTCGACGACGGGCGGCGCAGTCCACGCGCAAGACTCCCCTACCTACCATCTGGATCCGTCCTGGCCGAAGCCGCTTCCCAACAATTGGAAATTTGGCGGCATTACCGGGCTTGCCGTAGACGGGAACGATAATATCTGGGTGCTGAACCGGCCCAACGATCTGGCGGATATGGAACTCCTTGCCGAACTGACCCCGCCGGTGTCGCAGTGCTGCGTACGTCCGCCTTCGATGATCCAATTCGACAACGCCGGCAACGTTATCGGATCGTTTGATCCGCCCCAGGGGCACGGCATGGATGTCGATGAGGACGGGTTCGTGTACATCGGGCAGGATACGGTACGCAAGTACGATCCGCGTAGCGGCGAACTCGTGGGCGAAGTGGCACGAACGCCCGAGCGCGAGACCGGCCGCGTGGGACTGCCTCCTCCCGCCGAGCGCATCCCGGGCAAGGGAACGCTGGAACATGCCGATGTCTTCATGCCATCGTCACCCCCCGACCCGGAGACCGTCGCCGCGCGGGCGGCAGCGGCAGCGATATTTCGCGAGAAGTACCCACCCGGGACACCGATGGTCGTCGGCGGAATCGAAGAAATCCGGATCGTCGAGTCGGATAGCGAGATGTACGTCGCCGACAACTACCTCGGCGGACGCGTGCTGGTATTCGATCTGGAGAGCTTCGAATTCATACGGGGATGGGGCGCCTATGGGAAACCGCTCGCGGAGATCGGCATCGACAATGCCGATCGCGCCTACACTCCCAATGGTCCGATGGCAAGGGACTTCGTCGGTCACCTGACGCTGAACGTTTCCAACGATGGGCTGGTGTACGCCGCCGACCGCCGCGGGAACCGGATCCAGGTCTTCACCGGGGAAGGTGAATTCCTGCAGGAGTTTGTACTGGCGCCGGAGACGGGTGGCGGCGGTTCGACGGGGGGCGTGGCGTTCTCGCCCGACCCCGAGCAACAATTCCTCTATATCTCGGACCGCATGAACAACAAGATCCGATTCCTGAATCGCAACGACGGCCAGGTCGTGGGCGAACTGGGCAGCATGGGCGAGGCCGGCGGCCAGTTCTTCGGCCTGCACATGATCGCCGTGGACTCGACGGGGCACATCTACACGGGCGAGGTCGACTCGTTCCGGGTGCAACGATTTGCGCCGGCCGATAGCCCCAGAGGTCAATTGCTGCAGCAACTCGCCGAGTTGCCGTAAATTTCGGCAGGCTATCCGCCCATCCTGAAACACGGGACTGTGTGATAATCCCGCCTTTTCGCCGGGGCGGGTACTGTTCTCGTGAGCGTGGTCTTTCCAACGTTGGTCTTGCCCGGATCTTCACCGGGACGCGCGGGTCTCGTACGCTGGGGGCAACTCTATGGAGCGGCCCGCAGCCTCGCGGTCAGTCAGGCCCTGCGGCAGCATCCCGGTTCGGCATGCATCGTCACAGGGTCAGCCCTGACTGCAGACACCCTTGAGCGCGAACTCGCGTTCTTCGCGCCCGAACAGCGGCCACGGCGCTTTTGCGACTACGAGACCCTTCCCTACGACGCGTATTCCCCGCCCCAGGAACTGCTCGCCGAAAGACTTTCCTCCCTCTATCACCTGACCGCCGGCAGCCGCGAAGTCCTGATCGTGAACGCCCAGGCCTTGCTCACGCGCCTGCCGCCCGCGGACTTCGTCACCAGCCGCTCGATAATCCTGAACGTCGGGGATCGGCTGGACGCCGGAGCCTTGCGGGAGCGACTGGTGACCCAGGGATATTTGCGAGTCGAGCAGGTTCTGGACCGCGGCGACTTCGCGGTCAGGGGTTCGCTCATCGATGTCTACCCCACCGGTTCGGACTACCCGGTGCGCATCGATCTCTTCGATGATGAAATCGAGAACTTGCGTATCTTCGATGCCCACACCCAGCTCAGCACCGATCGCGTGGGCAACATTCGCATCCTCCCAGCCCGGGAATTCCCATTCGATGCCGACGCAATTCGGGGGTTTCGCAAGCGCTTCAGGGATCGCGTACCCGGCGAGCCCGGGCGCGCAACCATCTACCGGGATATCTCCGATGCGCAGTTGCCGGCGGGGATCGAGTATTACCTGCCGCTGTTCTTCAACGCCACGGCGTCGCTCGCGGACTATCTGCCGGAAGGCACATTGATCGTGCTGGTGGACGACGCCATTGAGGGGTTGCAGTCGGGATGGTCGCTGATCCGGGAGCGTGCGGAACAACTCCGTGGCGACCCCGAGCGGCCCATTCTCGACCCCGAGGTCGCCTTCTGGCGTCCACGGGATATTCAAACCGGCATCGGACGCTTCCCGCAACTGGAACTGACCGGCCGTGAACTGGAGGGACATGACCGCAACGGCGATTGCAATGCCGGCACTCGCCATCCCCTCGATCCGGCGACGATACAAGATCCCGATCCGATTTCGCGATGGTTGAGTCCCGACGCCGGCTTCAGAACACTGGTCGCAGCCTCCTCCACCGGCCGCCGCGAAGTCGTAAAGGACCTGCTCGCAGGCCGGGGACTGATTCCGGCGCCAGTCAAGAGTTGGCGGGAATTTCTTGAGACGCAAGCGCCGCTTTCACTCGGCGTGGGCGATCTGGACTCGGGCCTGGTCCTCCCGGGCCGATCCATCCGAGTGGTCACGGCCGAACAGCTCGGGCTCGACCGACCCAGGCGGCGCAGCCGGCGCCGGCGGCCCGCGCGGGATCCTGAAGCCATCGTCCGGGAATTGACCGATCTGCGCGTTGGCGCTCCCGTGGTACACGAAGAATATGGCATCGGCCGTTACCGGGGCCTCAAGAACCTGGAGGTGGATGGCGTCGTGACCGAATTTCTGCTGCTGGAGTACGCGGACTCTGACAAGCTCTACGTACCGGTGCACAGCCTGCACCTGATCAGCCGGTATACAGGTGCCGCGGCGGAGCAGGCACCCCTGCACCGGCTAGGTTCCGATCAGTGGCTCAAGGCCAGGCGCAAGGCGGCCCAACAGGCCCGCGATACGGCCGTGGAACTGTTGGAGCTCTACGCCCGGCGCGCCGCTCGCAAGGGCACCCCCCTGACCCTGGACGATGACATGTACCAGCGCTTTACGCTGGAATTTCCGTTCCGGGAGACCGCGGACCAGCTCAAGGCCATCGACGACGTCCTGGGGGACCTCTTGAGCGACAAACCCATGGACCGGGTCATATGCGGCGATGTGGGCTTCGGCAAGACCGAGGTTGCCCTGCGCGCCGCCTTCGTTGCGGTTCACGCCGGTTACCAGGTCGGGTTGCTGGCGCCCACCACGCTGCTCGCGCAGCAACACCATCGGACCTTTTCCGACCGCTTCGGCCCGTGGCCGGTGCGCGTCGAATTGCTGTCGCGTTTCAGAACTCCCCGGGACGCCCGGAGCGTGATCAAGGGCCTGGACGACGGTACGGTGGACATTGTCGTCGGCACTCACAAACTCCTGTCTGCCGATATCCGCTTCAAGCGTCTGGGGCTCGCGATCGTGGACGAGGAACATCGCTTCGGCGTTCGCCAGAAGGAACGGCTCAAACGCCTGCGCGCGGAAGTTGACCTCCTGACGCTAACGGCCACGCCCATTCCCAGGACCCTGAACATGGCCCTGGGCGGACTGCGCGACCTGTCGCTGATCGCCACGCCGCCCGAAGCCAGACTCTCGGTGAAGACGTTCGTGGGCCAATGGAACCGCCAGTCCATTCGCGAGGCCGTACTGCGCGAACTGCGCCGCGGCGGACAAGTCTACTTCGTGCACAACCAGGTCAAGGACATCGACACGACGGCAGACGGTCTGGAAAGACTGTTGCCGGAAGCCGATATCAGGGTCGCCCACGGGCAAATGCCCGAGCGCTTGCTCGAACAGGTCATGCTCGACTTCTACCGCCGCCGCTTCAACGTGTTGGTCTGCAGCACGATCATCGAGAGCGGGATCGACATCCCCACGGCCAACACCATTATCGTCAACCGGGCCGATCGACTCGGGCTGGCGCAGCTTCACCAACTGCGCGGCCGCGTGGGCCGATCCCATCACCAGGCCTACGCCTACCTGATCGCGCCCCCGGCCCGCGCGTTGACCGCCGACGCGGCCAAGCGGCTGGAAGCGATCGAGGCGCTGGAAGAACTCGGCTCGGGGTTCACCCTGGCCACGCACGACCTTGAAATTCGCGGTGCGGGCGAGCTACTGGGAGAAGATCAGAGCGGACAGATTCAGGCCATCGGATTCGTCCTCTACAACGAATTGCTGGGTCGGGCGATCGCCTCGTTGCGCGACGGTCGAGAGCCTGACCTGGAAGATCCGCTGACCCACGGGACGGAGGTCGAGATCGGGCTGCCGGCCCTGATCCCGGAAGACTACATGCCGGACGTTCACATGCGGCTGGTTCAGTACAAACGAATCGCCAGCGCCGATTCGCAGGGCGCGCTGCGCGAACTGCAAGTGGAGTTCATCAACCGCTTCGGGTTGCTGCCGGCACCCACGCGGACGCTGTTCGAACTCGCCCGGCTCAAACTCATGGCTCAGTCCCTGGGCATCGAAAAGGTCCGAGCCGACGACTCCGGCGGGTTCTTGCAGTTCGCCGAAGATGCCTCCATCGATCCGATCCGGTTGGTCAATCTGGTGGCGGACAATTCCGGCGTCTATCGTCTGGACGGCCCGTTCAAGCTGCGCGATGTGTCGGTGCGCCCGGTGGGCGATGCGGTGGAGCGGCGGCGTTGGGATGCGCTGATGTCGGAGTTTCACTATCTGCCGTTCAAGGGTTTGTTCGGGCAGTCGCTGCGTCATGTGGC
>JAKZVH010000008.1:0-4426 GCA_047516145.1 Gammaproteobacteria bacterium
ACAGGAGACGAGTATCTCACGGTTCGGGACGATCATGCCCCAAGCGCCGAAGAATGGGGTCGATTGGGCCGTGTGCAG
The DNA here is from genome assembly GCA_047516145.1 of Gammaproteobacteria bacterium. GTDB lineage: Bacteria > Pseudomonadota > Gammaproteobacteria > Steroidobacterales > Rariloculaceae > UBA6522. The sequence continues at coordinate 79 of JAKZVH010000008.1, forward strand.
ATGGCGCGCCCGGAGAGATTCGAACTCCCGACTTCCGGCTTCGTAGGCCGGCGTTCTATCCAGCTGAACTACGGGCGCGCCGAGCCGGGGGAGTATAGGATAACCCTGAGGGTTGCGCATACCGCCGCGGGCGATTCTAATACGCGCTCAACGAAGTGAGGAGCGCGTGGAATGAAGATATGCTTGGCTGGCCAGGGTGCCTTCGGTCAGAAGCACCTGGCGGGGTTGGCCCGAATCGATGGCGTTGAAGTCGTCTCGCTGGCCGGCGGGTCGGCGGACTCCACTGCCGCCGTAGCCCGGAAGTTCGGCATCCCGCACTGGACCACGGATCTGGCGGAGAGCCTGGCGCAACCCGGCGTCGAGGCAGCCATACTGACCTCCCCCACGCAGATGCACGCGGACCAGGCGGAGCAATGCATGCGCGCCGGCAAGCACGTGGAGGTGGAAATCCCCATGGCCGATACGCTGGCCGACTCCGAGCGCCTGGACAGGGTTCAGCGCGAGACCGGGCTTGTGGCCATGGCCGGGCATACCCGGCGCTTCAATCCGAGCCACCAGTGGATTCACCAGCGGATTGAAGCGGGCGATCTCACCGTTCAGCAGATGGATGTGCAGACGTATTTCTTCAGGCGCACCAACATCAATGCCGCAGGCAAGCCGCGGAGCTGGACGGACCACCTGCTCTGGCATCACGCCTGCCACACGGTGGATCTCTTTCAGTACCAGACCGGGCAAGAGGCCGAGGAAGTGTATGCCCTGCAGGGACCGATGCATCCGGAACTCGGCATCGCCATGGACATGAGCATCGGCATGAAGGTCGCTTCGGGCGCAATCTGCACGCTCTCGCTGTCGTTCAACAACAATGGGCCGCTGGGCACCTTCTTCCGTTACATCTGCGACAACGGCACCTATCTCGCCCGTTACGACGACCTGTTCGACGGCAGGGAAACCCCCATCGATGTCTCCGGCGTGGATGTCTCCATGGACGGCATCGAGCTGCAGGACCGCGAGTTCATTGCCGCGATCGGGGCGGGCCGCGAACCCAATTCCAGCGTTGCCCAGTGCCTGGGGGCCATGCGGACGCTGGACCGGCTCGAGAAGAGCCTCAGGAGTTGAGCGAGGGTACGTAAATGGTCGATACCAACGAATTCGAAGACATTCCGGGCACGTATCTCTTCAACAAGGACCGGTGCCACGAGGGCTATCATCTGAACATGTTCTGCATGTCGCTGATGAAGCCGGAGAACCGTGAATCGTTCCTCGCCGACGAAGCCGCGTACCTGGACCGGTTCCCGCTCACCGCGGAGCAGCGCCGGTGCGTTCTCGAGCGGGATTGGCTCGGCATGATCCACGTCGGCGGCAACATCTACTACACCTCCAAGCTTGGCGCGACGCTCGGGCTTTCGTTTCAATACCTGGCCGGCGCCATGTCGGGTCAGACCCAGGAAGAATACCGGGCGATGATGGTCGCGGGCGGTCGCCCCATCGAGGGCAACCGAAGCAAATCGGAGCAGAAATAATGGCGCGAATCGTCGCCGGGCTTGCCACGTCCCATGTGCCTGCCATCGGTGCGGCCATGGATCTCGGCAAGACCGCGGAACCGTACTGGAAACCGCTGTTCGACGGCTACGGGCCGGCGCGGAAATGGCTCGCGGAGGCGGCTCCGGACGTGGTTATCCTGGTCTACAACGATCACGGCTCGGCATTCTCGCTCAAGGTGATACCGACCTTCGCCATCGGCGTGGCCAGGCAGTTCCCACCCGCCGACGAAGGCTGGGGCCCGCGCCCGGTACCCGTGGTTGAAGGGCATCCGGCGTTGGCGTGGCACCTGGCCGAGTCGGTCATCCTCGACGAATTCGACCTGACCATCGTCAACGAGATGACCGTGGATCACGGCTTGACCGTACCGCTGTCCGTCACCTGCGGCCAGCCCGACGCGTGGCCGTTTCCGGTCATCCCGCTGGCGGTCAACGTGGTCCAGTATCCGCCGCCCACGGGCAAGCGGTGCTTCGACCTGGGACGCTCCATCCGCAAGGCCGTGGACGCGTACGACGAGGACTTGAGAGTTGTCGTATTCGGCACCGGCGGCATGTCCCACCAGCTTCACGGCGAGCGCGCCGGCGTCATCAACAGCGATTTCGACCGCCGCTTTCTCGACGACCTCACCGGGAATCCCCAGCGCCTCATCGATCTGCCCCACATCGAGTACGTCCGCGAGGCGGGCGCCGAGGGGATCGAACTGGTGATGTGGCTGATCATGCGCGGCGCATTGAACGACGACATCGCCGAGGTCTACCGGCACTACCACGTGCCGGCGTCCAATACGGCCACCGGCCTGATCGTTTTCGAGAACGGCGCGGCGAACTAGCCCCGATATTGGCTAGCGAACCGGATCAGTCGGCCATGACCGCGACCGCCTCGACCTCCAGAACGAAGCGCGGGTCCGTGGCGAGCCGGACGATCTCCACCGTCGTGCTCGCCGGGCGGTGAACCGGCCCCCAGTAACGATTCATCACCGCGTTGATCGCGTCCTGGTTGGCGCCGACATCGCGGACGAATCGCGTGACCTGGATGATGTCGGTCAATTCGCCGCCGGCGGCCTCCACCATCTCCTTCAGACTCTCCATGACCCGCTCGGCCTGGGCCTCGGTACTGAAGTCGAGACGATCGAATTCCGCCGCGACGTGGGGATGGCTGTGGGGACCCGCACCCACCGTTCCGGAAAGAAAGACGATGCTGCCCGAGCGAACCTTGATGGCGGAGGTAAAGGGCTGGTTCGTCCCGCCCCCCGGCTCGGTGCCCGGCAGTTGAATGTACTCGAATGCCGGACCGCCCGCCTCGCAGCCGGCGAGCAGTATCGCCAGCGCGCCCCCAGGCAGGAATGAATAGCGGTAGCGCCCGAATCCCGTCACTAAGTCCATGGTTAATCCTCCCAAGGTGAAACAGGCCGCCTAAAACGGCAACCCCACGTAGTTCTCCGCAAATGAAGCCTGGGCCGCCTCGGAATCCGCCAGGTAGTCCAGCTCGGCCAGTTGGATGCCCCGATCGAACGTGCTTTGGTCCGGGAATCGGTGCAGCACGGTGCTCAGCCACCAGGAAAAGCGTTCCGCCTTCCAGACCCGCTTCAGGCACAGCTCGGAATAGCCGTCCATGAGGTCCGTGCGGCCTTCCCGGTAGTACGCGATCAGCGCTCGGGACAGGTAGTGGATGTCCGATGCCGCCAGGTTGAGCCCCTTGGCGCCCGTGGGCGGCACGATGTGCGCCGCATCCCCGGCCAGGAACAGGCGGCCGTGGCGCATCGGTTCGGCCACGAAGCTGCGCAGGGGCGCGATGCTTTTCTCGATGGACGGGCCGATCTCAATGGTTTCGGCAGCCTCGCGAGGCAGGCGCGCACGCAACTCATCCCAGAACCGGTCGTCGGTCCACTCCGCCAGATCTTCGTCGAAGGCACACTGGATGTAGTAGCGGCTGCGCGTCATGGAACGCATGCTGCACAAGGCGAACCCGCGCCAGTGATTGACATAGATGACCTCGTCGGAAACGGGCCTGGTTTCCGATAGCACGCCCAGCCAGCCGAAGGGGTACACCCGTTCGTGGGTCCTGAGCACGTTGTCCGGAATCGAGCGGCGGGCGACACCGCGGAAACCGTCGCATCCGGCGATGAAGTCGCAGACCACGACGTGTTCGGCGCCGTCCCTGGTATAGCGAAGTCTCGGCCTGTGGCTGTCGAGATCATCGATGGCCACGCCCTCGGCCTCGTAAACCAACTGCCCACCGCGTTCGTCGCGGGCTTCCACCAGGTCCTTTGTCAGCTCGGTCTGACCGTAGACCATCACGGTCTTGCCGGTGTATTTATTGAGATCGATGCGGAACCGGCGGTCGCCGAAGGCGATTTCGAAACCCTCGTGCACCAGGCCCTCCCGGTCCATGCGCGCGCCTGCCTGCGCCTGCCTGAGCATGTTGACCGTGCCTTCCTCAAGGACCCCGGCACGGATGCGGCCGAGCACGTAGTCGCGGCTGCGCCGCTCAAGCACGACGCTGTCGATGCCGGCAAGGTCGAGCAATTGCGACAGCAACAAGCCGGACGGACCGGAGCCGACAATGCCGACTTGCGTTCTCATTCGGTCGATTGCCTCTTCATCCCCATCGATCGACCACCGATCACCCGGGAACTACCCGGCCCGGATTGAGGATTCCCCGCGGATCGAGCGCCTGCTTGAGCCGCCTCATAAGCTCGATCTCCTGCGGGGTGCGCGAATAGTGCAGAAAATCGCGTTTCAAGGTCCCGATACCGTGCTCGGCGGAAATCGATCCGCCATGCGCACCGACCAGACCGTACGCCAGTTCC
>JAKZVH010000009.1:0-2704 GCA_047516145.1 Gammaproteobacteria bacterium
AAGTACCCGATGGTAGTAGAACCGGCTTCTGTCCCCGAGTACACGCCAGTCGCATCCCCTTCGTAGGTTGCCGTGCCTGTCACGGCCATGAGGTTGTTCTGAAGGAACGGATCGCTGCCATCCGCAAATGCACCGAATACATAGTCGGAAGCGCTCGTCGCATCGTCGGGAACGATCAGCCACACCCCGCCTGCCAAGTAGTCGGCATCCGGTGTCGTCACAGTCGTCGAGGTGGAAGGAACGAAAATCCAATCCCCTCTGAGCATCCTTCGCGTTTGACCATTGACAGTGGACGTGCCCTGGCCGCACGACTGCGAGAGGCAACGAAAATAGCCCTGATCGCCATTGCGCGTCCCGGGGAGCCGATTGCTGTTGAACGCTCCGGTCCAGGTGACGGTGTCGGAGCTGGAAACACCCACGGCACCGGGCGGCCGGTTGGGCGTAAAGGTCCACTCGCCCCGCGTAGTGCTTCCATTGGATACGCCACAACCGCCGCTCGCGCTTCCGTCGCAGTTGAACGTTCCCGGTTCGCCGCCCAGCGTTCCGCTCTGGCCAGAGATGTTGCGGCCGGCAGAAATCGTGACCCCGGAACTCAGAATCATCGTCCCCAGCGGAACATCCTGCGTGCCATCGTCACCACCACCGATCTGGTGCGTCTCGGGTGCCTCGATATCGGTGTAGGCGTCGACATACAGCGTGCCGCCGGTAATGCGCTTTCTAAGCTCAACGCCTTGCCCCGGAGGCGTAGTACCGGAAATACGGTTGGGATTTCCATCACTCATGCCGATGGACCATGCCGTCCCGTTATCAACGGAGAAACTGGGACCACCGGACCCGTACTCTGCGGTGATATCCACCTGGTCGGTCGTGATGTTGCTGCTGTCAACATTCGAGGACTGGGTTACGCTGCCCGCGCGAGGTTGGGCCTCGGCTGCCCGCCCCATTGCATTCGCCGTGTTAGCGGCCGTCACCTGGTCTAGGAGGGTTTGAGTTCGTGTGGCTGGTGGCGTCATCGTCGGATTCATCACACCACCATCCGTCGTCGGCCGGGTGCCGCCACCGCTGCTACCACCGCCACAACCGGACAGCGCCAACGCGACCGACGCCCCCACAACAAGAATCAACGATGATTTCTTCGTAAGCATGCTTCAGTTACCTCCTCGAACGGTTGGAGTACCTCCACCGAAGTCTTCGGGGGAGAAATTTGTGCATTGCGGTACGGCAATCACGGAGAAATCGAAGTAGAGACCTGAACGCTGGTCGTCGTATGCGTCTTCTGAGCCAATCCGCCGGCCCGCTGCTACCCAGCCTGCGGCACAGAAGATTGGATGCCGCAAGCCACCCAGCCTGTAACTGCCCTTGCCACTTCACTGCTCGACCGGACGGGCGCAACTTGCTCCGGGTCTCGTGGGACAACTCCGATCTATTCCGTTACGAACGGTATCTTACGGTATGCGTGAATGCAATACGAGGAACCGTCAATGTCAGGAACCGTCAATCGACGCCGACGCGCTTGGTTGGCGTGCCGAACGCGCTTCCATCGCGCGTGCGATGAGGCATCCAACCCTTTCGGCCATCTCGACCAGGTGCCCGTCGGCGAGGTGGGGTTGCCCCCAGTAGTGCGGTGCCTCCGGTGCCCGAGCAACTCGCCGACCAGTGGGAGGTTTTCGCCCGACATGACAGCATGGCTGGCCGCCGTGTGCCGAAGGTCATGCAACCGCAGCCTGCCGAGCTTCGCGTCCTCGCAAACAGCACGCCAGCATGCGGTCAGACTCGATTGGCCCCGGCCTTCAGCGTGTCGTGGAAACAGGTACGCCTCCGGGTCACGCGCGCCGCGTAGCATCTGGATGTGCGCCCGCGCGGCCTCGCCAAGCGGCACGGCGCGCGGACCGGTTTGGGAGTCCCGCAGATTGATTGCATTGGTCCCGATGTCGCGCCACCGCAGATTGAGCACTTCGCTGCGGCGGCATCCGGTGAGCGCTACCAGCCGGATCGCGGCGACAGCCTCGGGCTATCGCGCCTCGCGGGCGTCGAGCGTGCGGCGAGCCGCGCCAGCTCGTCCGTATCGAGGAACCTGGCGACGTTGTTCCGCGGGTTCTTGGCGATGCCGAGACAGGGGTTGGCGCCGCGCTCGCGCAAGCCCCATTCCTCGGCCCGGAACATCATCGAGCGCAATATCTCGAAGGCGCGGTTGGCCGCGCCGGGCTTGTCCTTGCTCGCGGCGTCGAACGACGCGGCCACGTCCTCGGGGCCGATCTGGTCCAGCGGCATCTTGCCGAAGGCGGGTAGGATGCGGGCCTTGAGGTAGATGCGCACGGTCTTTGCGCCCTGAGGGCTTCCAGTGCGGATCGCAGCGCCGCAGATACTCGTCGGCGAATTCCCGGAAGGTCGGGGTCTCCTATTCCCTGGGGATGTCCTCGGCGGGGTTGTCGCCCGCGCGGCGGCGGGCTTGGGCAAGCTCCAACTCGCCGTGCCGGGCGATGACGATGCGGCGGCTCCGTCCCACGCGCCTGGACGATGTAGACCTTCCAATCCGAAGGGTGGATGCGGCGGGCACCGGCCGGAAATGCATCAACGATGCGTCGGGTGTGAGATGTAAGCCCGTTGTCGCCAGCTAGCCGGCGATTCCTCAGTGGCACAACACTAGACTAGGCCTCCGGCGCGAACTGTAGTGAAGCCAGCCGGGCGTAGAGGCCGCCACCCC
>JAKZVH010000010.1:0-9850 GCA_047516145.1 Gammaproteobacteria bacterium
CTCACCCGCTGGCTGCTGCCGCCTGACGGTAGTTTCGAGGCCGGTTTCCCCGTGGCGCTGCGCATCATGGAGTGGCTGGTCGATCTGCACGACAACCTTCTGGCCGGGTCCGTGGGCCGCGACGTCAACGGCGTCTTTGCCATTCTGGCGGCCGTCATGGTGCTCACGGGCGCGGTGATCTGGTGGCCGGGCCGGCGGCGCTGGTACCGTAGCGCAATCGTCGTGCGGCCATCCCGGACGCGGCGGTTTTTCTGGCATCTTCACAGTGCGGCCGGACTGTGGGGCTTCGTCCTGCTGTTCGGCTGGGCGATCACCGGCATCTATTTCGCTTTTCCCGAGCCCTTCGAGTGGTTCTTCAATGCCTTCGATGACGACCCGACGGATTTTCAACGCCCCGGCGAAGGGATTCTGTTGCTCCTCATACAATGGCATTTCGGCCGCTTCGGCGGACTCGGCATTCGCATTCTCTGGGTCATCCTCGGTCTCCTGCCCGCAATACTCTTTTGCACGGGGTTCGTGGTCTGGTGGAGGCGGATACGGATCGGGCAGCCCGCCAGCGGCCGGGAACGCCAACGCGGGTAGCGCACCGGCCCGGTTTGCGTTGACACGATCTCATCGCGGGATGACGCCCCTTGGCCTGAATGCTGAGGTCCGCAGGAATTTCCTCCTGGTTATTCCGCATGGTGAGCGCAGAACGTCCGGCAAGCGACGAGCCCCACGTCGAGTTCGAGGACATCGGCAAGAGCTACGATGGCCGCGTGATGGCCGTTCGGGGGTTCAACCTGAGCGTGCGCCGCGGCGAGTTTCTGAGCCTGCTCGCGCCTTCGTGGCCCGCTTTATCGGCGATAACAACCGCCTGTACGGACGGGTGCTCTCGATTGTCAAGGACATCTGCAACGTGCAAATTGGCGAGCACGTGGTTCAGGGGGTGCGCATTGCGCCCTGTCAACCCGGCGATGCCGTAACTCTGTCGATTCGGCCCGAGCGGGTCGCGGTGGCGCCGACGCGCGACTTGCTCTCATCTACAACATGGTCGGGACCTTCGTGGCCATGACCCATGTCCTCTTGCCCTTCATGGTGCTGCCGCTCTATTCGGTGATGCGCACCATTCCCGAGTCGCACATGAGCGCGGCGTCGGCGATTGCGTGCCTGGCGGTATCGAGCGCGCAGGTGCGGTCCACACGCGCCCCTCGCGACGAACATCGGAACCGCGCTCAGTTCTCCGGGTGATCGCCGTAATAGAAGCGCAACCGCCACGATCTCAAGCTCCCGGTATCGTCGCTTTGCAGGTCAACTACCTGCACGGTCCAGGAACCGTTCGGTTGTTCGCCGTAGAAAGCATTGCTCAGCAACTGCCAGCCGCGTATCAGGGGAAACTCATCGAGCGACCGGTTGAATGGCGGGTTCAGGATGCTTTCGGTGCCGCTCGGTGAAGTCAGTTGAATCGCGAGGTCGGACGAGAATCTGTGATTGACGGAAATCTCGAGAACAACCGCTTCAATATTGGCGGCGCCCGGCAGGCTGCTGACTTCGAGCGTATCCGTCACGCCGGCGCCGTCATAGTCGGGTATGGCCAGGTCGAGACCGAAGGCATCGTCGGACCCGAACCATGGAGATTCGACAAATTCGCCCAGACTGTTCGGAGTGTAGATCTGCGCCATGGCGACGGCAGCGTCGACCGCGATCGCTCCGAAGCCGTACCAGTTGTGAAAGGCGTACCCGGCGGCATTGGTTTGCCAGGCGTGCCGGGCAGTGAACAGGTTGCCGCCGAACGAGGCGCGGACTTCGCGAATGTCGGGATCGATTCTCCGTGCCGACGTGGCCAGGATATGTTTGACATCGCGCCAGGTGAGATCGGGGTTGACGCCGAGCACGATGGCGATGGCGCCGGCGGCGGCCGGGGCTGCCGACGAAGTGCCTCCAAAAGTACCGATGTAGTCGCCATCCATGTTCAGCGGATGATTCATCGTCAACGCTTGCGGCTGCACCAGGTTGAATCCCGCGTGAACACCGAACTGGTCGGTAGTGATGATTCCCGGCGCTTCAATGCCACCCTCGCCGCCCGGCGCGACGATCCATAGATTGGCGCCGGCGCTCGAATAGGAGGACTTGACGTCGTTGGCGTTGAATGCGCCCACGTTGATCATGTAGGGCAGGTTCTCGTCCGGGTCCGAATTGCTGCTGACACAGCCGACATCGCGATTGAGCGGATGCTGGTTCGCGCAAAAGTCAAACGCGTTACCCGCCGCCTTGACGTATAGCGCACCGCGGCCGGAACGAAGCTCGGTTGTCCCCATCTGCAGCAGCCGGACAAAATCGTCGGCGGGGTTCTGCGCGGGGGCGACCGTGCCGAAACTCATGCTGAAGATGTGCGCGCTGGCTGAATCCGGATTCTCGCTGCTGGCCCCGAGGCTGTTCAGTAATGCAAACTCCGCGTCCGCCGCCAGGTTGGTACCGAGATTGAACGCGCGCAGCTCAACGCCGGACGCCACGCCGCGGCCTCCAAGACCGTTGTTGGCTACGGCCGCCGCAACGCCGGCGACGCTGGTGCCGTGGTCGCCGAGAACGTCGTGGTTGAAGGGGTCGGTGGGCGACGATCCCGCATTCAGTTCAGAGGCGAAATTGAACGACTTGCCGAGTTCGACGTTCGCCGCCAGGTCGGGGTGGCAAATCTCCAATCCGGTGTCGATGACGGCCAGCTTCACACCGTCGCCGTCGTGCCCGTCACGAATGGCGGTCGACATTGCCAGATCGGCGCCCGCGACTCCGGCACTGGCCGAAAAGGCCGATTGTCCGGTGTTCTGCAGATGCCATTGTGCGCTGAACAAAGGGTCGGATGCGGCCGCGCCGGGAGCCCTTACCGGTGCCTGGCATTGGGTGATGACCCTGCCATCGGCATTGGTCGCAAACGAATACCGGAGCTGGTCGCGTGCCGGTTGACCGGTGTCCGTTTCTTCCGGAACCGAACCCAGGTACAACCTTATAAAGTACGTTTCGTTCGGTGCCAGGAGATTCAGCGGCAGGCTGAATTCCTGCTGTGGCGGAAATATCTGGAAATCCGGAGCAAACACGGGGATATCGACCAAACCGAGCGAATTGACGCCGGTGCCGAAGTGGATGTCGCTGGACCATTCGACGGACAACCGGGTCGGCGCCGCGCCTTCACGGGCAAAATTGAATACCGCGGCCCCGAATTCAACCGACTCTTCGGTGATGGCGAAGTGCGTGGGAAAGATCGGGACGCCGTCTTCACGCTCGCCCGGAGTCTTGTCGGGATTCGCGGGCTCCCCGTCGAGGATGACCAGGTCGATCGAGGTTGTCGCGCCGGCCTGACCGTTGCCTTCTATTTCACCCAGGCCGATCGTGATGGTTTCGTCGCCCTCCACGTCGAAGTCCCTGTAGACGTCGACTGCCACACTCGCCGATGCGGTATTGGTGGGAACGACGATGGCGTCAGCACTTGCTTCGTAGTCCCGGCCTCGCGTGGCGGAGCCGGAATAGACCAGCGATACGAGCACGCTGGTGGAGGGGGTTGGATCGAGCGCGACGGCCACGCGAACCCGCTGATCGTCAGCCTCTGCAATATCGGTTGACGCCGGCGCCACCAGCGACACGTCGACCGGGGGTTCCGGCGTGTCGGGGCCGCCACACCCGCCGAGGGCCAGCAACGCCACGCCCACGACGCTCCCCAGTCCGTCCGCACGTGCCCTCGCGACCAACGTCATCGAGCCAGGCGAGCGCGTGCTCATCGCCACTGGATGTCCGGTCCGCGAATTCGCAGGGACGCGCTCGGTTGGTCGGGGAGGCCGTCCAGCATCGCAATGGCTTCAACGGGGTGCAGGGTTTCCGGTAGGTCGACGATGGCGAAGCCCAGGCTTTCGAAGGCGGTCGCCTTCGTGGCGCCGATCAGACCGGCGATGTCATCCAGCCTGGAATAGTCCTTCAGTTCAACGCGGATACTGGGCAGCAATTGGACGAATTTTCGCTGCGCAGGGTCAAAGACGATTCGCGACGTGGGGCCGTCCATGGGTGTTGCAGCCCGGAACGTCTCTCCATCGAATGTCACGATGTGAACGCGTCCGGTTTGCGTAGCGTAAGAGCGTCCCTCGATCGGGCCGAATTCCGACTCCGCGCGCATCGAGGCCGTGTCGGATGGCATCACCACGACATCGCGGCCCTGCGCGACGAAGACCGCCGGGCGCTCGGGCGCGGACTCCTGGGCCGCAGCCGCGGTGCCGAGCAATAGCGCCACAAGACAATGCCGCTTCATCGCTCCGCAACCTGCTGCTCAAGCAGGCCCAGAACCCGCGTCCGCCCCGCCCGCGGCATGGGGCGTCCGTCCACCGGGCTCATGGGTGCCTGGCGCAATCCCTTCTCGGGAAATACCAGCGCTTCGACGCGCTCGCGAAGAAGCGAGAAGCGATAGCCCGGGATCAGCGTCACACCGCGCCCGTTATAGCGGTAGCGACGCTGGCAGTCCCGATACGTGACGCCCGAGGCTTCCAGCGCCATCGCGACATTTTCGGGGGCATCGGAAAAGACATGCAGTTCGATCGGGGAATTCACGTTGATCGCGCCGGTCAGAACGGGCCCCGCGAGCCTGGGATGAAACGGAGCCAGGGCGTGCATCGCCTCGACCGCAAGATGGCGGAGCTCTCGCAGGCGCTGGTGGTGCGTTTCCGGTTCGAATATGCGCTGCCATTCGTTGATTTTGGCGTCGACCTCGGCGTTGCCGGGGAGCGCCCATGCCGCGCGGACACCCAGCCGCCGAGCGGCCTTGCGCTTGGCGAGTGCGTAGTCCCGGATGCCACTTTCGATCATGAGGCGGGCGGCTTCCTGCGCCAGGTGTTCCCGTAGGGCGGCAGTGCTGGCCATGGGCGTATTGCCTCCCTAGAAGATCGATCCGGGCGTGCCGAAATCATCCGGATCCGATTGCGGGTTTCCCGCCAGCGATTCCGACGGCGGCTGGATCAGCGGCGCCGGCGCATGCGGGGCGTATTTCATCCGGAATTTCTCGAATACGCTCTCCTCGCGGCTGGTCGCCGCCAGTCCGGTCGCCGGACTGATGCGCACGTCAATAATCCCCGGGGGGCGTTCCATGCTGTTCAGCGGACGCTTGTCCAGGGCTTCGCGCATGAAGTCGATCCACATGGGTAGCGCGGTGCGCGCGCCCTGTTCGCCGTTGCCGAGCGATCTCTCCTGGTCGAAACCAACCCAGGCCGTGGCAACGATATCGCCGTTGAATCCGGAGAACCACGCATCGCGGCGCTCGTTGGTCGTGCCCGTCTTGCCCCTGAGGTCGGTACGGCCGAGTTCGCGATAGGCGCGAACGCCGGTGCCCCGCCGCACGACATCCCGCAGCATGTCGTTCATCAGGTAGGCGTTCTGCGCATCGATGGCGCGCGGCGCCAACGCCCGGGCGCCGTAGATATCGGTGACGGAGCGCAGGAGGTACTCTTCGGTATCGTCCGGCTCATCGCAGTCGGCGCAGGCCAGCGCGGGCGACGCGGCATACAGGATGTCACCCGCGGCGTCCTCGACCTTGTCGACGATGTAAGGTTCGACCCGGTAGCCGCCATTTGCAAACGCCGCATAACCGCCGGCCAGGTCCAGAGGCGGCACTCCGCCCGCGCCCAGTGCCGTGGACGGGTTCATCGGTGCGGCGCTTGCGTCGAAACCGAAGCGTCGAACGAATTCAACGGTGTGGGGTATGCCGGCTTGCTGGATGACCCGCACCGACACCAGGTTGAGCGACTGGATCAGTGCTTCCCGGAGCCGAGTGGGGCCGTTGAATCCCTCGGAATAGTTGGTCGGCCGCCAGAATCCTTCAAGCTCGGCACTGCGTTCAACGATGGGCGCGTCGTTGAAAATGGACGCCGCCGTGAAGCCGCGGTCCAGTGCCGCCGAATAGACAAAGGGTTTGAACGCCGATCCCGGCTGCCGCTGCGACTGGGTGACGCGGTTGAAATTGCTGAGAAAGAAATCGAACCCGCCCGATAGCGACGTCACCGCCCCGTCGAGGGGATCCAACGACACGATGGCGCCTTGCGCCTCGGGTAGCTGGCTCAACCGGAGCGCTCCACTCGCGGTTTCCCGGAAGCGCACCACATCTCCGGGGGAAAGCACATCGGCCACGCTGCGCGGAGCGCTTCCAGTGCGGTTCTCATCCACATAGGGCGCCGCCCAGGCCACCGATTCAAACTCCACCGGCACGCGCCCGAGATCGCTGAAATAGACCTCGGCGCGTGCCGCCTCGGTGACGGGCGCGGGGTCTTGAGGGGGTGGGTCCGGTGTAACGCTCAGTACCAATCCGGTCCGGTATCCGCCAACCGGTTCGTAGTCGGAGAGCAGTACCTGCCAGGTGGATTCCGGGCTGGTACCGCGGGCCGGTTCGGCCACGCTCTCCGCCGCCGACCCGTCCGCGGTCTCGGAGCCGGAAGCTGCAAGTGCGATGCTGGCGAGCGGCCCTCGATACCCGTGGCGCTCGTCGTAGTCGATCAACGCATTCCGCAACGCGGTGTCGGCGGCGCGCTGCAAGCGGCTGTCGATGGTCGTCGTGACCTTCAAACCGGCGGTGTACGCGGCGAGTCCGAAGCGGCGGATCATCTCGGCACGCACCATCTCCGCCACGTAGGGCGCGTTCAATTGCCGCTGCGGGCCATGCCGGCGGCCGTCGACGGGAACCGCCAGCGCCTGCCGCTGTCGATCCGCCGAAATGAATTCCAACTCGCGCATGCGCCGCAAAACGTAGCCGCGGCGCTGAATGGCCGCCTGCGGACTGGTAATCGGGTTGAGGATTGAGGGTCCCCGCGGGATACCCGCGATGATGGCCACGTCGGAGAGGCCGAGTTCCGCCAGGGACTTGCCGAAGTAGGTCTGTGCGGCGGCGGCCACGCCGTACGCGCGCTGCCCGAAGAACGTCGTATTCAGGAAGATGTCCAGGATTTCCTGCTTGCTGAATTCCCTTTCGATCCGGATGGCGAGAATCCACTCCTTGAATTTTCGCACCAGCGTCCGGTCGCGGGTCAGAAAGTACTGCCGGGCAATTTGCTGGGTGATGGTGCTGCCACCCTGCTCGCGGTCGCCGGCGCTGAAAATGAAGATCAACGCTGCCCGCAGCGTGCCCTGGTAGTCGATCCCCGGGTGCTCGAAAAACCGATCGTCCTCGGCGGCCAGTACCGCCTGAACCATCATCGGCGGGATGTCGTCAAGCGCGACCGGAGTACGTCGCTCGCCGAATTGAGAGATCAGCCGGCCGTCGCGGCTGTAGATGGAAAGGGGAATCTGCACGCGCACATCGCGCAACTCTTCCGCCAGGGGGAGGCCGGGCGCCACGTAGTAGTAGCCACCCGCGATCAGGGCGCTCATGCCGAGCAACCCGGCGGCCATGAGGGTCCCGAGGGCCAGTGGGAGTCTCACGTACTTTGGCATCGCTGAGCCCCTCGATACCTCACCAGTCCGCACCCTTGCACCGCCTCCCGGCCGTCAGCTCCCACTCGTGCCATCACAATCGATACTCTTTGCCAAGGTTTGGATGCGGTCTTTCTTGGACTGCCGGCATAACCTTTGGTTCAGGTATCGAAGCGCGCCACCTGCCGGACGATCCATGGAAGCGGATACATGGGCAAATTGAGCATCACCGTGAATTCTAACTCACCCGGACGAACATCGGTGAGATATGCGAACTAACCGCACCAGGGGGTCCATTCTGGGTGTGGACGTGACGGCCGGCTCGGTGAAAGTGGTCGAATTGATCCAGAGCGACGAAAGTTACCGGGTGGAGGCATATGCCGGCGAGCCGGTTCCCGCCGGTTCGATTGATGACACGTCCATCCTCAACGTCGAGGCAGTCGGCAGGGCCCTGCGCCGTGCGGTGAAGCGTTCCGGTACCAGGAGCAGAGCGGCGGCGGTGGCCATTGCCGGTGACGCGGTGGTCACCCGCACCGTCAGGATTCCCGGTAGATTGAACGACGATGAAGTGCAGGGGCATGTGGCGTTTCAAGCGGAACAATTCCTGCCGTTCCCGATGGAAGAGGCGAGCCTCGATTACGAAGTAAAGGGCCCGAGCGAAGTTGCGGCGGGTATGTTCGACGTGCTGCTGGTGGCCACACGTTCAGTGTTCGTGAACCAGCGGCAACGCGTGGTTCGGGCCGCGGGACTGGAGGCGCGGGTGGTGGAGCCGGAACCGCATGCGGTGGAACGGGCGTGTCGGTTACTCACCCACCAGATGATCGGTGGCGGGTTGCGCCAACTGATCGCCCTGGTCGATTTCGGCGCCGTGACGACCACGTTCAGCGCGCTTTCCGACGGCAAGCTCATCTACACGCGTGACTTCGCCTTCGGCGGACGGCAGCTTACCGAGGAGATCATGGAAACCTGCGGACTGGGCGCCGAGGAAGCGGAGCAGGCGAAATACTCGGGCGGCTTGCCGTCCAGCTACCCGACCGAGGTTCTGGACGGCTTCCTGGAGGACATGTCACAGCAGGTCAGCCGTTCCTTGCAGTTTTTCCTCGCGACGGACAGTGCGGTCGGGCAGCCCGTACAAATTCTGGCTTGCGGAGGCTGCGCGAAGCTGCCCGGTGTCGCCGATGCGGTTGCAGCGCGCCTGGGCATTCCCACGCAGATCGGCGATCCGCTGGGGCACATGAGTGTTGCGGCAAAGGCCACGGCCCAGGGTGTCTACGGTGGCGATACCGGGCTGATTACCGCGTGCGGCCTTGCCCTGAGGAGCTTCGACTGAGATGCCGAATGTGAATCTTCTGCCCTGGCGCGAGGAACAGCGCCGCAGGCGGCAGCAGGGATTTCTGCTCGCCGTGTGCGCGGCCGCCCTGATCGGCGCGTTCCTGGTCGGCGCGGCCAGGCTCACGGTGCAGGCAAGCCTCGCTGAACAGCGTGTCCGCAACGAGTTGCTTCGCGGCGAAATCGCCAGCCTGGACAGCCGGATTGCCGAGATCGAGATTCTGGAGGCACGCAAGAACAATCTTCTTGCGCGTATCCGGGTGATCGTCGAACTACAACGCTCTCGCGCAACGGTCGTCCATCTGTTCGACGAGTTCGTTCGGGTCCTTCCCGCTGGCGTGCGCCTGGTGGAAATCGAGCAAATCGACAACCGTATCGTCCTTGACGGGGTGGTGGAATCCAGTAGCCGTGTGGCGGCGTTGATGCGCAATATCGATGCTTCTCCATGGCTGCGGGACCCCGGGCTTGAATTGGTCGCAACCGCGGCCCAGGGGCCGGCAAGAAACGCGAATTTCACGATATTCGCAATGCAGAGCCAAGTCGACGCCGGATACGAACCCCCGGACAAGCTCCGGAACGGGCGTCCCCGATGAATGTTCTGGAAGAACTCCGCACGCTGGACGTGACCGATCCCGGACGCTGGCCTCCGGGATTCCGGGCGACCGCCGTGGTGTCCATATTTCTGGCGGTTCTCGTCCTGGCGGGGCGCATCTTTGTGGTCAACGCCGAACTGGCGCCGCTGGCACGCGCCGGGCTTGAGGAAGCGGAACTGCGGGCCGACTTCGAGAAGAAACAGCGGCGCGCCGCGAACCTGGACCGCTACCGCGCGCAGCTTGCGGAGATCGAGCGTGTGTTTGGGGCCATGCTGCGCCAGTTGCCCGCCACGGCGGAAATGCCCGGTCTTCTGGCGGACATTTCACAGGCGGGACGTAACGCAGGGCTTCTGGAGGAACGCTTCCAGCCCCTGGAGGAGGTTCGCAGGGAGTTCTACGCGGAACGGCCCATCAAGATCCGCCTCAAGGGCGACTATCATCAGTTTGGCGCCTTTGTAAGTGAAATAGCTGCGCTGCCCCGGATCGCGACCCTGCACGACATCCACATCAGGCCGGCG
>JAKZVH010000011.1:0-2656 GCA_047516145.1 Gammaproteobacteria bacterium
GCCTCTACGTCTACAGCGACGACTTCTCGTCCGGATCCATCGACGCGGTGGTGCGGGAGGTGGACCGTCGCAACCGGGCCGGCGAAGACGGCAGCCGCCGGGTGCGCATTCACGCGGTCGCGTTCCCGGTCCTGTACGAGGCGTTGAATGGCCAACTGGGCACGTCCGCCCGGTACGCGGTCCTGATGCGCGAGCTGTGCCAGCGAAACGGCGGCACGTTTGTGGCCTTGCCGGCGTTGCGCGGCTGATCGGAGCCGGCCCACCGGCTGCGATCACAATTCATCATTTTTCCCCGGACTCTCGCCCGGATCCGTCACCGATCCGGCCGTGGCGTCGGCTTCAATGTTCACGTGCAGCAAGGCACGTTTGGCAACACAGGAGCTACGCCATGATCAAGAACGCCGTCGTACTGATTTCAATCGCCGCATTTTCGGCCGCGGGCTGGGCGGCGGACGAGAGCCGGGCTTCCCGGCAGGAGACCATCGGCCTGGGCAGTGGAGGGGTGGTCGGAGCCGCCGCCGGAGGGCCCGTCGGGTTCATTGTCGGTGCCGCGGTGGGTGCCTGGTTGGGCGATCGATTCAACCGGCAGCACCAGGCGCGAACCGAATTCGAGCAGAACTGGATGGCGTCCGAAGCCGAGGTGGCCGAGCTCAATGGTTTGCTGCAAGGCGCCGAGCACCGCGCCGAGTCGATGCAATCCCAGGTGTCGACGCTGGAGACACGGCTTGTCCGCGAATCCCGGCAGATGCGGGACACGATTCGCGCCGCCCTCGATCTGGAGGTGCTCTTCAAGACCGATGAGGACACCGTCCCCACCGAGACCGAGGCGCGGCTCCTGAGGCTGGCGTCAGTTCTTGCGGGTATGCAAGACACGCTGGTGCGCATCGAAGGCCACGCGGATGCCCGCGGCGACACCGAGCACAACGCGCAACTCTCGGCGCAGCGCGCGGCGACCGTCAGAAGCATGCTGATTCGCGCGGGCGTACCGGCCGACCGGATCAGCGTGGATGCATACGGCGAGCAGCATTCGTCCGCGCCCGAGGATGACCTGGATGCGCTTGCCATGGAGCGGCGCGTCCATTTGACATTGATTCCAGGTGGCGACGCGCCTCGCGTCGCGCGTGAATAGCGGCGGCCTGGCTGGGGGGGCGCCGGCTGCGGCGCCCCCGTTTTTCCCATTGGCAGGGTATATGCCAAAATCAGCGCCAGCTTGATTTTTCCAATTGGCGGGATCAAGCCGCGATTCAAGCCATAATCCCGGGATACTCGCTAATTTGGGAGGAGAACAATCATGTGGGAGAAGATCGACAACATGGGCCGCTTGACGAATCTCGCGTTACTGACGCTGGTTTGCGGCGTACCGGCAGCGAACGCACAATCCTGGAGCCCGCCCGCCGAAGAAGATCGCTGCCCGTCCAGGTGGGGGGCGGACGACCAGCGCGGGTCGGCAAACCACATGGGCCCCGCCACCGTGTTGCGGGCTGCGAGCCTGATACGCAGCGGCGAAGTCGTCGAGCTGGGTCACGTGTTGCACGGATCGATCCCGCTCGGCAATCGGCATTTCGATCTTTACCCCAAGCCCACGGCGATGAATCCCCAGAGCAATCGACGGGGCTCGAACGAGGAACTCGTCGCCACGGAACTCGGCCAGGTCGGTACGCAGTTCGACGGTTTCAGCCATCAGTCCATCGGTGACACGCTCTACAACTGTGTCCGCGTCAGCGAGACCCTGACGCGGGCGGGCTTCACGCAACTTGGCATCGAGAACGTGGGCATGCTCATGACGCGGGGTGTGCTGCTCGATATCGCCAGGCTCAAGGGCGTGGATATCCTTCCCGAGGACTATGAAATCACGACCGAAGATCTTCAGCAGGCGCTGGCCGGGGCGAACCTGACCCTGGAACCAGGCGATGCCGTGATCGTCAACACCGGATGGGGACAGCTCTGGGAAACCGATGTCGAGCGCTTCCTCGGCCGGGCGCCGGGCATCGGCGTACCCGCGGCGGAGTGGCTGGCCACCCAGGACCCGATGCTGGTGGGGGCCGACAACCAGCCCGTTGAGATCCAGCCGAACCCCGATCCCGCAATCTCGCTTCCAATCCACCAGATCATGCTGGTCGTCAACGGCATCCATCTGCTGGAGAGACTGAAGCTGGATGAGCTTGCCGCAAGGGAGGTGTACGAGTTTGCGTTTGTCATGCAGCCGTTGAAGATCAAGGGTGCGACGGGCTCGACGGTTGTACCGGCCGCGATCTTCTGAGCGATGCGGGTTAAACACGACACGAAATATTCGTACGCCGTCATGAGTACGCGTGATTACGCGTGAGTACTATAACTAACTGATTTATCTCCATTTTATCCACATCTTCGAGCTGTCTCCTGCTTGCATTCCCGTCTCGACTACGCTTCAATATCCCCTCAATTTGATTTCACACGCTTGCGGTACGCTTACTCGTCGGTGACGGCGCAGCACGCAGCGGGAGGCTCGGGGAGCGATGTCCAAGCGACCGCCGGAAAAAATTTCCAAACGCATGGTGGATGCCTTGTCGGCCCATGTCAGGCCCGGTGTGTACTGGGACCGGGACCTGCCGGGGTTCGGTGTGCGACTTTACCCCACTGGGCGCACGACCTACGTGGTGCAGAGTCGAGGGCCAAC
>JAKZVH010000012.1:0-25086 GCA_047516145.1 Gammaproteobacteria bacterium
CTTCGGCATAGTGTAAGCTACCGCGGCGGTACGGTGGGGCGGGCTGAGAACGTCGACGACGAGCGGGCGTACCCTGGCGGAAAGACACGGGAGGATGTGATGATGGGTCGATGCATGCTGGCGGGATGTTGCCTCGCCATGGTGTCTTGTGGCGGCGGCGCGGATGAAAATAGCGCTGGTATCGCGGCGGGTATTGGCGCGGACACGTTGCTCGCCCAAACCGTGATTCTGGCGTCGGACGAATTCGAAGGGCGCGCGCCGGGTTCCGGCGGCGAGGAGCGAACCGTAGCCTGGCTGATCGATCGGTTCGCGTCGCTCGGGCTGGAGCCGGGCAATCCGAACGGCACCTGGGTGCAGGACGTCCCGCTGGTGGGCATTACTCCGCTTCCGGGCGATCGCCTCGTGGTGACCAGGGACGGCGACGCCCGCACGCTTGAGCCGGGCGCCGACTACGTGGCCGCGACCAAGCACGTGGTCGACGCGGTGTCCGTCCGCGATGCGGAGTTCGTTTTCGTCGGCTACGGCGCCCGCGCACCGGAGTACGACTGGGATGATTTCGGCGACGCCGACCTCAGCGGCAAGATCCTTCTGTTTCTGGTGAACGACCCGCCGCTCGACGACATCTTCGGCGGGCCGGCGATGACCTACTACGGTCGCTGGACCTACAAGCATGAGATTGCCGCGGAACTGGGTGCGGCC
This sequence comes from Gammaproteobacteria bacterium, assembly GCA_047516145.1. Lineage (GTDB taxonomy): Bacteria > Pseudomonadota > Gammaproteobacteria > Steroidobacterales > Rariloculaceae > UBA6522. Next base: position 700 of record JAKZVH010000012.1, read on the forward strand.
GGGGCTCTTGTCATTCACGAAACCGGCCCGGCCGGATATCCCTGGGAGGTTATCGGTGGCACGCCCTTCGGCGAGTCGTTCGACCTGGCCGCCGCCGACGACAACCTGGGCCGCGCCACGTTTGAGGGCTGGGTGCAGCGGGCCACGGCCGAAACCCTCTTTGAAATGGCCGGGCTGGATTTCGAGACAGCCAGGCAGCAGTCAGCCCAGCGCGGGTTCGAGCCGATCCCGCTGGGAGTCACGGGGTCGCTCGATATTCGCAACGAGTTTCGCCGGATAGACTCGCAGAACGTGGCGGCAAGGATCGAAGGCAGCGAGGCGCCGGACGAAGTGGTCGTTTACATGGCCCATTGGGATCATCTCGGCCGCGACGACAGCCTCGACGGCGACGGGATCTTCAACGGTGCGGCGGACAATGCCACCGGCACGGCAGGGCTGATCGAGATCGCGCGCGCCTTCAGCGAGGCTTCCGCCCCACCGCGCCGAACCGTGCTCTTTCTCGCCGTGACCGCGGAGGAACAGGGTTTGCTCGGTTCCATGCACTACGCGCAGAACCCGCTCTACCCGGCGGCGCAGACGGTCGCCGCGCTCAACATGGACGTGCTCAATCAATGGGGACGGACACGCGACCTGACCATCGTCGGCATGGGGCAGTCGGAGCTCGACGACGTTGCCGCCGAGGTTGCGGCGTCACTCGGCCGCGTCCTGGCGCCGGACCCGGAACCGGAGAAAGGGTTCTACTACCGCTCGGATCATTTCTCGTTCGCCAAGGTCGGAATCCCGGCCTTCTATGCCGATCCGGGGGTTGAATACCTCGATAAGCCGGCCGGTTACGGCCTCCAGAAGCGCACCGAGTACACGGCCAACGATTACCACAAGGTTTCGGACGAGGTGAAGCCGGACTGGGATATGTCGGGCGCCGTGGAGGATCTGACGTTTCTTTACCGAATGGGTGCGCGGCTCGCTGCCGGGGACACCTGGCCCGCGTGGAAGGAGACCAGCGAGTTCCGGGCCGTGCGCGAGGCGCAGCGGCCGCAGTAGCGAATCTCGGGCAGTCCGACCACGCTGAACTCGGATGCGACCCGGTGGACCTCGCGCCACAATTCGACCGGTTCTGCCGTGAATACCTGGTCTGCGCTGGCCGGTGCCACCTGCCACGCCCCCGCCGCGATTTCCCTGTCCAGTTGCTCCGGGCCCCAACCGGAATAGCCTGCGTAGACCCGCACCGTGCGCTCGTCCGTGGTGGCGGGCAGGCTCTGCCGCAGCTCGTCAACGTCGGCCGTGATGAAGATGCCGTCGACAACCGGTTCGCCATCCGCCATGGGCCCGTCCCGAATCAGGAAGATCGCGCTGGTGCGCGCAACGGGTCCGCCAAAATAGACGGCCCCCCGGTAGCGCCGGAAGAACGCGTCGTCGGGAAAGAGCGCCTCGGGCTCGACCCACGTGGGGCGATTGACAATGATGCCCGTGGCGCCTTCCCGGCCGTAGTTGAGGAGCAGTATCACCGATTCGGCAAATCGCGGGTCGCGTTGCTCCGCGGTCGCCACGAGGAACATGCCGCCCGCGGGCGTTTGCGCCGCCGCATTCACGGCCCCGAGCGATGCCAGGATCAACGGTGCGAACAGTTTCATGGGTGAATCATACCCCGCCGCCGACTACGATACCTGGCCGGGGGCCGCGGGGTTCAGGATGCCGGCGGAGTGGGAGCCACACGCTGCCACGTGGCTGTCGTGGCCGCACAATGAACAGACGTGGTCCGGCGTGCTCGGCGACGTGGAAGCCACGATGGTAGCCGTCGTCGCGGCTCTGGCCAAGAGCGAGACGGTCCGCATCAACGTCCTCGACGAGACTCACGAGCGCCACGTCCGGCGCCTGCTGAAAGCGCGGTTGCCGGTGCACGAAATCGTCTTTCACCGCATCCCCACCAACGATGCCTGGTGCCGGGATCATGGTCCGATCTTCGTCGCGAACCATCGATTCGGACTGCTGGCGCTCGATTTCGAATTCAACGCCTGGGGCGGAAAATATGCGCCGTACGACGCGGACGCGGCGGCCGGCAGGGCCATGGCGGCGGCGCTGGGTGTGCCCGTGTTCGAGCCGGGCATGGTGCTGGAGGGCGGGTCGGTGGATGTCGATGGAGCAGGGGGCCTGCTGACCACTGAGCAATGTCTGCTCCATCCGAATCGAAACCCGCAACTTGACCGCGCGGCTATCGAGGCGCGGCTGGAAAATGCCCTGGGCGTGTCGCAGATCGTCTGGCTCGACGGCGGAATCGAGGGCGACGATACGGACGGCCACGTGGACGGACTCGCGCGCTTCGTGGCCTGCGACCGCGTGGTCGCAGCCGTGGAACGTGACGCGAAGGACCCCAATCATCGCGTGCTCAGCGCCAACCTGGAGCGGCTGAAGCGTGTCCGGCCAAGCGGCGGTAGGGAACTCGAAGTCGTGGAACTGCCGATGCCGGATCCGCTTTACGGGCGCGGCCGGCGTCTCCCCGCGAGCTATGCCAATTTTCTTGTGGCCAATGAGGTGGTTCTGGTTCCGCAGTTCGGCTGCCGGCAGGACGCGCCCGCAAGGGACATTCTCGGTGCCTGTTTTCCGGGACGCCGTGCCGTGCCGGTCGACTGCCGCGGCATCGTCATCGGGCTGGGCGCGGTACATTGCCTGACCCAGCAAGTGCCGCTGCGTTAAACTCTCGCGACCGCCGGTGGACCGGCGCCCATCTCGTGGATTGGTAGGTAGGTCAATGGGGCCAATCGGCGACTTCATCCGCCATCACTACCGGCATTTCAACAGCGCTGCGCTGGTCGATGCCGCCGAAGCCTATGGTGAATTGATCCATGGCGGCGGTGCGATGCTGGTCACACTCGCCGGGGCCATGAGCACCGCCGAGCTGGGGCTCTCCCTGGCCGAAATGATTCGCCGCGGAAAGGTCCAGGCGATCTGCTGTACCGGCGCCAACCTGGAGGAAGACCTGTTCAACCTGGTTGCCCACGATCACTACGTGCGCATTCCGGAATACCGGCATTTGACCGCAGAGCAGGAGACGTCGCTGGCCCAGCGCAAGCTCAATCGCGTAACCGACACCTGTATTCCGGAAGCGGAGGCCATGCGCCGTGTCGGGACGATCATTCTTGGGGAGTGGCGCACGGCAGACGCCGCCGGTGAGCGGCGCTTTCCTCACGAATTCCTCTACCGGGCGCTGCGCGCCGGCGCGTTCGACGAGCGGTTCCAGATCGATCCCGCGGACAGCTGGCTGGTGGCGGCGTGCGAGGCGGACCTGCCATTGTTCGTGCCGGGCTGGGAGGACTCCACCCTGGGGAACGTCTACGCGGCCCGCTGCATGGACGGCAGCCTGAAGCACCCGGGAACGGTGCGCTCGGGCATTGAATACATGATCGAGCTGGCCAACTGGTACGAACAGGTCAGCAGGCAATCGCGAGTGGGATTCTTCCAGATCGGCGGTGGCATCGCCGGGGACTTCCCAATTTGCGTCGTGCCGCTGCTGCAACAGGATTTGCGCCGTCGCAATGTTCGCAAATGGGCGTATTTCTGCCAGATCAGCGATTCGACCACGAGCTATGGGTCGTATTCCGGCGCCGTGCCCAACGAAAAGATCACCTGGGGAAAGTTGTCGATGGATACGCCCAGGTTTGTCATCGAATCCGACGCCACCATCGTTGCGCCCTTGATATTCGCCTACGTCCTGGAGCACTGACATGGCCCACTCGCTGGCAACCGACATGGGTGAGAACGGCGCGTTGGCGTCCGCGGCCACGACCTGGTCAACCGCTGCCTCCGCGGAAATGTATCGACTGGCCGATTGGGGGCAGCCCTACTTTTTCATCAATTCCGGTGGGCATGTGGCGGTGAGGACCGATTCGGACGCACCCGGCGCCGTCGACCTGGCCAACCTGGCTGCCGAAGCCAGGCGTCGGCAGATCGAGTTCCCCCTGCTCGTCCGGTTCCCGGAAATCCTCGGGTCCCGGGTGCGGGCCCTGCATCGCGAGTTTCGGTCCGCCCTGGTCAGGAGCGGTTACGGAAATGCCTACCAGGCCCTGTACCCTGTAAAGGTCAATCCGTTGCAATCGGTGGTCTCGGAAATCCTGGCCGCGGGCCGGGAATCCGGCATGGGTTTCGAATGCGGCTCGAAGGCCGAATTGGTCGCGGCGCTGGCGCATCTGCGCGACGCGCGCACGCTGTTGGTTTGCAACGGTGTCAAGGACGAGAACATGCTCGAGTTGCTCGTCGATGCCCAGCGTCTCGGCAGGAACGCCATTCCCGTTGTGGAACGGCCCGAAGAGTTGGCGGCACTCGAGTCCGTTGCCTCGAAGCGCCGTGTCGCGCCGACGCTGGGCGTGCGTATTCGCCTCACGGGCGCGGACTCCAGGTTCGGTCTGGACGCGGCGGAACTGGTTGAGCTGTTGGAGCGGCTGGAGTCCAGCGGAGCGCTTTGCCGGCTCACGCTGCTGCATTGTCATCCCGGTAGCCAGATCACCGATCTCGCAAAGTTGCAGGATGCGGTCCGCGAAGCGGCGCAGGTGTATGCGTCGCTGGTGCGCCGCGGCGCCGCCCTCCGCTACCTGGACGTGGGCGGTGGTCTGGGCGTGGACTACGGTGAATCCGGCGGCGATGGCGAGTCGAAGTTGAACTACACGATGGGCGATTACGCCGAAACGATTGCCGCGACGATTCAGGCGGTTTGTCGAGCGTGGCGCGTCCCGGTCCCTGTCCTCGTGACCGAAAGCGGGCGGGCGATCACGGCCCACCACGCGGTGTTGATCGTGCCCGTGTTGGCTGTGAGGGAGCGGTCCGGGTTCATGGCTGGAACCCCGCTGCCGCCCGCTGCCTGTGAGGCCACCGGAATGCTCGTCGGCCTCGCCCGGCGCGGTCCCGAGTTGCGCGAGGCAAGTGAAGCGCTGGCGTTGCTGGCTCACGTGGATAGAAGTCACGGGGAAGTCGCGACGTCGTTTGCCAACGGCCGTTTGCCCCTGGAAGAGCGCGCCGTGGCCGACCGGGCTTACGTAACGGTCTGCCGGCGTCTGCTCCGGTCGTTGCGCAATGCCGGAGTGGAACCGCCGTCCTGGACCAGGGGATTGGTGAACTCGCTCGCCGATCGGATCCTGTGCGATTTTTCGGTATTTCAGTCGATGCCGGATCACTGGGCGATCGGCCAGACGTTTCCCGTCATGCCCATCGACCGGTTGGACGAGTGCCCGTCCCGCCGCGGCATCCTCGTGGACCTCACCTGCGACGCCGACGGGCGGGTCAACCGCTATGTTTCGTCCCATCCGGACCGCTCTGTGCTGCCCGTGCACCCGCCTTGTCCTGACGGGCCAACGTACCTGGCGTTCTTTCTCATGGGCGCCTACGAGGACGTCATCGGCAGCAACCACAATCTCCTTGGCCGCGTGTCCGAGGTGCTGGTGCGTGCCGACGCAAACCGGGCCGAGGGCTTGCGGATCGAGAAGACCGTCGCGGCGGACTCGGTGGCGGGAATGCTGGGGCAGGTGGGATACGCCGCCGGCGAGCTTGAGCAGTCCATGCGCGAGAGCGCTGCTGCCGGGATCGGCGCTGGAGCCCTGTCCCGCGAGAGTGCCCGTGGCATGGTCGATCGCTATGCGGCTTGCCTGCGCGAGGGGACCTATTGCGAGGCCGGTCCAACGCCGGCTTCGGACACGGCTTCGGACCCGGCTTCGGAACCGGCTTCGGACACGGATTCCGCGCCGTGAGCCGCATTGAGTCCGCGCCGGTGTCGCGCCCGCTCACGCTGGGGCTGGTGCAGATGAGCATGTGCCCGGACCCGGCGGAAAACCTGGCCCGGGCATCGGCGCTTGTCGCCGACGCCGCGGCCAGGGGTGCGCAGCTGGTCTGCCTGCCCGAACTTTTCTCATGGCGGTATTTCTGCCAGAGCGAGGATCCGGCCAACTTTGCCCTGGCGGAACCGGTTCCCGGCCCGACCACGCGCGCGCTCGAGACGCTGGCGGCGGACCTGGACCTGGTCTTGGCCGGGGGCGTGTTCGAGCGCCGGGCTCCGGGTATCTATCACAACACGGCGGTGTTCATCGACGGCCCGCGCGGTTACCGGGGCAAGTACCGCAAGATGCACGTTCCCGACGATCCCGGCTATTTCGAGAAGTACTATTTCACGCCCGGAGATCTCGGTTTCAGGGCCTTCAGCAGCCGCCGCGGCGACTGCGGCCTGATGCTCTGTTGGGATCAGTGGTACCCGGAGGCCGCGCGCCTGGCGGCGCTGCACGGTGCCGAGATCCTGCTCTATCCGACCGCGATCGGCTCGAGTCCCCGTGAAGGCAGCGCCGAACGCGCCCGGCAGCACGAGGCCTGGGAATTGGTGCAGCGCAGCCACGGCATCGCCAACGGCTGTTTCGTGGTCGCCGTCAATCGCGTCGGGTTCGAACCCGCCCCGGCCAAATCGACGGGGATCGAGTTCTGGGGTCAGAGTTTCGCCTCGGCCCCGGATGGCCGCGTGCTGGCGCGGGCGTCGGCCGACGCCGACGAAGTCGTGATCGCCGAACTCGACCTGAAGGAAGTGGAACGGTTTCGCCTGGAGTGGCCGTTTCTGCGCGACCGGCGGCTCGACGCCTACGCGGGGTTGACCGAGCGATTCCTGGGGGATGACGAATAGCGCGCATCGCTCGCTCGTCTACCTTGAAGTCATGGCGAAAAAACCGGACAAACAGTCATATACATCGCCACCTGTCGTGTCGGGCATTGACGCGTTGGATAGGCGGGCCGATTCCATCCGCATCCGGGGCGCCCGCCAGAACAATCTCAAGGGATTGGACCTCGACCTTCCCCTGAATGAACTCATTGTCGTCACGGGCGTCAGCGGTTCGGGCAAGTCGTCGCTGGCTTTCGACACGGTCTACTCCGAGGGTCAGCGGCGCTACGTGGAGACGTTTTCGCCCTACGCCCGGCAGTTCCTCGATCGAATGGACCGGCCGCAGGTGGACAGCATCGAAGGCATACCGCCGGCCATTGCCATCGATCAGACCAATCCGGTCAAAACGTCCCGATCCACCGTGGGCACGATGACGGAGATCAACGATCACCTGAAGCTGCTCTTTGCGCGTGCCGCCGTGCTCCATTGCCGGCGCTGCGGCCGGCGCGTCCGCCGCGATGAGCCCGAAGGGATTTTCCGGGAACTCGCCCGGGTGTTGCAGGCTGATTCGCGAATCGCGATTACCTTTACCGTACACGTACCCGGGAACTTCACCGCCGAGGAAATCGAACGCCATCTGGCCGCGCAGGGCTACACGCGGATCGACTCCCGGAGTTCGCGGCGGATCGAGGTCGTGCAGGATCGCGTGCGTCTCGGCGCCGTCAACCGGTCCCGAATCGTGGAGGCGCTGGAGATCGCCCTGGAACGCGGTCGCGGGCACGTGGCGGTCAAGCCGCTGGACTTCGACGCGGTGCCGGTGCGGTTTTCCCGGCATCTGCACTGCGCCGCCTGCGACCTGCACTACGATGCGCCAACGCCCAACAGTTTCTCCTTTAACTCGCCGCTGGGTGCGTGTGACGTGTGCCGCGGTTTCGGCCGCACGATGGGGATCGATCCCGACCTTGTCGTGCCCGATCCGTCCAGGAGCCTCTCCGAGGGCGCGATCCGGCCGCTGCAAAGCAAGAGCTATTTCAAGCGGCACCGTGCCCTCCTGGAACTCGCCCGTGACAAGGGGATTCCGGTGGACGTTCCCTGGTCGCAGTTGACGTCGGCGCAGCGTGAGTGGATCTGGCGGGGTGAGGGGCCGCGGCGCCGGGGGGTCTGGTACGGTCTGGACCGCTTCTTTGCCTGGCTTGAGAGACGCAGCTACCGGATGCATATCCGGGTGCTGCTCGCCAAGTACCGCTCCTACGACCGTTGCGAGGCGTGTCATGGATCCCGCCTGCAGCCCGATTCGCTGCTGTGGCGCCTGGGGGCGCTTGAAGACGCCGGGTCCGTGACGCTACCCGGCGAGCGGTTCAGGCATCCCGCGCTGGAACTCGACGGCGCGAATTTCATGGAATTGCCCGGGCTGTGTCTCCATGACGTCATGCTGTTGCCGCTCCAGGCGGTCAGCAGGTTCTTCGAGACAGCCGGACTCGCCGGCGCCATGGACGATGCGGGCAGCCTGCTGCTGGAGGAAATCCGCAGCCGCCTGCGCTTCCTTTGCCAGGTGGGGCTGGGCTACCTCACGCTGGACCGGCAGTCGCGGACCCTGTCCGGTGGCGAGGTTCAGCGGATCAACCTCACCACCGCCCTGGGCACCTCGCTGGTCAATGCATTATTCGTCCTCGATGAGCCCAGCATCGGTCTGCACCCGAGGGACATGGGCCAGGTGATCGCGGTGTTGCAGCGCCTGCGTGCAGCCGGCAACACGCTTGTCGTCGTCGAGCACGATCCCCAGGTCATGCTCGCGGCGGACCGAATCCTCGACCTCGGTCCCGGGCCGGGCGCGGCCGGCGGCGAAGTGGTTTTCTGGGGGCGCCCGGGCGCGCTGATGCAGGCGAAGGATTCGTTGACCGCCCGGTATCTGCGCGGCGAGCGGCGGATCAGCCGCGGCGCCATGCCGGTCGACGCCGACTGCCGGTACATCGAAGTACTGGGCGCCGCACAACACAACCTCAAGCATATCGATGTGCGTATTCCTCTCCGGCGGCTGGTCTGCGTGACCGGTGTCAGCGGTTCGGGAAAGTCCACGCTCATCGCTGACGTGCTCCACAATGCCCTGGCGAAGCTCAAGGACGCGCGCAGCGAGCCCCCGGGACGGCATGCCGGGATCCGCGGCCACGAGCACGTCGACCACGTCGTGCTGGTGGACCAGGCGCCGATTGGCCGCACGACTCGGTCCAATCCCGCCAGTTTCGTCGGATCGCTGGACCCCATACGCAAGCGACTGGCGGCGCAGCCCCTGGCCCGGGAGCGCGGCTACACCCCCGGCACCTTCAGCTTCAACACCGGGAACGGCCGTTGCGCGAGTTGTTCCGGCACCGGCTTTGAACATGTCGAGATGCAGTTTCTCAGCGACGTCTACCTGCGCTGCGGCGACTGCGCCGGCCGGCGCTTTCGGGCGGAAGTTCTCGAGGTCAAGTTGCCGGGGTGCGATGGCGCCAAGTCCATGGCGGACATCCTGGAGATGACCGTCGCCGAAGCCGTGGCGTTCTTCGCCGACGTACCGCCGGTGCTCCGGGGGCTGCGCCCGCTGCAAGCCGTCGGGTTGGATTACCTGGCGCTCGGCCAACCCGTGCCCACGCTCTCCGGCGGCGAGGCCCAGCGGCTGAAGCTCGCAGGCCACCTGGCGAAGGCGCGCAAACGCGCCCACGAGCCCACTTTGTTCATCTTCGACGAGCCGACCACCGGGCTGCATTTCGCCGATGTGGACAGGCTGTTGAGCGCCCTTGACGAACTCATCCGCCAGGACCATTCCGTCGTGGTCATCGAACACAACCTGGACCTGATCCGGTGCAGCGACTGGATCATCGATCTCGGTCCCGAGGGCGGAGAAGATGGCGGCCGCCTGGTCGCCTCGGGGTCGCCGGAGGAAGTGGCGCGGTGCCCGGAAAGTCACACGGGCCGGGCGCTCGCCGCCGCGATGAACGGCATGGCCTCGGCGGACGCCGGCACGGCGCCCGGCTTTGTACGCGAGGCGCCAGCCACGCCGGATGATGCGGCCAACCGTCGGGATGACGGCGCGATCGAGATCGTCCAGGCCCGGGAGCACAACTTGCGCGGTATCGACGTTCTGGTGCCGCGAAATCGGTTCACGGTCATTACCGGCGTGAGTGGCAGCGGCAAGAGCACGGTCGCGTTCGACATCCTTTTCGCCGAAGGGCAGCGCCGCTATCTCGAATCCCTCAACGCGTATGCACGGCAGTTCGTGCAACCGGCCGGGCGCGCGGACGTGGACGCGGTGTTCGGCATCCCGCCGACCGTCGCGATCGAACAGCGTACCAGCCGCGGCGGGCGCAAGAGTACCGTCGCGACGTTGACCGAAATCCATCATTTTCTCCGCCTGCTGTTCGTCAAGCTCGGCGTCCAACACTGTCCCGACTGCCGGGTGCCGATCGATGCGCAGCGCCCTGAAGCGATACTCGCGCAGTTGCTGTCGCGTTATCGCGGCCGGCGGGTGGAGTTGCTCAGTCCGCTGGTGGTCGGTCGCAAGGGCTATTACACGGAACTCGCCCAGTGGGCGGCCGGACGGGGATTCGATGCGCTCAGGGTGGACGGCGAACGGTTGCCGACGGCGTCCTGGCCACGGCTCGACCGGTTTCAGGAGCACGATATCGAGCTGCCGGTGGGCGACATCGTCGTCGTCCCCGAGGTCGAGCGGGAGCTTGCGGCGCTCCTGGAGCAAGCGCTGGACTACGGCGCCGGTCGGGTGGCGGTGCAATCGGCCGGCGAGCACCACGAGCCGGTGCTGTTCTCCGTGCGCCGCGCCTGTCCCGTCTGCCGCCGCAGCTTCCGCGAACTCGACCCGAGGTTTTTCTCCTATAACTCCAGGCATGGCTGGTGCAGTCGTTGCCGCGGCACCGGCCTGGACCTGGGCGAGGAGGGCGTGGCAACGCGGGTAGAGGATGCCGGGGCCTGTACCGCCTGCGCGGGCGCGCGGCTGTGCCCGGAATCGCTCGCGGTCTATTTCAAGGACCGGAATATCGCCGACTATACGGGGCTTGCGGTGTCCCGTGCGCTGCCGTTGTTCACCGGGCTCGAGCTCGCGGGCCGCGAAGCGCGAATTGCCGCCGACGCCCTGGAGGAACTCAGGACCCGGCTGGAATTTCTTGAGTTTCTCGGGCTCGATTACCTTGCGCTCGATCGCGCGGCGCCCACGCTCAGCGGCGGCGAGGCGCAGCGAATTCGACTCGCCGCGCAGCTTGGTTCCAACCTGCGCGGCGTTTGCTACATCCTCGACGAGCCCACCATCGGTCTGCATCCCAGGGACAACGGTCTGCTGTTGGAAACGCTGGATCGGCTCACGGCAAAGGGCAATACCGTGGTGGTGGTCGAGCACGACGAAGCGACTATCCGCCGCGCGGACCACGTCATCGATCTGGGGCCGGGCGCCGGCCGGGGCGGTGGTGAGGTCGTGGCCTGCGGCAAGCTCGACGACGTGCTGCGATCGTCGCGTTCGGTCACCGGGCAGATGCTCGCCAATCCGTTACCGCATGCGATGAACCGCCGGCCGATCCGGGGCGACGAAGAGGGCGAGTGGCTCCGGGTCATCGGGGCGAGCCGCCACAACCTGCGCGCCGTGGACCTGAAATTGCCCTTGCAGGCACTGACGTGTGTCACCGGCGTCAGCGGCAGCGGCAAGAGCACGCTGATTCGCGACGTGCTCTTCGATAACGTCCGGAAGCATTTGGCGAGCCGCCGCGACGAAATCCCGCTACGGGGGTGCGAGGGGTTGGCGGGTTGGAAGGAGCTGGGCCGCGCACTGGAGGTCGATCAGGCCCCCATCGGCAAGACGCCGCGATCCTGTCCGGCCACCTATATCGGTATGTGGGGCGAAATACGGCGACTGTTCTCCCAGACCCCGGAGGCGCGTATCAGGGGCTACGGGCCCGGGCGTTTTTCATTCAACGTGGCCGGTGGGCGTTGCGACTATTGCAGCGGCCAGGGGGTCAAGAAGATCGCCATGAGTTTCCTGCCCGACGTTCGGGTCGACTGCGAGCGCTGTCAAGGCGGCCGCTTCAACGGCGAAACGCTGGAGGTGAAATACCGCGGCAGGAGTATCGCCGAGGTTCTGGCCATGAGTATCGATGATGCCGCGACATTCTTCGCGGCGCATCCCAGGCTGGCGTATACGCTGAAACTGCTACAGGACGTGGGTCTGGGTTATCTGACGCTGGGGCAGCAGAGCCCGACGCTTTCCGGGGGCGAGGCGCAACGGATCAAGCTGGTCGCGGAGTTGGCCAAGGCCCGACCGATCGTCGAACGCATGAACGTACTGCATCGGCACACGCTCTACGTCCTGGACGAACCCACCATCGGCCTGCACATGGCCGATGTAGGGAAGCTGATCGAGGTACTGCACAGTCTGGTGGACGCCGGCAACACGGTGGTGGTGATCGAGCACAACCTGGACCTGATCGCCGATGCCGACTGGGTGGTGGACATGGGGCCGGAGGGCGGGGACAAGGGTGGCCGAATCGTTGCCCAGGGCCCGCCCAAACGCCTTCTGGAGGGTAAACGCCGGTCGCATACCGTGCGCGCATTGGCCGAGCTGATGGATGCGCGGGATGCGGCAGTCGCGGCGGGCGATCGGTGAGGCATCCCGGTCAGAGCCCTTCGATCGCCGTGCCGATCTCCGATTCGATTCCTTCAAACGCCAGTGCGTTCAAGAACTGGCGCCGCCATAGGGTTTGACGGTCTACCTCCGATAGCGCGGCCTCATCGCATACGCTCTCAAACCGTGTGCGTACCACCGCGATCAGGTTCGACATGATGCGCAGGGCTTCGTCGCGGGGCAGATGATATTTTGCATGCGACTCGAGACAAACGGAGAGCTGGCTGCGGCGCTCGCGGCCATGGATCAGCATCGCCTGCGAAGCCTCACGGCCCGTGCGCGCCTGGGGACAGATATCGTAGGCCGGGGTCAGCGTAAGGGACGCGCCATCCCAGAAGGCAGCATGGTTGCGGGCATGGTCATCGCTATTGCCAACGAGAATGTTGAAGACCACCCGGCCGAACAGCTCTCTCAACGTGCGCTGCGGCCTTGTGAACCGGGCACGGATGATGTCTGTCAGATCTTCATAGCTCGCATGGGCGGCCATGATTTCATCGAGGCCAAAGAGCGTCAGAGCCGAAACCATGGCGCGCCGTGCCCAGCCGCTTGCCGTTTTTTGGCGATCGAACCGCTCAACCAGCAGAACGTCCCTGTTCATCGCGCCGGAAAGTTTCGTCGGCGCAACGTCCAGCCCGGCGATCGCCGCAAGCCGCATGGCAATGTATTCGGCCTTGACAGCATGATATGTGTCGGTCGAAGAGGAGAATTTCGCGACATACTTCTTGTCGCCATCCGCGATGAGCACCTTGGGCCGCGCCCCGCCAATCGCGGTGCCATGTTGCAGCGCTTCGGCCAGTGCCGGTTCGAGCTGGATACCCTGTTCAACCAGTTCCGAGGCACGGGCGAGCGTGTCGAGTGGGTGCGCTTGGCTCTCACGGGCCACGTAGTCCGTGGGCGAGGCCTGAAAATCGAGCGCGCCAATCCGGTCTGAGCCGGACTGCAGGAGGAATGTCAGTTCACCGAGATCAACATCTTGGCTCGCGCGTCCTCGTGCGCCTGCAAGACGGTTGATAATGACGCGCCGCCCCCAGGCGTCCGGCGCGGCGTCCCGCAGGGCGTTGGCAAATCCGAGAGGCGGTTCCGGCGCGATCTGGCCACTCTGCAAGGGTAGTTCAGGCTCGTATAGCGGGATTGCGTTGTTGCGGGCGAGGTACGACCGTCCGTAGTTGAAGACAAGCAGGTCCCCTCGCTTGACGATCTGACCTGCGACAACGGGCTTTGTTGCACGCGGCAGCCAGATCCAGACATAGGCATTCGCGGGAGTTGCAGAATCAGAAGTCATCATGCACCTGGGTTGGCGGCGTTCGAATCGATTTCGGCAGCAAGGCGAGCTGGTCGTTCACCCCCTCGAGATATGGCGCAAGACGTGCCTGATCCGGGACAAACAGAGCGACACCCGCGATGACCGCCGCCTCGAATACAAGGCCGATATTGACGGTGGGATCGCCCTGTTCGATTTTCTGAAGCGTGCTGCGGGCAATCCCCGTCCGCGTCGCGAGGTCTTTTTCGGACATACGCCGCGACTTCCGACTGAGCTTGATCTGAGCCCCCAGAAGCGTGAGCGCTTCTTCGGTCAACCGGCTATAGCTGCGCAACGTGGTCATGATACTTCCATAAATGACTGCATATGCGATCACAAAGGTATCTCACGACCGATATATCGGTCAAATATTCAAAACGCGACAGGATGTCAGGCGAAGGCCGATGACAGATGCAGACTAAAATAGCGATCCTTGGTCGAAGCGCCGCCGAAATAGGTCCGTCCGCAGGACGCACCGCCGCGACCGCTGGAACCCGTTCCTGTCGAGCGCGAGGTTGAATCGCTTGGCAATCAACTCCGCGTAGGCGCCCTGACCCCGCATTCGGGTGCCCCATTGCGCCCGATACGCCTTGCCGCCGTGCAGGTCGCGGACCCGGTTCATGACATGCGCGGCCTTGAGCGGGTAGTGCTCGGCCAGCCACTCCGCGAACAGATCCTTCACCTCGTAGGGTAGCCGCAGCATGATGTAGTTCACCGTTGCGGCGCCGGCCTCGGCCGCGCGGGCGACGACGGCTTCGATCTCACTGTCGTTGATGAAGGGAATGACGGGCGCCACCATCACGCCCACGGGAACCCCCGCGGCGGCCAATTCACGCACGATACGCAGCCGCGCCCGGGGCGAGGCGGTACGCGGTTCGAGTTTGGCCTTCAGGGCGTCGTCCAGGGTGGTGATGCTGACGGCGACGCTCACCAGGTTCGAGGCGGCCAGTTCGCGGAGCAGATCCAGATCGCGCAGGATCAGCTTGCCCTTGGTGGTGATGCTGACCGGGTGCCGGTATTCCAGCAGCGTTTCCAGTAACCGCTGCATGACGCGGAAACGCTTCTCCCCCGGTTGGTACGGGTCCGTGTTGGTGCCGATGGCCAGTGTCCTGCATTCGTATCCCGGCTTCTCGAACGCTTCCCGGAGCCGTTCTACGGGCTCGGTCTTGACGAAAATCTTCGTCTCGAAGTCGAGCCCGGGCGAAAGATCGAGAAACGCGTGGGTCGGGCGCGCGTAGCAGTAGATGCAGCCGTGTTCGCAGCCCTTGTAGGGGTTGATGGATTGGTCGAAGGGAACGTCCGGAGACCGGTTGGTGGCGATGATGTTCCTGGTCAGGTCCCAAAAGAACTCCGTGCGCGGGTCCGGCGACGGGAACGACTCTTCGTCCGGTGGCTCCCAGCCGTCGTCGACGGCAATGCAGGCCGTCTTGTCAAACCTGCCCGCCGGATTAGACAGCGAGCCGCGTCCCTTGATGAGGCGTTTTTCGTCCACGGGGACTACCTTGCCGTACCTGCACACGGCAGCAGTGTATGCAGCCTGTTTCTGTCGGAATTCACCTGATATTTCCTCTATAGGTCGAGTTAGGTGCCGTTATAATACTGTTTCTATTACCAGTAATGTACCAGACCCCTCGGAGCCCCCGTGTTCGACGGGCAGGTTTCCATTGAGCAGGGCCAGTTGTCGATGGAGGCGTTGGATGCCATGGTCGCGGAGATTGACGACGATTCGGTAGCCGGTCCTGAAGCTGCAGAAAATGTTTCCGCGGAAACAATCGGCCCGGACGGCGTTAAGGATGTTTCCGCGGAAACATTTTCAGGCGGCGGCCCCGAGGACGTGCGTGAGCAGGCCGTCCGCCAGCTTGGGCTCGAACCAGGTCGACTTGGGCGGCATCACCCTGCCGGCGTCGGCAACGGCCATCAGCTGTTCCATGCTCGTGGGGTAGAGGGAGAAAGCGGCGGCGGCCTCGCCGCTGCGCACGCGGCGCTCGAGTTCTTGCGGTCCCCGAATGCCACCGACGAAATCGATCCGGGGGTCGGTTCGTGGATCGCCCACGGCCAGCAGCGGCCCGAGTATTCCGTCCTGCAGCAGGCTGACGTCCAGGGACGCCACCGGGTCTGTCGTGGGAATCGATGCCGCGGGGACGTCGATCCTGTACCACCGATCGTCAACGAACATGCCGAACGTCGCCGGCTTCACCGGTGTTACCGGATCATTGGCGGAATCGAGCTGGAAACCCTCCCCCAGGCGCCTCAGCAACTCGTCAACACCGAGACCGTTCAGGTCCGTGACCACCCGGTTGTAACCCAGAATGCGCAATTCGTCATCGGGGAAGGCGATGGTGAGAATGTAGTCGGAACTCCTGGTGCCCGAGCGGTCCGCGCCGCGCAGTTCCCTGGCCACGCGGCCCGCCGCCGCCGAGCGGTGGTGTCCGTCCGCGATATAGAGCGCGTCCATGCGGTTGAATGCGGCGGAGACGGTACCGATCTCTTCGGCTGCCGCGATTCGCCAGACGGTGTGCACCGCCTGGTGCTGGCCGGTGACCTCGAAAAGCGGGGCACGGGTTGTCACCTCGCGCAACAATTTCTGCAGTTCCGGTTGCGTGCGATACGCGCTGAGAACGGGGCCGGTCTGCGCCTTCAGAGCGAGCATGTTGCGCACGCGGTCGGTTTCCTTTGGGGGGCGGGTCAATTCGTGTTTTCGGAATCGGTTCGCCTCGTAGGCCTGGGCCGAGACGGTGAGGGCCACCCCCGTCTGCCGGTGTTCGCCCATTTGCATTCGGTACGCGTAATACCCGGGCGCATCATCCTGGATGAGCAGACCGAGCGCCTTGAGTCGTTGCAGATTTTCCGCGGCCCTCGCATGGACCGGGTCGCCGTACGGGTCGGTACCCGGCGGAAACCCGATTTCCGGGCGCGAAATATGCAGGAAACTGTTCGGCTGGCCGCTCACAAGTCCGCGCGCCTCTTCCGTACTGACGACGTCGTAGGGAGGCGCGGCCACGGCCATGGCGTGCTCTGCCTCGGGCCGCAACGCGGCGAAGGGTCTGGCGAAGGGTTGCATTGGCGAATGATAGTTCAGGCACCGTTCGGAGTGAACGCCGTAGCGGGAAAATGTTCAACCGCGTTTCACTCCGGCACGCGTCGCGACGGCGTCGACGCACCCTGCCGGCGGTAATGGCTCGAGCGCCTCAATATGAAAGCACGGTGCACCGCGGATGAATCGGCAGAGTTCTCGCATAAGCGCGTGCGGTTCGATATGCTCTCGTGCCCGCGCGAACATGACGTGGTCCGTGGGAACGGTGGTCGGCGCGCAGGGGAGAACGGGGTGTCTGACATGATGACGAGGGAACGGTTGTTCGGTTTGGTCGGGCAGGATCTGGGCAAGTCGGCCTGGTTCCGGGTGGGGCAAAACCGTATCGATCAATTCGCCGAGGTCACCGAGGACCGCCAGTTTATTCACGTCGACCCGGTTCGGGCCGCCGAGTCTCCTTTCGGTGGCACCATTGCCCACGGCATGCTCACGCTGTCCATGATCGTGCACCTCTGCGAAGACTTTGTGCCCGCGGTAGAGGGCGTCCGAATGGTAATCAACTATGGATTCGACCGGGTTCGGTTTGCCACTCCGGTCAAGTCCGGCGGGCGCATCCGGGCCGTTGTCAGGCTGCTCGACGCCAAGGAGCGCAAGGGCCAGATCCTCGTTAAAGTCAAGGTCACCATCGAGACGGAGGGCGAAACGAAGCCGGCGCTGGTGGCGGAGTGGCTGACGATGCACTTTTCCTGAGTGCTCACGGCGCCGCCGCCGGCACGCTTGACCAGAGCGCCGAAGCCAACTGCTCCACGTCGTCCCACTGCCCCTGGTGGATCCAGTCCGCGGCCGCCGCCAGGACGTCGGGGTAGTTGGCTGCCGGCGGATTTGGCAGTTTCGCCCAGGACGCCACGGCGTCGGGCGTCAGACGCCGGACGACGGTCCCCAGGCCAAGCCGCTTGAGGGCCAACGCGTTGGATTCCTGTTCCGTTTGCTGGGCGACCGGTTTGGTGAGAATTTTCTTGCCGACGTGCAGCGCTTCGCTGATCAAGCTGAACCCGGTATTGGCGATCACCCCGCCGGAACTGACCAGATCCGCAAGAAAACCCTTTCGGTTCAGCGGCCTGAGTTCCACGTTACCCTCCACTCGCGGGGCGCCGATCCGGCAGTAGAACCGGAATCGGTGACTGTTGACCGTGGACAGGATGCGGACCACGTCGGCGATGGACTCGAACGGCATGTAGACGAGGACGCGATCCCCCGATTGCACCGGTTGGTCGAATTCCTCAAGGTTGATGCTGGGCGGCAGGATGGGTTTGTCGAAGTGGTGCCAGTGCAGCCCCAGTGGAATCGTGGCGGGCGCGAAACAATTCATCACCATGCGGTTGAAGAGGTTCATGCCGGCCACCGGCACGCCGGCAAACGCAAATGCGTAGAGGTGACCGATCCCGATTGAGGGGATGTCCCGCAACCAGCCGATCCGTGCGGCGATCGGCTCGTAGTCGGTGACCACCAGGTCCAGTCCGGCGGTATCGAACGCGTAGATGTCCCGTTCCATTTCGCCGAACCGCAACTGCAGCGTGGTTTTCAGATGACGGATTCGGCCCCGCTCGGTGACGAAGGTGAGCCCGCGGCGCGTACTGTAGGGGGTGAAGACCGGGTCCAGCCACTCCGGGTCCAGCGGGGGGCCGCTGAACAGCGTGTGAACGTGGTGACCGCGGTTCTTGAGCGCGGCCACCATGGGCCTGGCCCTGGTGAGATGTCCGCGGCCGGTGGTCTGGACACCGTAGAGTATCCGCATCAGCCGCTGGCGGCCCTGCGATCCTCGCTGACCTGATGTCCCTGGGGAGTTCGGCTGCCTCGCGTGTCGATATGTTGTTCCCGCGTCCACCGCGACGAGGGCAGGATCTTGCTCCGGTCGCAGCGGTGCTTGTGGCGCTCGGCAACCTCGACGATCTCGCCCATCAATCCGTCGTCCAGCGTCGTCGGGTCGAGGCCGAGTTCGAGGAATTTCCGATTGCGTATCCGCAGCGTGTTTTCGGCCTGTTCCTTTCTCGGATTCGAGTAGAAACGGATGTCGGCGCCCGTGAGCCTGGCCACCTTGTGCGCCAATTCCACGAGCGTGTGCGTTTCGGTGGCCTGGTTGAAGATTTCCACTCGCGCGCCCGGGGCGGGGGGATTCTCGATGGCCAGCTGTATGCACCGAACCGTATCGCGAATGTGAATGAAGGCCCGCGTCTGACCGCCGGTGCCGTAGATCGTGAGCGGATGCCCCACTGCGGCCTGCATCAGGAACCGGTTGAGCACCGTGCCGTAGTCGCCGTCGTAGTCGAAGCGGTTGACCAGGTCGTCATCGCGCTCGGTCTCCGGCGTCTGCGTACCCCAGACGATTCCCTGGTGCAGGTCCGTCACCCGGATCGCGTCGTTGCGGTTGTAGAAGTAGAACAGCAGCGCATCGAGGGTCTTGGTCGTATGGTAGACGCTGCCCGGGTGCGCGGGATAGAGAATTTCGACTTCTTTCTGGTCCCCCGGACCGACGTCCACCTTGACGTTGAGATAGCCCTCCGGTATGGCGATACCGGCCGTTCCGTAGCCGTAGACGCCCATGGTGCCGAGGTGTACCAGGTGCACGTCCAGACCCGATTCGACGATGGCGCAGAGCACGTTGTGCGTCCCCGGAACGTTGTTCTCCACCGTATAGCGTTTCTTTTCCGCCGATTTCATGGAATACGGCGCGGCGCGTTGCTCGGCGAAGTGCACGATGGCGCGCGGTTTCGTCCGTTCGATCAGTTCTAGCAGTTCCTGGAATTCGGTGGCGATGTTGATCGGGTAGAAGTCGATCCGCCGCCCGGTCACGCGATGCCACGCGGCGATGCGGTCGTTGATGGAGCGGATGGGCGTGAGCGAATTACATTCCAGTTCTGCGTCGATTCGCCGGCGGGACAGGTTGTCGACAATGCTTGCCTGGTATCCCGCCGCGGACAATCGCAGCGCGGTCGGCCAGCCGCAGAATCCGTCGCCCCCCAGGACCAGGACGTTGTCAGTCACCGAGATGTACTCCATGTCGTTTTGTTCGTTACAAGCATAACCGTTTTACAATGGCGTCGGCACGGCGCTGGGTCTGGTTTTCGATGGGTTTGATTCTCGATTTCGGCTATCTGCTCGGCGTATTGGCGGCGCTGCCCTGGATCGTGTATCGGATCAGCGTGCGGGGGGATTGGCGCAGCCTTCCCCAGAGGCTGGGGTTCCGTCTGCCGCCCCCGGTACGCGGGTCCATCTGGCTGCATGGTTCCTCCGCGGGCGAGATATCGCTCCTTCGACCGTTGATCCGGCGCCTGAGGGAAGATTTTCCCGCGGTACCCATCGTTGTCTCGGCCTATTCCTCCACCGGATATGCCGCTGCCCGGCGGAATTTCCCGGAGGCGCGGGTGGTCTTCTTCCCGGTGGACCTGAGCTTCGTCGTGCGGCGTTTCCTGCGCCGCTTCGATCCCCGGCTGGTGGTTATCGTGGAATCGGATTTCTGGCCGAATTTCCTGCTGGCAACCCGCGCCAGGTCCATTCCGGTCGCGGTGATCAACGGCAAGATCTCGCCCAGGTCCTACCGGATTCACTCGAGGACGCGGCTGATCCCGCTGCTGTTGCGCCGGATGCCGCTGGTCGCGGTGCAGAGCGACGAACACGCCGCCCGATACCGGGGATTGGGCGTTCCGGCAGAGGGCGTAGCGGTCACCGGGAACATGAAATACGACCTGACGGATTCTGAAGGGCCGTCCGCGGCCGAATCGCGTCAGGCCCTGGGCTACACGTCGCAGGACGTGGTCATCATCGGCGGCAGTCTTCGCGATCGTGAAAACGATATCGTTGCCGAGTGCTATCGGTCACTCGCCGGGGCGCATCCCGGAGCCGCACTTATCGTGGCGCCGCGCTATCCCGCGGAAGCGCCGCGCATCCAGGCCGTGCTGGAAGGCATGGGGCTGCCCGTCGTGCTGAAATCCAGGGTCAATGCCGGACGCGGCAGACCGCCCGGGGGTGGCGGCGTGCTGCTGGTGGACACCGTAGGCGAGCTACGGTTCCTCTATGCCGCGGCCGACATCGCCTTCGTCGGCGGCAGCCTGTTCGACCGCGGCGCCAACAAGGGCGGACACAACGTCATCGAACCCGCCATCCACGGCATCCCGGTGCTATTCGGTCCCTGTCAATTCAGTTTTCGCGACACGGTTGAGGATCTGCTGGCGGCTGAAGCGGGCGTCCGCGTATCCGATGCGGCTGAGCTGGGCGCGGCGCTCGCGGCACTGGTGACAGACGCCGGCGGGCGCCGAGCGATGGGCCGCCGCGCCAGGGAGGTGGTCCTGCGTCACCAGGGCGCCACCGCCCGCAACTACGCGCTGCTGGCTCCGTTCCTGGAAGAATTCAACCGGCGTCGAGCGTCACCGCGACTCGCCGTCTGGTCGGTGGCCGTGTATTTCCTGCTGCCCTATGCGATGTTCAACCTGCTGCGGCGCGGCCTGAGGTACCCGGCGTATTGGTCGCGATGGCCGGAGCGGTTCGGTTACGGAGCAGGTGCAGAGGGCAAGAAGAGCATCTGGATCCACGCGGTGTCCGTGGGTGAAGTGCGCTCGGCGGCGCAGCTTGTGCACGCGCTTGGCGATCGCTTTCCCGAACACCGCCTGGTGGTGACCACGGCGACACCGACCGGGTCCGGCCAGGTACGGGAACTGTTCGGCGATCGCGTGACCCACTCCTACGTGCCCTACGACCTGCCCGGAGCGGTGCGCCGGTTCATGGACCGCGTCGATCCGGAGTTCGCCATCGTCGCCGAGACGGAGTTCTGGCCCAATCTCTTTGGCGAATGCCGCAAACGCGGGATTCCACTGATGCTGGTGAACGTCCACATTTCGGCGGCATCGCTGTGGTGGTACAAACGCATACCGGTTGCCACCAACGCCATGTTGTCGAACGCTGACCTGCTCTGCGCGCAAACGCCGCAGGATGCGGATCAGCTCTCGGACCTCGGGGTTGCCGGACACTCGATCCACCTCACCGGCAACCTGAAATTCGATGCGGCTGTGGAGGAATCGTTGCTTGGCGCGGGCCGGCTATTGCGTGCGGAGTGGGGACGGGATCGATTTGTATTCATTGCCGCAAGCACCCATCCAGGCGAGGAGCGGCGCATGCTCGCGGCCCTTTCCCGACTGCAAGCCAACTGCCCGGAAATCCTGCTGGTCCTGGTACCCAGGCATCCGGAGCGTTTTGCCGGGGTCGCAAGGTACTGTCGCCGCGCCGGCTTCAACGTCGTCCGCCGGACCGACCGCGCCGGGGCGTTGGCGCCTGACGTGCAGGTAGTGGTCGGCGACACCATGGGCGAGTTGCAGAAATTCTATGCCGCATCCGATGTCGCCTTTGTCGGCGGCAGCCTGGTCAAGGTGGGCGGGCACAATATCCTCGAAGCCTGCGCCGTGGGCGTGCCGGTCATCTTCGGCCCGCATATGTTTCAGGCCGAGGAGATCAGCGCCATGGCTTTGGACCGGGGGGCGGCGCGACGGGTTACGGATGTCGCCGGCTTGACCGATGCAGTCACGGCGTTTATTGAAGATCCGGCCGTGCGGAAGGCGGCCGGCGCGGCCGCGCGTGCGCTGGTGGCGGACAATCGCGGCGCACTCCGGCGCACGCTGGCATTGATCGAAAGCACGTTGGACCGGGGCGGAGACACGGCAGGGAAAGCCGGCGGTTCGTGAGGTATCGCTTGAAATCAGCGGTTTACATTCAGGGCATTGGGGGCGCGAGACGCCATTGCCGCGCCGTCTTGCTGATGGCGGCCGCGATGGCATCCGGCGGTGCGCACGGGTTCGGTGTGGACGGACACCGGATCGCAGGCCTGGTGGCGACGGAGCGCCTTTGCGCCCCCGCGCGAGCCCAGGTCCGGATGCTCGGGCAGGGCCGCGGGCTCGATGAAATCGGGTTGTGGGCGGACTGGATTCGCCGGGAACCGCAGTGGGAGCATTCGGCGCCCTGGCACTACATGAATATTCCCGACGGTGCACCCCTGGAACGCTACCGGCATCCGCCGGAAGGGGACATTCTCTGGGCCATCGGCCATTTCGCCGAGGAACTCCAGGACCCCGGGGCGCCCGGCGAACAGCGCCGCAACGCGCTCGGGTTTCTCGTTCACTTCGTGGTCGATCTCCACCAGCCGCTGCACGTCGGGCGCGAATCGGACCGCGGCGGGAACACCGTGCGGGTCGATGCGGGTACGGGCGAGCCGATCAATCTGCATCGTTTCTGGGACACCGAAGCCGTCGCGCTGTCCGGGCTCGACGTCGAGAATTACGTCCGCAGCCTGTCGGGTGTCGTCGACGAGAATGCCGACGCATGGGCGCAAGGCACGGTGTTGGATTGGGCACGGGAAAGCAAGGCGCTACGTCCGGACGTCTACGATCTGGCCGGCCGCGACGAGCGGCTCAGCCAGGACTACCTGGATCGGGCAGAGAGCGTCACGCGAGTGAGGCTTGCGCAAGCGGGAGTGCGGCTGGCGGCGGAGATAAACCGGGCGCTGTGCGGGGGGCCGTAGCGCCGCGTCAGCGTCCGTTTGCAGTGCTTTCCGCAGAAAGTTCATTGTGTCGGTGTGCTGAGTGAAGACCGTAGCTCGGCGGCAGCTATCCCGGCGCAGTTTGGCGAGCTGGCCAGGGACGATTTACCCGACTTTCGCAACTCGACCGGGGTGTTGACTGATTTTCTAGTCTTTCGGGCCCTGCATGCCGTGTAACGCGTTGTCTTGATTGATGGAGGCGATCGGGAATCGGCTGTAGTGCCGACCTTGCCCCTTGATTTATGCGGTGTTTGCGGGGAAACCTCTATTACGTATAACGCCCGGGCCGGGGACACGGGTCTATCCCCGCCCATGTGGGGAAACCTCTCACTCGCTCTATAGGCTCATGTAGCGTTGGAAACGCTGGCCTCGTTCAGGTTCATGTAGCGTTGGACAACTCTAGACGTTTACGGGTGTTGTCATTTATGACAACATACCGTATGGGCGAAGAGACACGGCCAATTGGATGGTTTCGGTCGGCCAGAAAGGCCGTGGAGAGGTTTCCCGAAACTGTCAAGGATCGTCTCAGCACCGCGTTGACGATCGCTGCAGAGGGCGGTAAGGCCGACATCTCCAAGCCGCTCAAGGGTCTTGGGCCGGGCGTGATGCAGATCGCCGTGCGTTACCGGACAGACGCTTACCGTCTCGTCTACGTCACGGAGGTATCAGGGACGTTGTGGGTGATTCACGCGTTTCAGAAGAAATCCAAGACGCGCATCAGTACGCCCAAACGAGAGATTGATCTCGTCCGTGCCCGGCTCGGACGGTTGAGAAAGGAACTACTGCCATGAACGAGAACGACATGGAATGGGTTGAGGGAAGCGGTAACGTGTTTCGCGATCTTGGCGACCCCCAGGCGGACCTGAAACAGGCCAAAGCGGTCCTGGCCGCCTGCATCATCGCGGCGCTCGATGAACGCGAACTGACCGTTCGCAAGGCCGCGAGCAGGACCGGCTTTGCCGCGGCAGATTTCTCGCGAATCCGCAACGCCGATCTCGGGCGTTTCACGCTGGATAGGCTGATGAAGATACTTGGGGCGCTGGATGGCCGTGTTAGCGTCTCGATCCATGTTGGGCCGCGCCCAGCCGGGGAAGTTGCCATGCCCAGCTCTCGCACATAGGAATTGCTACACGAAAGGTTGGCCCGGTTAGCAGGGCCTACTTCCGATATTCGCGAAGCTTGTACTGTGTAGGGC
>JAKZVH010000013.1:0-4254 GCA_047516145.1 Gammaproteobacteria bacterium
ACCCTGTACCCGGTACCACGGGAACTCGACGGGCGCCGCAACACGCCCATCGGCCGGCCAGTACGCAACACGACGCTATACCTACTGGATGACACCATGCAGCCGGTACCCTTCGGTGCGGTGGGTGAGATCTACGTGGGTGGCGACGGCCTGGCCGTCGGCTACCTGGGCCGCGCCGAACTGACTGCCGAACGCTTCGTCACGGCACCTTTCCTGGCTGAGACGCAAGGCCCGCTGTATCGCACTGGCGATCTTGGCCACTACCTGGCAGATGGAAACCTCATGTACGTGGGGAGAGCGGACCAGCAGCTCAAGTTCAGGGGGCAACGGCTGGAGCCGGGGGAGGTGGAGTTTGCACTTCGTGAGCATGAATCGGTGCGCGAAGCCCTCGTGATGATCCAGGAGGTCAACGGCGCGCCAACGCTCGTTGCCTACTTGATCAGCCATTCCAAGGAGGTCCTTTCCCGGCGCGAGTGGTCCCAGTGGCTGGCCGGCCGGTTGCCTCGCTTCATGATTCCCACGGCGTACGTCGCGCTTGACGCCTTTCCATCAACAACCAGCGGCAAGATTGATCGTAGGGCACTTCCTCTACCGGGCGATGTGGGCGCCGCTGCCAACCTACGCTCAGCAGAAACACCGATGGAAAGAAGGCTTGCCGAGATCTACAAGGAGGTGCTGGAGCTGTCGGACCTGGACATGGACGCACACTTCCTGGACTTGGGCGGCGATTCCATCAAGGCGATGCAGATAGCAGCGCGGGCTTGTGACACCGGAATCACCCTGACACCTCGCCATGTGTTTGATGCAGCGACGATCGGAGAAGCGGCGCTGCTCGCCGTACAAGATGCTCAGATTCCACTGCAAGCGACCACGACCGTGAGCAGGCCCGTCAGCGCCCAGGAGATGGAGGACATCCTTGCACAGTTTGGTGAAGACCCTGAAGACGAGCTGAACGGCTAGAACCTGCACATGGAACTCGATAACGTCGATGACATCTACCCACTTGCGCCGATGCAGCATCTGATGCTCATGCACAGTTTGCGGGTCAAGGGGGCGTCCACGCTGGTCAATCAGTTTCGGTTTCGCTTACGCGGCGACTTGGACGAAACGCGCTTCTCGCAGGCATGGCAACGGGTCGTACAGAAACACGGAGCATTGCGGACCGCGGTCGTCTGGGAGGAGGTGCCTGAACCGGTACAGGTGGTCATGACGCGGGTCGAGTCGTCGCCGTCCTACGTCGACCTTCGCGACCGGCCGGCGGCGGAGCGAGACTCGATTCGAACTGAATTGCTCGCCCGTGACCGCGGCCTCGGTTTTGACCTCCGCCGGGCTCCGCTGATCCGGCTGACGGTCATTCGTGTGACGGATGACGAGTCGCTGCTGATTCTGACTCGCCACCATCTGATCCTCGACCTGTGGTCAGCAGAAATAGTGTTCAATGAGCTGTTTGAGGGCTATGCGACCCTCGACCGTTGCATGTCGGAACCGGCGGGCCAGTTTCGCAGTTACCTGGAGTGGCTCGACGCTCAGCCGGAGGAAGCGGCGCAGGCGTACTGGGCCGCGTATCTGTCCGGCTTCGAAAAACCATCGTTGCTGTTCAGCTCGCGAGCAGTTCGAGCCGAATGGACCGCGGACGGTCAATCCAGTGCCACGATTGCCCTGTCGGTCGCCACCTCATCCGCGTTCACTGTAACGGCGCGCAACCTGGGGGCGACATCCGCCACCTTGCTCCAGGGCCTGTTGGCGCTGGTTGTCTCGCTGATCACACGCCAGGACGACGTGGTCTACGGCCTCACGGTCTCCGGCCGTCCACAGCAAGTTGCCCAGGTTGAGAGCATCGTTGGGTCGTTCATCAACAACGTTCCAGTGCGCTTTCTGCTGAATGATGATCTTCCCATTGTCGAGTGGCTCCTCGGAATTCAGCGCGCCCAGAGCGAACGGATCGCCTACGAGCACGTATCACCGGTTGACCAGCATCGATGGAGCGGCATCGCTGCAGACGCCCCACTGTTCGATCTGCTCGTTCTGTTGCAGTCACCCCTGGTGAGCGCATTGTCCACCGGGCCATTGACCGTCGAGCCTGAACACGGACCAATGGACTCGGCGCTGCCCATGACTCTCGCCATCGAGTCCGGTTCCCAGGGAATCACCCTGACGGCCGTGCACGACCCGGGTGTCGTCACTACCGAAACAGCGCGGCAGATCCTGGAAGCCGGCAAGGGCGCCATAGAAGCTGCTGCTGCGGGTCTGCCCCGCTGCGTTGGTGAACTCAAACGGCGAATCGCACCCTCCGTGACGTGCTCGGTCTGCGCGGAACAAGCGCCGAACGCTGACGCTCCACAAGCTCCGGTTCCACAAATACAGACCACCGCCCCGCCGGCAAATGCGGGCGATGCCATGCTCGCGATCTTCCGCGCGACGCTTGGCAATCACGACATCGGTCCCGACGACGATTTCTTCGCGGTCGGCGGCACCTCCATCCAGGCCGCGATGGCCTTCGTGGAGATCGAGAGACAGTTCGGCCGGGCCATGCCCCTGTCGACGCTGTTCACCGCGGGGAGCGTACGCCGGTTGCTCGGCGCGCTGGAATTGCCGGACGCACCAGCCTCGTCCCTGGTTAGCATTCAGCGCTTCGGCGCCCGGCCTCCGATCGTCGCGGTCTCAGGTATCGGCGGCAACGTGGTCGGGCTGGCGCAGGTGGCGCGGGCGCTGGGTCGGGATCAACCGCTGTATGGCCTTCAGTCACGAACCTTCGTCGGCGGCGACTTACCACCCGACAGCATCGAAGGTATCGCCAGCGAATACGTGCGGGAATGTGAGCGCTTCATGGACGCGCCCCTGGTCCTTCTCGGTATCTGTTTCGGTGTGAACGTGGTCGTGGAAATGGCCCGCCAGCTCAATGAAGATGGTCGCCCACCCGCACTAGTGATCGCGCTGGATCCCTCCGTTGACGACGAGCTAGGTGCACCGCAGCAAAACAGGATACGCCCTTCGGGGATCCGCGGATTCCTCGTGGACCGCGGCCGTCTGTTCCTGACCCAGGTTTGCACCCTGCGTGGCGCGGAACGTCGTGCGTTCTTGCGCGACAAGTGGCACGCCGTGGTCGAGAAGGTACTCCATTGGGATCCGTTGTACGGAAATCACATGGAGATCCGGCAGCGTCAGGTCCGCGAAACCCATCTACGAGCGACGCAACGCTACCGCCCGAGGCCTTGTGCGGGAAACATCCAGACGATCCTCACGAACGGTCGCGGGATCGCGAGCAATGCCGACCCACGGCTACGCTGGCTTCGGGTAATGGACCGGGATCCAAACCCGGTGTATATCCCCGGAATCGACACCGGCGACGTGTTGCACAACCATGCGATGGCGCTTGCCGCACGAATCAGGCATTGGGTCGATCCGTTGAGTCAATGACTAGGAGTCAGATGCCTTCCCCAGCTGGCGGGCAATCGCCGCGAAGCCGGCTTGATCGAGTTTCGCGAGGGCAAAGGGTTCGTCCTTCTGCAGTCGCCTGTCGTCCCCGGTCCGGGAATCCGGAGGCGGTGACGCCGGGCTCGTCGCGATGAGCGCCTGTTCCGCTACTGTCGGCCGGGCGAAGAAGTCCACCGGGCTAATGTCTAGCCCGGCCCGGGTCGCGCTGGCGAGGATCCTGATGCTGAGCAGAGAATCGCCCCCGAGTTCGTAAAAGTTGTCGTTGACGCCGATCCTGGAAACGCCGAGAGCATCCTGCCAGATTGCCACCAATGTGTGTTCGGCCGCCGACGCAGGTGCCTGATAGCTAGCAGTTGCCGCGTCGGACGTGGGGGTGTTTCGAAGCGCGCGGAAATCCACCTTTCCGCTCGCTGTCCGCGGCAAAGAGTCGAGGACGACAAAGCTGTTTGGAATCATGTAATCGGGGAGTCGCGGGCGCAGGAAATCCCGGAAATCGAGCGCCTCGCGCGAACTGGGGGCTGAGACGACATAGGCCACCAAGCGAGACCGGGTGACATCGTGGGTCTCCGCCTCCAGGCCGTTCACCCGATTCTGTACTTGCACGATGGCGGCCTCACGGACATCGGGGTGGCTCAGGAGTGCCCGTTCAATTTCTTCGGGTTCTACCCGGAAACCCCGAACCTTGAGTTGTTGGTCGACACGACCGAGAAACTCCAGCTGTCCGTCCGCGAGAAACCGAACCCGATCCCCAGTTCGATACAGCCGTGCCGACGCTGTTGCGCCGTACACGTCCGGTACGAATCGGTCGCGATTCAGTTC
>JAKZVH010000014.1:0-8661 GCA_047516145.1 Gammaproteobacteria bacterium
AGCTTGGACCTTCCACAACAACTATCCGACGTTTACGGATACCAACAACCTGAGCCTACTTACGTTTCTTGATGTCGGCTCTGTCTCTTTTGTGCTGCCCGGTGATCTCGAACGTGCTGGCTGGCTTGCACTTCTCGAGAATTCGCACGTCCGTGAATTACTGGCATACGTCAATGTATTCGTTGCGTCGCATCACGGGCGCGAAAGTGGTTATTGCAAGGAGGTCTTCAACTACTGTCGGCCGTCTTTGGTCGTAATGTCCGATGGTCCGGTGGAGTACGACACACAGAAAATGGCGAGTACCTACGGACAGCATGCTACAGGCGAGTGGTTCAATGGAAGAAGCGGCTGGGAGTGGAGGAAGATTGTCACGACTCGCAAGGACCGTCACATTTACTGGCAATTATGAGGTTGCCCTTGTTTGAATCTGTTGCCGAAAAAACCGCTGTTGCTTGACCGAGTGAGTTGCGCAGAACCGACATCACAGTATGTTGTTCGATAGAACATCAGAGGAGATCGCTGATGCCCAGCAAAAAGGGTAGAAACGCAAGATCATGTAGATCAGCAATTGGAAGAACCCATGGCTAGGTTTTAGGGCCAGGACCAAAGGAATTGCTACGGACGAAGACGAGTGTGATTCAATGGACACGATGGACAACTTCGCTCCAGTCCAGAACAATGCCGACCTGCAGGGGTAAAAAATGAACAAAAAAGATGCGAATAGTAACATCACGACAGCCGTTGCGATGTACCATGCTGGTACTACGCTGGGTGAAGAATTTGAAAAAAAGACGAAAGGTCCGGAAGAAGATAGGGCACGAAGACGGTCACTCCTCATACCAATGGTCGTTCTGCAGGTATTCGGGATCGAAATAGCACTAAAAGCACTGATCATGAGACAAGGGGAAACCCCTCCGCGAAGCCACAACCTGCTCGAACTATATGAGACGCTTGCTTACGAAACACAAAAGAGCATCAGAGAAAAAGGCGCAGCAATGAACATCCGGGTTCAGGGGGTAATGGTAGAACACCGGAATAGCCTGCAAGAATGGCGCTACAGGGAGGCTGGAAAGGCACTGATCGTAGACCCTGAAGCGATAGGAGGAACACTCCACGCAGTGCTCCAGACATACGAAGAGAAGTACAAAGCAAGGGACGAGAGAGAAGAAAGGAAGCAGGTGTCACCGAAACCGGATCCAAGGATGCTAGCAAAGGCCCCCGAGTATGATGCAAACGTGCACATAGGAAAACCTGAACGTTCGCCAGAGCCTTCGGCATGACGTGTTGCTGCAAAAATGTACGGTAGTGATGAGGTAAAGGGCGAAGTATGCCACGCAGGTTGCGAGTATTCCTGCGCCTTAAAGAAATGGACTGCTTCGAGCGAAGTTCTAGCACATAGACCAACTGCTATAGACGCATGTGCCACGCAAGGCGCAAGTAACAAAGAAGTTGAGAACGTGTCAAAAGCGCATCGACACAAGGTGCGCAGGAGTCAAACAGTGACAATGAGGGTCTCCCCAAAAACTGAGCCACGAGCAATGCGATTTCTGGCAGACTTGGACCTGCCCCCGAAGTTGGTCCAGCTTCTATGCGATTTTTCTGGCCTCGTGAGCTTGGCGCGCGAAGGCCCTCGGCGTCAAATTACCGAGCGCCGAGTTCGGCCGAGCGATGTTGTAGTCCTGTCTCCAACTTTCGATCCGGTCTCTGGCGTCGTGCATCGATAAGAACCAGGAGGCATTCAAGCACTCGGCCCGTAGGCGCGCATTGAACGCCTCGATAGACGCATGATCCGTGGGTTTGCCGGGTCGCGAGAAGTCTCGTTCGACGTCGTTCCAGTACGCCCATTGATCCAGGACCCGCCCGGCAAGCTCCGGGCCATTGTCACAACGGATGGGGTGGGGCTTGCCCCGGGTCTGAATGAGGCCATTCAGGATCTCCACAACCTGCTGCGCCCGAAAGCTCGGGCGCGGGACCGTGGCTAGGCTCTCACGACTATGACCATCCACTCTCGTCAGGATCCGAAAGGAACGCCCGTCGTACAGGCTGTCCGCCATAAAATCCATCGTCCAGCAGTCATTGGGACGCTCGATTGCAGGACGGCCAGACCGGTAGCGGGTCGAACGCCGGCGGCGCGGCGTCTTGGGGTGGATGCTCAAGCCTTCCTCGTGGTACAGACGATAGACCCGCTTGGCGTTGATCGGCCAGCCCTCTCGCCGAAGCAGCACATGGAGACGGCGATACCCATACCGGACTCGGGCCGCCGCCAACTCCTTGAGCCGCTGCCGTAACTCGTCCTGCGGATCAGCCGTGGACCGGTAGCGTTGGGACGAACGGGCGAACCCGGTCGCCCCGCACACCCGTCGTTCGCTCACCTGATAGGCCCTCCGCAGCCAAGCCACCAGGCTCCGGCGGCGGGAGGGCCTCACCACTTTCGGCGCACCACCTCCTGCAACATCGTTTTGTCCAGCGTCAGATCGGCGACCAACGTCTTCAGGCGTCGGTTCTCCTCTTCCAGTTGCTTTAACCGTCGGATCTCGGCCACGCCCATCCCCGCAAACTTCTTCTTCCAGCGATAGAAGGTCTGTTCCGAAATCCCCGTCTTGCGGCACACTTCCCCGATCGGCGTCCCCGTCTCGGCTTGGCGCAACACAAACCCAATCTGCTCATCCGTGTCACACTTCCTTTTCATGGCAAAATCCCCCTCCTTCCTTCAGGCTCATTTTGCCAGAAAAATCACCTCCGTACCGGATCAACTTTTGGGTCGCAGACCACCTTAAAGCGTATAAATAGATCTATTTCGGTAACAAACGGCAGACATATGGCATCATCGCATAGCTGAGAGGGCCCCCGGGACGGGCCCGTCGTCGCCGGTTCCCCTCCGTTAGAGAGACCGCTTCATGATCCGGGGGAGGCGTAAGAGGGCGACACGACGGTAGATCAGGACGTACAGCCCCGCTTGCAGCGAGATCGCCAGGATCGACCATTCCCGCGTGTAAGGCATGACGACAACGCATACCACACTGGTCATGATCCCTCCCCACATCAGCACGCTGGTCAGCGGATTGGACCACCGTTCGCGGCCCATGGCTTTCCCGATCCTCTTGGCATAACGTCGATAGACCAGCATGTGCAGGTGCACCCGGTCCGGTTGGCTCGGGCTGTGGCCTTGACGAATCGTTTTCCGAATAGAAGAGAACACGGTTTCCAGGACGGGATACGACAGGATCAGGAGACTCACCCAGGGCGAGAGTTCGGGATTCCGCATGGGCAGCATGACGGCCAACGAGGCCAGCAGGAACCCGGAAAAATAGGCGCCGCCGTCTCCCAAAAAGACGTATCCGAACGGAAAATTCACCAACAGGAATCCCACGAGCACTGACGTGAGCACAACGGTGAGCATCACCAGCTCGTGGTCTCCGGCAAAGGAGGCCACCACCGCAAGCGCCGAGAGCATGATGATCACCGACCCGGCCGCAAGCCCATGAAAGCCGTCGATGACGTTGACGGCATTCGCCACTCCGGCAATGGCGACGGCCGTCAACGCGATCGAGACAGCGTGCAACTCCAGGATCGTATCGATCAGGGGAAGCTCCACGCGCGTCACGGAGTAACCGGTCATCATGCAGAAGACCACGCCTGACAGGATCATCATGAATAGACGCAACATGGGCAAAACCCGTTTCGTGACGTCATCGGCGAGACCGGCCGAAAAGGCAAACACCCCGCTCATGCCAAGAGCGAACAGTAGCTCACGCAGTGGCTGACCGGCCGTCCCCGCGGCCGCCCAGAATCCGGCGAACACGGCAAGCCCGCCGATCCTCGGGGTGAGCGTGTGGTGAAATTTCTGCGGTCCCGTGAACACGTCGAAGGTCAACACACCCTGCCAGCGCTTGGTGACGACAATCAACACGGAAGCGCCGAAAGTGACGAGACCCCCGATCAAAGCTAGGAAAACCGCGTCCGGAGGAAGAAGCATCTGACGTCGTCCTTATCTGTGTTCACGAATGCGTTGCCCAGTTCCACCGTCTCCTTCGGTGCCTCAGTCATTTGTAAGGCAACCCCCTCAATCCCCCTGATCAGGGGGACTGTTTAGAGCCGTCCCCCCTGATGAGGGGGCCAGGGGGGTTCATCTCTTACGACACCCCCCGCCCTGCCGTGCCCCTCCTTTGGTGCACATAGGCAATGACGCGCATGATAGCATCAGAGTCTAGCCAATCACATGGGACAGTACACTTTCGCGGGGGCATGCCTAGCTCACCCTCCTCTTACAAAGGGGAGGAACAAACTGGCTTCGTTTTCCGGGTTTCCTCCTCACCCCTCGCTTGGGTCCTTCGCTTCGCGCAGGACAAGCAGGGCAGCAAAGGAAGGGGACAAGAAAGGCGGCTTGGTCATTGTATGCCATATGGTCAACTACCGAGTAAAAGTGGACAGGGCGTAGGTCGGATTCGCGAAGCGTAATCCGACAGTGTAACTGAGACAGTAACCGTCCACGAATGAGTGAACATGTACCATTCCCGGCCATCAATCGGTGACGGGCGTCGCCGCGTGGCGAGGCGCGTCCAACGCGCAGAATGTAAGTGGTTGGGTCCGGCAAGTCAAACCCATGGAGCACCTCTCATGCCATGGCCTTTGTGGCTGCTGCCGCTTTCTATGACGACCCTTGCCCCTGTCTCCGTTTCTCCTTTCAATCGGTACGCTATTCTTTTACTATTGTCCGCCTGTCACCAATAACAGGTAGGAAGCGGATGAAGCGGCAAGGGATCACACATGACCTCCACGCCCCCGGCCCGCGGCCGGCTGCGGTGCGCGACAACGACTGGCGCCAAGTGGACCTGCCGGACGCCGGGACCTTCAGGCCCACCCTTCCGATCAGCGTCATCGTGCCCTGTTACGAAGCGCCCGAGGTACTGGCGCGGACCCTGGCCGGGCTCGAAGGGCAGAGCTACCCCAGGGACCTCGTCGAAGTCGTCATCGTCGACGACGGCTCGCGCACGCCACTGTCGCCCCCGGCGTCAACACCCCTCGACATCAAGGTGGTGCGTCAGGAGAGACGCGGATTCGGGCTCGCGAGGGCGCGTAACACCGGCGCACGCGTCGCGGCGCACGCCGTCCTCGTGTTTCTCGATGCCGACGTGATCGCGGAAGCGGGGCTGCTCGCGGCCCATGCGCGCTGGCACCACGTCGTCTCCGACGCGCTGACGCTCGGCTTCTGCGCGTACGTGTCGGGAGCGGGCATCGACGCGGAGACGATCCGTCACCGGCCCGGGTCGCTCCGGGACCTGTTCGCGGACCGGCCCTTCGACCCGCCCTGGTCGGAGCGCCACATGGCCCGCACCGGCGACCTGACCTCGAAACACGACGACCTGTTCCGGGCGGTGACCGGCAACAACTTCGGCATCGGCAAGGCCTTCTACCACGAGGTGGGCGGCTGCGACGAATCGTTCACCCGCTACGGCGGGGAGGACACCGAGTTCGGCTACCGGGTACAAACCAGGGGCGGGCTACTGGTGCCGGTGCGCGAGGCCTTCGCCTGGCACCAGGGACGCTGGGCGGAGAACCGGGAGAGAAAGGAGCGGGACCAGGACCTCCAGGGCGCGAAGATCGCCCATCTGATCGCGAATCCCGGCTTTCGCCACGTCTCGCCGGGCCGGACCTTCGCGGTGCCCGGGCACGTGGTCACGGTCGAAGCCGGGGAGTCGCCGGCCGGCCGCGTGATCGAGGTCGCCGGGGCGCTGCTCGCCGATCCGGCCGGCGACCTGGTGGTCCGGATCGAGATGCCGCCGGGCCGGAGCCACGAAGATCTCGCCCGGCTCGAAGAGCACTTCGGACCGGACCCGAGGGTACGGGTCGCACCCGAGCGCCCGGCACTCGATGAATTCCCGAACTCGCCGTTGCACGTCACCATCCCCGCTGCCGCGATCTTCCGGCGCGGCCTGGTACATGCACTGTGCGTTGCACTCGGCGACGCGGTGACCGCAACCGCCCTCCTGAAGGACGACGCGCGTGTGTCCATCGCCCGGGCGTGGGCCCTCCATCGCGCCCGGCGCACGGGCCTGGCCGCGGCGGACTTCGGTGACGCACGGACCGTGAAGGCAACGGCGCTGGAGCCGGGCTTGGCCCTTGGCCACGCGCTCCGCATCGGCCGCCGGGGTAGGCTTCCGTGGAAGCGCCGGGGCATGCGCGCCGCCGCGGCCCGGGTATGGGCCGAGGCGCGGCACGTGCGAGGGCTTCGCACCGGGTGGCGGTTCCTCACGTGGCTGGCCGGGGCGTTGCGCTGGCAACTGCACCACGCACGCAACAGGCTGCCGGTGCCGTCCGCCCCGGCAACGCCGGCGCGGGCGCACGGGGATCCGGCGCTCGGCGCCGGGATCGCCGTACTGGGCGGGCGCGCCCGGGCCGTGTTCCGGGCATCATCGCGGGTGACGCATCGCCTGGACGGCCGGCACGTGGACGTCGTGCTGGCCGAGACGCTGGCCGAAGCGGCGGCGGTAAGCCTCGACGTGCCGGTGGTCCTGCTGTCCGAGGCGCGCGCGCTGTCAGTTCCCGCCTTCGACCCTGCCGAGCACAATCCAATGGACT
This sequence comes from Gammaproteobacteria bacterium, assembly GCA_047516145.1. Classification (GTDB taxonomy): domain Bacteria; phylum Pseudomonadota; class Gammaproteobacteria; order Steroidobacterales; family Rariloculaceae; genus UBA6522. The sequence continues at coordinate 6,580 of JAKZVH010000014.1, forward strand.
GGGTGCGGGAGGTGGAGCACCGCGTCGCGGCCCTGGGGCCGCGGCACCTGCTCCCGCCCGGGATCGGGGCGCATCGCGTGGTCACGGCCACGGACCGAAACGCGCTCCGGCACTGCCACCACCTCGAAGACGTGTGGGCCTTCCACCCCGACGCGGTCGAACGCGCCGGCACCCTGGCTCGCCTGGCGGCGTGCGGCGTGCCCGTCCACCTGGCGGACCGCGACCCGGCGCTTGAGGAACTGCTGGGCGCGGAACTCCACGAACTCATGACCGCCGGGATCGACAATGCCGGCCCCGCGGCGCGCGAATCGCTCAGCATCCGCATGCGGCGCGCGGCGTTGCGCGACCATTCCCTGCGCGCCCGCGCCCGTCAGGTCTGCAAAGCCGCGCTCGCCGATCCGCCGGAGGCGCCCCTGGTGTCGATCCTGCTCGCGACCCGTCGTCCGGCGCTCCTGACGTGGGCGATGGCGAACGTCGCCAGGCAACGCTATCCGCGTCTGGAACTGGTACTGGCCCTGCACGGTCCGGGCTTCGAACCGGGTGCAGTGGAACGCGCCGTCACCGGTCTGGCGCATCCGGTGAAGGTGCTGCGTCTCGACGAGCGGGAGAACCTCGGCTCGGTGCTGAACGCGGCCACGGCCGAAGCGAGCGGAACCCTGCTGGCCAAGATGGACGACGACGACGTGTACGGCGCCGAGCACCTCTGGGACCTCGTGCTCGCGCACGAGTACTCCGGCGCGGCGCTCGTCGGCAAGTTTCCCGCGACCGTCTATCTGCCAAGCTCGGACCGGACGGTCCGGCGCCGCCCGGTGCGGAGCGAGACCTGGTCCCGCTCCATCACCGGCGGCGCCATGCTCATCGCCAGGGCGGACCTCGATCGCGCGGGCGGCTGGCGCCGGGTCCGGCGTCACGTGGACCAGGCGCTCATCGACGACGTGCTTCGCACCGGCGGCGGCGTCTACCGCACCCACGACGCCGGCTACGTGCTGGTCCGGCACGGCGACCGGCACACCTGGGAGATGGACGACGATGACTTCCTGTCCCAGGCGGAAGCCGTGCGTCCGGGCTGGCATCCGGCACTCGCCGGGATCGAGGGCGCGCCTCAACCGTCGTTGCCCGAGCCGGCCGGCGAAGGACGGCTGCCGTGATCTCGCATCGCTACCGCTGCATCTACGTCATAATGCCCAAATGCGCGAGCACTGCCGTGCACGAGTGGTTCCTCGCCCACGGCGCGGGCCGCTACACCCACCGTCCGTACTGGTACCCCGGACCGCTCGAACACCGCATCGTACCGACGGCCACCGCCATCGCACTGTATCCCGACTACTTCACGTTCACCTTCCTGCGCGACCCCTGGCGGCGATTCGAGTCGACCTGGCTGCACGCGAACCGCCTCATCGCGGCGGGCGCGCCGCGCCAGCCGCGAACCTACGGGTCGCTGCGCGACTTCGCCGAACTCCTCGCCGAGCTTCTCGCCGAGACGCGCGGGCTGTGGGGGCGCGAGGCGCTCGCCTTTCGTGCCGAGCACGCCGCGCGCCGTTACGGACCGCTCGGCATCGAGTTGCGACATCTGTACTTCCTGGCCTGCCATGCCCGCCCGCAGGTCGACTTCCTGCCCGGCGGCGAGCCGCCGCGGCTGTTCGGGGTGCGGCTCGCGCGGCCCGCGGGCCTCTCGTTCGTCGGTGCGGTGGAAACGCTCGACGCCGACTTCGCGCGGCTGCGCGACCGGCTCGGACTGCCGCAGGCCCCGCTGGCGCGGCGCAACGTCTCCGCCCGGGCGCCGGAGACGTCGGCCTCATTGCGTGCCGACGCCGCCACCCGGCGCCTCGTGGAGGCGCTCTATGCCGAGGACTTCGCGCTGCTCGGCGCCCGCGGCGGCACAGATGCCGGGTGCGCCGACGCGGGGGCGGGGCGCGCGGGGCCCGTCACGCGCCTGCGCCGCGCGCGGCTTGCGCTGGCGGGGGCGGAGATCGCGCTCGAGGCGCGCATCGTACGCGCACCGGCACTGCGCCGCGCGCTCGCACCGCTTAGCCGGTGGCGGCGCAGGTTCGCGTGATGCAGGGGTGCGGCGGACCCTTGTGC
>JAKZVH010000015.1:0-32519 GCA_047516145.1 Gammaproteobacteria bacterium
CCTTCGGACCGATCGCCTACGGTAGTATCCCATGCGACTTCACCGGAGCGCGCGTCGAGTGCCACGACGCGGGCGTCGCTTGTCGAGAAAAAGATCTTGTCGTCGTAAATCGCAAGCCCGCGCATCGCCCCGGCGGCCACATTGGGGCCCACGTAGTGCTCCCAGATCAACTCGCCGGTGGCGGCATCCAGCGCTTGGACCAGGTTGCCGATGTTCACGAGATACAGAATGCCGCCCTGGACGATGGGCGCGGGCTGACTCCTCCCGCCCCCGGTCATGGCCCATGCCCACTGCAGGCGCAACTCCCCGACGTTATCGCGGTTGATGTCGGTCAGCGGGCTATAGCTCCACGCCTCATAGTTCCTTCTGATCATCGGCCAATCGTCAGGGCTGGGATCGCGCAGCATGGCGTCCGTGACCGGCACGAACTCCTCCACCGTGCCCGTGACCGTCAATCCGCTCAGCCCGGTCAGTACACCGGGTTGCCCGGCAGGCACGGCCGCTGTCGCGGCCTGACGGATAACGTCGGGCATGACGCCGTCGGCGATGCTGCCGATGACGGTTTGCGTCGCCGCCGTCAGCGTCTCGCCGCCGGGCTGCGCACCGTTAGCCTGCAGCAGGAAGGCGACGATGTCGGTGTAAGCCTGTTCGCCCAAGCTCCCCGGGATACCCGGTGTCGAGGGCATCGTGAGTTGCGTGTAGAGGATGAGTTGCTGCGCGGTGCGCTCGCCCCAGACGTTCATGAAGTCCGCTCCCGCCAGCGGCCGCGCCTCGTTGAGACCGCCCAGATCCGGCCGGTGGCAACTGGCGCAGTGGGTTCGATACGCGACGAGACCCGCCGCCGCCTGTTGCGGCGTGAAGGTTCCAGACGTTGCCGGGGCCTGGGAATCGGCCGTATCCGGGGCGAGCAAAGTCGCGAGGCCGGATATGGCGCCAACTATCACGGCCACGTCGATGAAGCGACGTGTGGAAAGAACCTGCTTCATATCTGCGGCAACAGCCAACCCCAAAGATTGCCGTCGGGCGCGGCTTCGCTGTGAATCTGTATGTACAGGCGTCCCTGACGGAGGCCGTCGACCTGTTCAGGGGTCAGTTCCACGTCGCCCGAGAAGGTGCCGTCGGTGGTCGACTCCACATCAATGTCAAAGAGCGGAGCGCCGCGTATCCCCAGTGCAGGGCCCTCGTGAAGGCGCGCGGCAGTTGCGGGTCCTCGCAGCCCGGAAAACGACCCACTGACGAGCAGTCGCCTGCCGTCGAGCGTGGCCGACCCGGAACCCGACCCCGTCACGTTCGCTCGCGTGGCCACCTCTATCGGCATCATTGTCAGACGCGCGCCGAACGTCTCCGCGGATTGGGAAACCGTGAAAAATGCCAGGCAGAGAAGCCCACCGAAGATGACATGAACTGGAGGGGAATGAGTCACAAGCAATCTGCTATCAAGTCGGGCACCCTCACGCTGTCGCGTTTATCCTATCAGATGCGCCTGCTGGCCAGTGCGACTGGTCCAACGAGCGCTGTCGTGTAGCTTTTGAATCAATACCTCGTATGTCATAGTATGCGGGACGGCACACATGTAGCGAGAACGAGAAAAATACCGACATATCTCGCTGACTCAAGTGGGGGCAAGCGATGAATACATCAGGAAAATTCCGGTACGGCACCATGATCGGTGCGTTTGCAACGACTCTCATGACGCCAACGCTCGCGCAGGAACAAGGCGCGGAGTTGGAGGAAATCGTGGTGACGGGTTCATACCTCTACACCGGGATCGACTCGCCTTCGCCGGTGACCGTCTTTGACGGTGAGGATCTGGTGAACTTCGCGCCGGCCGATCTGGCCACGTTCTTTTTTGACAACGTACCCCAGAACTTCAGCAACGACGGCATCAGCCAGACCGACGCCAGCGGCATGGCACGGTCCCGGGCGAATCGTAACGCCACGATCAATCTACGGGGCCTGGGTGACGAAAACTCCCTCACGGTCCTGAACGGTCGACGAACGATCGGTTACCCGGTGCCCGACGGCACGGGCTGGAATCGGGTCGACATCAACTCCCTGGTGCCCCGCATCGCGATCCAGCGGGTAGAACTCCTGCTGGACGGCGGCTCGGCGATCTTCGGTTCCGATCCGGTCGCAGGCGTCGCAAACTTCGTCACCAAGGACAATTTCCGGGGATTCGATTTCTCCTTTGACAACCGGATGCTGGGCGAGCAACCCAGTGCGGCGAACGCCACGTTCGCGGCGCTGTTTGGCGGCGGCAATGACGATACGAACTTTATCGCGGCGCTGGAGTATCACGCCGAGGAGCTGGTAGTACGCAGAGACATCGACGATGCCTTTCAGGGTACCGTCGATGTCAACCCGGATACGAGCCTCGGCCTGCAGAACGAGTACGGCCTGAGGTACGCGAGTGGCGGTGGCATGACTGCAGTCGGCTGGGTCGATCCCTTCTGCGGCGACGCAGTATTCGGAGAGTTCAGCTACTACCCGGCATACGTGGACCCCGCCGACGAGGAAATCCGGGAGGTCGGCACCGGCAGCACCCCGGGCGCCGCGGCCACGCAGTGCGCTAAATCGGCCAATTTCGACGACGGCTTCGATCTCGTCAATAACAACGTCGAACAGGTCATCGCGTTCGCGCGTGTGGCGCACAATTTTTCCGATTCGCTGAGAATCAACGCCGAAGTCAATTTCAGCGAGCAGAGGTTCGACGATATCGACCGCTGGGGCGACGCGGGAACCGGTCGCGTCTGGAGCCCGCAGACACCCGTCTCTCTGGGTGCGGGCTATGACTTTCCCCTCGATCACCCGGCCATCCTTCACGCCCAGAGTCTGGACCCGAACTTCGGCTTCGTTCCGGGCGCGCCGGCCATGGGCATGGCCATGGCCAGGCCGCCCCGCGTCGGGCCGATTTATTCCATCGACGAAACCATGCCGTTCCTGGCGGAGATGGACGCGTTCAACGAGAACACCGTCGCTCGGGCAGCGATCGGTCTTGAGGGCGACATCAACAGCAACTGGACTTGGCACGCGGACACCTCGGTGGCGACCAGTGAGGTGGCCAACGCGATCCGGGATCCCATCGTCTCCCGATATCCGGACGCGATCAATGGATTGGGCGGTCCGAATTGCGATCCCGCGACCGGCACACGCGGCCAGGGCGACTGCTTCTACTACAACCCGTTCATGAGTTCGGCGTTGCCGGACGCTACGTCTATGGACCTCGCCAACGACCCGGCATTGCTGGAGTGGCTCATCCCGAATCGAATCGATCGCTTCAAGGGCGAGTTTTTCTCGGTCGACTTTCGGGTCACGGGTGAGTTCGGTAACCTGCCGGGCGGCCCGATCGGTTCTGCGTTTGGGGTCGCGTATCGTGAGGACGTGGTGTCGCGCGATGCAGATTCCCTGGTCAACCAGGGGTTAACGGCAACCACTGGAGTCGTCAACGACTTCTCGGGCACCCAGAAGGTCGAGGCGCTGTTCTTCGAGTTCGCATTGCCGGTACACGACGACGTTAATGTGCAGATTGCGGCCCGGGACGAGACCTATGACATCGGTTTCAGCGAACTGTCGCCGAAAGTTGCCGCCATCTGGACGCCTACTGACCGCCTCACGCTGCGCGGTTCGTGGGGTACGTCGTTCAAGGGCCCGTCCATCAGCCAGACGGCCGCCTCGACGCAGTTCCAGGGTGGGGGCCCTTCCAGTATCGTCGTCAACAGCGTGAGATACGGCGCGATGGGCATGTTCTTCGCTGCATTCGAGACCCAGGCAAATCCCGATCTGAAACCACAGACATCGGAGAACATCTCCGCCGGCTTTGACTTTCGCGTCAACGACAACATCAGTGTGGGCGCCGCCTGGGTTTCAATCGCGTTCACGGATCGCATTGTTGCGCCGACCGCGAACGTGGTCTCGTCCAATCTGAACTGTATCGAGAATGTGAATGGCATTCCGACGGTAGCCGCCAACGGCAACCTCAACTGGATATCCGTGGAAAATGGCGGTTGTATCGTCCCCGCGGATCCCTCCTTGCCGATCGATCAAACGAATATTGGTTTGATCGTTTCCCAACCCACCAACCTGGACTACCTGAATGCCGAGTTCGTGGATCTGCACTCGCGCATGGCCTTCGATACGAGGATCGGAGCGATCACTTTTTCACCGAGAGTAACCCTCACGACGACCTACGAATTTCCACTGCCCGCGGGAGTCGCGCAGCGGTCCGGTATGTGCCCAAACGACCTTTGTAGCGCCATTGGCCGCAGCATCGGCATGGGATTTGCGAACGGAGTGAACAATATGCCCCACTGGCAGGGTTCTTTCCCGGTATCCCTGAGTGTCCGTAACCATACCGTCAGATTAAACACGAGCTACCGGGACTCATTGAACAACGACTACGACGACCTCGATCCGACCGCAGCAGCGACAGCGCTATTCGTTCACGAGGAAGGCCAGTGGCTGTTCGACGTGTCGTGGAACATGCAGATCAACGCTGCAGCCAATGTCGGATTCGCCACGAGAAACCTGTTTGCGACCGAGCCGCCGGCAATCTCGGCGGCACGATTCAACCGGCGCCTGAGGGAGTACGTTCTGCAATTCAGATACACCCTGGGGGACTGAACTTTATTCCTGAGGATTCAGTCTCGATCCGACGCGCTTCATGGCAATGCCACCAATTGACTTCGTCGCGCTCGTCGCCGCGTGTCTCTGGGCATCAAGATCCGGAATTCCGGATCAGGGGACTGTAAGAAATGCATAACCAGGAAGCTGAAACGAACTTGAGCGACCCGTGGATCCTGCCCCGGAGGGAGGTGCTCAAACGTCTGGCTCAAGGCGCCGCACTGGGAACGCTCGGCGGAAACTGGCTGAGTGCGGCCGCACAGGAAACCACGGGGGAAGAGGCGTTCTGGGGGCAGGTCAGAAAACAGTTTCCGATTCGGCCTGGCCTGATCATGGATGAACGCGGCTGCGCGCGATCATCGCCCGACTTCGCACCGGAATCGAGGCAATCCCCGGTGCGTCCATTCTCACGCCGTCCGATCCTGCCATCAACGCCGGTATCTTGATTTTTGATCTGCCCGGTATCGATGGCCAGGATGCATTCGAAGCGCTATATCGAGACCATGACATCGGCAGCGCGCCGGCAGCGATCGTCAACGGCGTGCGGTTGAGCCCCCACATCTACAACACAATGGCGGACGTGGATCGAGTGCTGGATGCGTTGCGGGAGATTGCCTCCTGACCATCACGGCTCGATAGACGCAATGTAGGCCGAGACATTGAGCATGTCTTCGGCGGTCAGGTTTGCAACCGTCGCGGTCATCAGGGGACTTGTTCGCGTCCCCTGTTTGATATCCCATAGCTGTCGCATGATGTAACTGGCCGTGCGGCCCGCGATGCCCGGTACGATGCCGAGGCCGGTTTGTTCCGGACCGTGACAAATGCTGCACTGAATCGTCTTTCCACCGCCGGTGGTCACGAGTTCTTCGCCTTTTGCGAGGCTACCCACAGGCACGTAGGTTACAAACCCGCCGCGCGGATCGCGCATCACCTCGGTTCGCTCCGGAAACTCCGGCACCTCTATGATGCGCTGCCCCAGCGGCATCGGTGGCGCGCCGGGAATCGGCAGCATCAGGCCATTCGTGCTGGTACGAACCTGAGGCACCTCTTCGGCCTCGACGACCCGTACCATTGGGCGGTATTCCATCGACGAAAAATACTCCGCGATCTGATTCCGTTCGTCATCGGTAAGGCCCGCCGCGATCATCGCCATCTCATTCGTGTTGGCCTTGCGTGGGTCCGCGCTGCGGCGCGACCCGTTCGCAAACTCCTCCAACTGTTGGAGGATGTACTGCGCGGGCAGCCCCGAGACGTGGCCGTTCTCCATTTTTCCCTGGCCGTTCGGATAGTGGCAGAGCGAGCAGGCGCGCAGACCCTCGGACTCCTTGCCTCTGGCAACGACTTCGGGCATCGGCGGATGATCGCCAGGGTACCAGTCAGCCGGGCCGTAGTCGGCATCCGCCTCGTTGCGCGTGAAGGTCAGAGTGGTACCGGACAGGCTTCGTTTGACGCCGTCTTCCGGCACAGGCTCACCCCTGTAGGCACACTCGATGGGTTTGGCCGTGGGAGGACAGGGCGGCGCCACGCGATCGCCCGGAACGAGCGGGGTGAGGAGCCCGTACGCCCAGTCAGGCCAGTCCGCGCCGAGTTGCACCGACTGTGCGCCCGAATTGCCTCTGGAGATGGCAATTCCCACTACCCACAAAACCATCACACCGGCGAATCGCTTCATGCTTACTCCTTGACCTGCTGTATATCGGTGGAATCAATCGTGCAAGATAACGAGTGACGACATCTACTGCGCTACCTGATCGCGTGTCTTGGGCGCGCCCTCCGAGGAAAATAGATCACTCGTCCGATCCAGGTCAAGAAACCGAAGGGCTGCACCCGACTGGCGCGGAGAGACCTGATTCGGTGTCCGATGCAAATCTTTGCGGGTAGAATGATCTTTAATCCGCATCGAAGCAGGCCGTAATTCGCGGGTGATGTGCCGTTGCGAAAGCGAGATTTTCCGGGGGTCGAAGTGATGATGATTCGTGCAAGTATTCTCCTGAGCCTTTTCGGGTTCCCGATCGCAAGCCTCGCGCACCACGCGGTCGCGGGCAACTACGACACGTCGACGGTGATCGAGCTGGAAGGCGAAGTGACCGGCGTGCTGTGGCGCAACCCTCACGTACAGGCATCCATGCGTGTTGTCGACGAGAACGGCAACGAGCAAGTCTGGGAGATGGCCACTACCGCGCTAAGCAACATGCGGCGGTGGCAGATCGATCCCTCGTTCATCGCGGTGGGAGACTCCATTCGCGTCGCCGGAAACCCGGCCATTCGCGCCGAGAACCGCCTCTACTTTACGAACCTGCTCACCAGCAGCGGGGAAGAAGTGCTCCTGGGGGGCAACGTCGAGCGGCGCTGGACGGACCGCACCATCGAGATGTCGGCGAGCAGGCGCCTTTCCGTGGGCGACACGACGGCGCCGGAACTCGGCCTGTTTCGCATCTGGAGCACGCCCGACAACATCCCGATGCTATTGCCGAGAAACCTGGGCCGAACCGAATCCGGGCGCGCGAACCTGACCGAGGCCGCGCTGCAAACCGTCGACGCCTTCGTCTGGGCGCGCGACAACCCGCTGCAGAACTGCGCGCCAAAGGGCATGCCGATGATCATGGAGGCGCCCTACCCCTTCGAAATCTTGCAGGACGGCGAGAACATTCTCTGGCACGACGAGGAATTCGACACGATCCGAACGATTCGCATGGCGCCGGACGCCTCGGCCGAAGGGCAGCCGGATTCGCTTCTGGGCTATTCCATCGGGCGCTGGATCGACGACCGCACGCTGGCCGTCACGACGACCAACATGAACTGGGGTCACTTCGACGGTCAGGGCATTCCGATGAGCACCGCAGCGACGCTGGAGGAGCGTTTCACCGTCAGCGAACGGGGAGATCGACTGGACTACACCATGACCTTCGCCGATCCGGAGAATCTTCTCGAACCGTTGACGTTCGCAAAACACTGGGTCTGGTATCCGGATGCGGAGGTGGGGGAATATGCCTGCACGCCCGCAGCGGAAGACTAGCCCGGGTTGGGTGGTCCGCCTACTCTCCATCTTCGGGCTCGCTTCGACGGGCCGTCTATTGGGCACGGTGAGGAGCGATCCGATGATGCAACGAAAGACGCTATGCCTGACCGGCGTAACGCTGGCCCTGTTCTCGATGAGCGGCTGCGAGTCTCCGTCGTCCGAGGGACAGGATGGTGCCGACACGCGGCCAAACATCCTGCTCATCATGGCCGACGATATGGGGTATACGGACATGGGCTCCTTCGGGTCCGAGATTCGCACGCCGAATCTCGATGCACTGGCACTGGGCGGCGTTCGACTGACGAACTATCACGTCGGTCCCGCCTGTTCCCAGACCCGTACGATGTTGATGAGCGGCACGTACACCGAGGTCGGTGCGGTGCCGGTCGGGCCCCGTAACCGTCACCTGGCAGAGAACGTCGTTGCGCTGCCCCAGTTGATGAAGGACGCGGGCTATCACACCTACATGTCGGGGAAGTGGCACATCGGGACCGGCATCGACGACAACCCGGCCACGCGAGGATTCGGCTCTTCCTTCGCATTGATGAGCGGCTCCGCCATTCATTTCGTCGATAACACCCCCGGGCGTTATCTGGAGAACGGTCGGGAAGTCGTCCTTCCGGATGATTTCTATTCAACCAACTACTACACGGACAAGATCATCGAATACCTGCGGGCCCACGAAGGTGACGGCGTGCCGTTTTTCGCCTGGTACACGCCGACCACGCCCCATTGGCCCATGCAGGCGCAGGACGATTACCTGCATCGGTACGACCGGGTTTACGACGGCGGATACGACGAACTCATTCGCAACCGCGTCCAGCGCGCCGACGAGATGGGCGTCCTGCCGGCGGGGTTTTCGCTCGAGAACTACACGCGCACGGCCGATTGGTCGGACTACACTGCGGCGGAACAGCGGATCGAGGCCCGTAAAATGGAGATCTACGCGGGGATGGTCGAGAATTTCGACTACCACGTCGGCCGTGTCATCAACTATCTCCGCGAGTCCGGGCAGTTCGAGAATACGATTATCGTTTTTTCATCGGACAATGGCGCCGATGTGTCGTTTCGGACCGTCGATGAGGAGATCGATAACAGCTACGAAAATCTCGGCAGGCCGGGCTCCTACGTTTCGGTCGCCGGCTGGGGCGACGCCCAAAGCGCACCGTTCAGGTGGAACAAGGGAACGCAGGCCGAAGGAGGCGTTCGGGTCCCGGCCTTCGTCCATCACGCGTCACTCGCGAACAAGGGTGGCGTGAACGACGAGTTTCTGACGGCCATGGACATCATGCCCACCTTTCTTGAGCTGGCGGGCGGGGTGCATCCAGGCACGGAGTACCAGGGCAAAGAGATACTGCCCGCGCGCGGCCGATCCTTCCTGAGTCTTTTGCGCGGGGACGACACCGCCATTCACGACGACGGCAGCGACGGGCTTTGGTACAGTTCGGCCCTCTATCGGGGCGAGTGGAAGCTGGTCCGCGTCGCCAATCGCGGCTCAGGCGAATGGGAACTATACAATTTGCACAACGATCCCAGTGAGACCGCCGATGTCTCGGGTCAACATCCCGACCTCTTTACGGACCTTCTGGCGGATTGGACCCGCATCGGCAAGGAATCGGGCGCCGATGTGGACTTCGGCGAAGCTCTGACCGGCGATCGATAACACGCTCGTCACCACCAGGGCTCGACCCCTGGGGCAAGTCTCGGCCTGGCGTCGGCTACAAACTGCCGTAGCACAGCGTTGTACTCGTAGTAAATGTCAGTCGGGATCGCCCTCGTACTCCAGTACTTCCCGCTCGTACGCCTCAAAGTTCACGTTGTCCATGCAAATGAATTCCTCGACATCCCAGCCCACGCGGCGGTAGTGACGCTGGCCCGTCCACGGCTCGGTGAACGCGACGGGATCTTCGATGGCAATGTCGATTTGCAGGCGATCTTCGTTCACCCGGCGGATGCGTTCTACAACGCGCATCTCGTCGCTGTGGGGCACACCGCGCCGGTCAATCCAGGTCTTGTCGTTGAAATTGACCGTCTCCACGACCAGCGTATCCCCTTCCCAGTGGCCCGTGGAATCGCCCATCCACATGGGCGCGAGATCCGTTCGATGCTCCCGGCCGGCGGTGTAGATCTGCCGTATGAGGTGGTCGTACTCGAACAGCATCGCCACCCGCCCGGGCGTCTGTACGATCTCCATGGGGAACGGATGCATGTACACCCGCGGCGTTCCAGGTGGAAAGCACGCGTAGACCGGATCGTTGGTTTCAAGAACCGGAACGCTGCGCGCGCCGAAGGTGGGCTTCGCCGCCTCGAATCGCTCCAGCGCCCACGCTGTCATTGGCGGCAACTCGCCGCTGAGCGCGAAATTCTGGAATTCCCGCGTATCGGGCTCGGGATCGTTGGTCCACACGCCGGACAGGTCGTCGCCATGGCCGGCATCCAGGGATTGCGACCAGGCGATTGCAGGGTTCACAGCAATTGCCAGAGCCATCAAGCGGATCGAGTAGTTACACATGAAAATTTATCTCCTGGAATCGAGCATCGTCGAATGGGCGTAAACCGTTCGATGCCTGGGCCTGTCAGGTAGCGGACACGAACACCACCACGATGGCCTGTCGGCAGCTAGTTGCCGCCGATCATTGCGACGCCGTCGGCGTTCAGTACCTCCCGCAGCCGCAACGACGGTGCGCCGCTTCGGGCGGGATTGCCGATCAAGGTGATGTCATCGCCCGGTTGAAAAATGTCCTTGTGCCACTTGATCGTGCTGCGCTCGCTGCGGGCCAGGCGATTGGGGCTGGTCAGTTCGCCGGACCACTCCACCGCATCGCCGCTCGCATCCGTGACGGCAGCGTAGATCAAAACGTGGGGATTGACGAATTCGAACCGCGTGACCTTGCCAACGACTTCCACGGTGGTTCCGCCGTCGTAGGCCGCGCCACCGTGGTGCGCCGGGGCACTCCCCGAAACCATCAGCATCGACCCAATGAAAAGACTAATCGCGACTCTGCAGTTCATTTCTTCGGCCTCCCAAGCAAATTCCCCAGTGACTGTGCCTACCCCTCAGACCGCCATTGTAGCCGCAATGCCGCCCATGATCCCCGCAATCGTCGACCGACATTGCTCGCAGCTCCCGGCGAGTCATTCTCGCGGCGTTGCGGTCGGATTGCCGAATTGCGAGTGCCACGATCGTCAACGTCGCCTTCGCGCCACTAGTGACGAAATGCACGCCTGTCGGACTTAACCGATCATCACCGTCCTGGGGAACTGGGCATGGTTTTCCCAGTGAGTCGGCTTTTCGGGAAGCTGGTCCGCGGTGGCCTGAATCTGACCGTTGATGTCCGTGACCCTGGAGACGATGGTGTGCTCGCCCGGAGTCGCGTCGCGCCAGGCATGGCGGAAGAGTTTCCAGGAAAACTGCGTTGAATCGGCATCGATATCCGCGGGCTGCCAGGGACCTTCGTCGATGCTCACCTGCACCGACCGCAGCGGTGTGCCATCGTTCAAAACGAACCCCACGATCTCGTGACCGTCCGGATTTCGGGTGACACGGACGATCGATGACTTGAGCTGCATCTTCGTAACCGAGCGTTCTTCCCAACGTTCCACGCCGCCGATATCGCGGCGGCTCAGGGTGACGTAGTCGCGCGCCATGAATCGCCCCATGAAGCGGCGGTCCTGGACGTGAATCTGTGTCAGCCACTTCACGTTCGATACGCCGTACCAGCCCGGGACGATCAGGCGCAGGGGCGCTCCGTGGTAGCGATTCAAGGGTTCGCCGTTCATCTCGTAGGCGAGCATGACCTCACCTCGCAATGCGTCCGTACGGTGCAGGCTGCGGCCGAAGTTCTGCTCCGCATCCACGTCGCGGATGTTCTCGGTGCCCGCGTCGGCGCCATAGAAGACCACTTCGATCCCGCCTTCCTGAATACCCGCATCCGCCAGCAGGTCGCGCAGGCTGAGCCCGCCCCAGCGGGCATTGCCGATCAGACCGTGGAACACTGCGGCCCGGTTGCCGCCGCATTCAAAGCCGGCGTCGATTTCGACCTTCGGCCGGCGCTTGAGGTCCGCAAGACTGAACTCGCCCGGGCTATCCACCATCCCGGTGATTCGGAGCCGGTATTGGCCCTCGGCAACCTCGGGCTGGTTGTAGTGCTGGACGATGTAGAAGTCGTCCACGGGCGTATAGAAGGAATCGATGGCGCGGGTGTCGAGAAAGTGAATGCCTCCCGGTACAACGGGAGGCGCCATGAAGCTCTCGGGTACGTCGGTAAACGGTACGAGTTCTTCGGTTTGAGCCAACGCAAGCTTCGACCAGAACGGCATACCGGCGGTCGCGGCCACGCCACCCAACGCGAGCCCTCCCTGCAGGAAATTGCGTCTTTCCGATTCCATTTTCTGCACCATCTTGTTTCTCCATTAACTGTCCCGCACCCCGCCGGCCGGCCGCTGGCGAGTTGCCACGCGCGCCGATCTACGTCCCGCTGCAATGGCGGAAGACATAGCCGACACTAGCGTCGCGAAACACTTGGTCCGTGTCAACGATTCAAGCGAGTCGTGCTCCCTCACACTTGATCCACTCCATCCGATGGCGTACGGTAAATTCTTTTGGGGGTGTCCATGAAAAAAAGCGTTTGGATCCATGCGGCAATCGGCGGCCTGCTCGCCGCGGCGGCCTCGCTGGCGACGGCCCATCACTCGGTCGACGGTCAGTTCGACCGCAGCCGCCGAATGGCGTTGAACGGCGTCATTTCGAAGATCGATTGGATCAACCCTCACATCTACGTGCATCTCGACGTGGAGGACGAATCGGGCGAGACGACGACCTGGCGCCTGGAGACCGTGCCGCCGTCGTACCTGTACAAGGCCGAGGTCACCCAGGAGATGCTCATGGGTGGAGGGAAACCCGTTCGCATCGAGGCGCTGGCTGCGCGTGACGAAACCGCACACCTGGGTTTCATCATCAGGATTCACTACGCGGACGGACACCATTACCAACTTTCGGGGGATGACTAACCCTCGGATCGGGAGAGTCTCATGAACCTTTCCAGAAGCCTGTGGGCTGCCGTCGCGTTTGCCGCGATCGGCATGACCTCTGCAGCGTTGTTCGCACAGACCGACGTGCCGCGCACACCGGACGGCCATCCTGATCTCAACGGCACCTGGAATAACGGCGACGGTGTGTTGCACGTGAGGCCCGTTCAGAAGGGTGCTTCCCTTTGCATCCGGGGTTGTGAAGACGAGGCTGTTGGACCGGCCCCCGCCCGGGTTCCGGTCGAAAGGCCCAGCTACAAGCCGGAGTTTCTCGCCAAGGTAGGCGATCTGGACGAACGGCAGGTGGAAGAAGATCCGGCGTTGCGGTGTTTCCCGCCCGGCGTACCCCGAATCGGTCCGCCGGACAAGGTCCTGCAGATCCCCGGGCAGGTTGTCTTTCTCTACAACGACATCACGGGAAGTCATTTCCGCACCGTCCCCACTGACGGGCGGGGTCACCGAACCGATATCGGCCCGAGCTACCTGGGGGATGCCGTCGGTCATTGGGAAGGCGACACGCTCGTAGTGGAAACCACGAATTTCAATGAGGGTACCTGGTTGACGGATGACGGGTCGTTTCACACCGCCGACCTGAGAGTTGTCGAGAGGCTCTGGCGCGAGGTCGATGCCCTCCACTACCAGGTCACCGCATACGATTCGGCGGTCCTGGCCGAGCCTTGGGAGAAGCAGACGCGGGTCGGGACGCTGACGGACAGGGAGCTGGTTCCCGCGCCGCCGTGCATCGAGCGGGACATCGACCACATCGTCGACGGCACGCATCACGACAACCGGCGCTAGCCCGCAAAGTTGCACCGATGTTGGTGGCCAGGGCGACCGACGGACAGTCGGCGCGCGCCGTGCATTGATTCAGTGATGGGCAAGCTCCGTTGCAACCGGGAACTCCATCCACGCTGGACGTAACTGCATGATCGAGCAGAAATCGCGTTCCAGGGTGCTTGAAGAGCAAGGGAACTAAGGGACACGTCATGCGACCGCCGCGCTCCCATTTCATTCCCCGCACCCGGGCGGGCTGGATCGCCACCGTTCTGCTGATCGCCTGCCTGGTGCTGGCCCAGCCCCCCGTGGTCCACGGACTGGTCAACCGGGTCGAGCCCTGGATCCTGGGAATGCCGTTCCTGTTCGCCTATCTCCTCGGGATCTATGTCGTCACGATCGCCGTCTTGTTGTGGGCGATGAGCAAGAAGGTCTAGGAACCGGAAATGGAACCCTGGGTCGTCGCCACGGGCCTCATCGTCCTCTACCTGCTGGCCACCGTCGTCATCGGCGCCGTCGCCAACCGGCGGCTTTCGGTCGACCTGGAGGACTTCCTCCTCTGCGGACGTCAGGTCGGCGTCGTCGTGCTCTACCTGACCGTGGTCGCTACCTTCCACTCGGCGTTTGCCTTCCTCGGTTCCGGCGGGTTCTTCTACACCCACGGAATCGGCTTCTGGGCCGCCGGCGCGTGGACGGTTCTCGTCGGCGTCATCACGTACACGCTCGGCACGCGGATCTGGGCACTGGGCAAGCGTTTCGGCTATATCACGCCCGCCGACATGCTGGCCGACTTCTACGAAAGCGAGGCCGTGCGCGTACTGACCGCAATCGTTTCGGTTGTATTCACGATCCTCTATATCCAGGTCCAGGCCCAGGGGCTGGGCTACATTCTGTCGGTGGCGTCCGACGGGCGGGTCTCGTTCGAATTGGGAACGCTCATTCTCCTTGTCGTGGCGGGGGCCTATCTCATCGCCGGCGGTCTCAGGGCCGTCTACTGGACCGATGTGATCCAGGGCGTGTGGATGTACGTGGCCGTGTGGGCAGGCAGCCTGGTACTGGTCTACAAGCTCTTCGGGGGCCCCGGCGAACTCTGGCGGCGCCTTGCGGCCGAGCGCCCCGACCTGCTCTCGCTGCCGGGACCCGAGGGATTCTTCACGCCGGGCGTGTGGTTCGGGATGACCATCGCGCTGTCGTTCGGCATCATCTTCCAGCCCCACATGATGATCCGCTTTTACACGGCCGCATCCGCCAGGACGATGAAATGGCTCGGTGCGACAACGCCCATCTACCTGATGACCCTGTACATTCCCGCGGCGATGGTGGGACTCGGCGGCGCCCTGATCCTTCCCGATCTTGAAGTGGCAGACCGGGTCTTCCCGGAATTGCTGTTCCGTTTCGCCCCGGCGTGGCTGACCGGTTTGATCCTGGCCGGCGCGACCGCCGCCGCCATGTCCACGCTGGACTCGATCCTGCACTCCAACATGACCGTGCTCACGCGCGACGTATACCAGCGCTACGTCGCTCCCGGACGCAGCCAGCGGCACTACGTGGCCTTCGGCCGTTATGCGGTTCTGGCCCTACTGGCGATCGGTTACGTGCTGTCCATCTCAACCTTCGAATTCCTGGTCACGCTCGTCACGCTTTCGGGCGCCGGGGCGTTGCAACTCATGCCGGCGATCCTCGGAGTCTGCTACCCGGGACGCCGGGTCACGACCCGCGCAGGCGTTCTGGCGGGGATCAGCACGGGTCTGGCGGTGCTGTATGCGACCCGTGTGCTGTTCTATCAGCCGCTGGGGATTCACGAGGCCGCCTGGTCACTGGCGCTGAACTTCGCCGTCACGATCATCGTGTCGCGCTTTTCCACGCCGCCTTCAGAAAGCACCCGCACCCGAATCCACGGCGAGATCGAACGGTTCGTCTACGGAGACCAGACAGCCGAATAGCATCCTGACGCCGAGCAACCACCCGGAGGCCGAAGCAGTACAGGATGTAGCCCGCCAACGGTTGGTAACGTTGGCTTGGAGAGGCAAGCGATCCGTGAGTGAGGGACAGAAAGTCGTTCTATGAGGAGGACTACTGATAGAGTGTTCTCGGGCCGCAAGAATCGCCAAAACATTCTTCAAGAAACCAAATTTCGAAGGAACTCGCGATGTCGAACCGTGAAATCACCGAACTCGAACAGGAAATCGCCAATCTCACCGCCAAGCTGAACGGATTGCGCAAGAAGACGGCACCGCAGCCGGTCACGGACTACCGCTTTGCGACCCTGAGCGGCGAAATCTCCCTGCTCGATCTGTTCAGCGGCAACGAGCGGCTCCTGGCCATCCACAACATGGGCCAGGGATGCCGGTACTGCACGCTTTGGGCGGACGCCTTCAACGGCATGCTCGTGCACCTGGAATCCGCGATGTCGGTGGTGCTGCTGTCGCGTGACCCGCCCCGACTCCAGCGTGACTTTGCGAATTCCCGCAACTGGCAGTTCCGCCTCGCTTCCCACGGTGGCGGCCCGTACATTCGCGAGCAAACGGTGATGGAGGGTATCGACAACATGCCCGGCGCCGTGATTTACGAGCGGTCGGGCGACCGGGTATTCCGAAAGAATAGCGCGGTGTTCGGACCTGGCGATCTCTACTGTTCGATGTGGAACCTGCTTGCGCTCGCCGGAATCGACGCAGGCGAATGGACACCCCAGTACCGCTACTGGACGCCTCCGGCGAAGATGGACGACGGTGGGGAAAACCTCCTGGAGTAGCGTCGCTCACGCCCCCGCGGCGACGAGCGCGTCGTCCAGCTCGGCTGCCCGGAGCCGCGCCGCCCGGCCTTCGATCCGGGACCAATAGTCGACAAACGCCGCACGCTTCTCGATTGTCTCAAACTCAAGACCCCAGCCGATGTGTGAGCCCAGAAATACGTCCGCCGCGGTGAATCGCGCCCCCGCAACGTACTTCGTCCCGGTCAACGCCGACTCCAGCACGTCCATCACCGTGCCGTATGTGCCGTACCCCACCATGACTTCGCGCTCCGCCGACACCTCGAACCCCAGGGCCCGGTTTACGATCGCCGCCTCCATTGGACCCGCGCCAAAGAACAGCCAGCGGTAGTAGGCGCCTCGCTCCGCCGGGGCCGGCGCGAGCCGCGCCGCCGGGAATTCATCGGCGAGATACGAACAAATGGCCGCCGTCTCCGTCACCACCACGCCGCGATGACGAATCGCGGGCACCTTTCCCATGGGATTGATGGCGAGGTACGCCTCGGACTTCATATCCGTTCCGTACCCGATCACCTCGGTGCTGTAATCCGCGCCGACTTCCTCCAGCATCCAGCGCGCGATTCTTCCTCTCGACTGCGGGTGGGTATACAAGACCAGTTCCTCGCTCATGGCGTACTCCTTGCCGGGCTGCGTAGGCTCGGCTTATACCGGGGGCGCCGCCCGGGCGCAAGTTCTCCGACGCAAGCGATTCATGCCGAGGTCGTCGCTCCCGTTCTTGTTGCCGCAGACCTGGCCCGGGACCCGCACCGCGTCGATACCTATTTCGGATGAGCGTTCGTGGAATCGATGGTAGTCTATAGCGGTTACGCGTGCGTACGCGATCTCCGCGCCGCACGGACGTCCTGAGGGGAGGAAAGGATCATGGCGTATACGCTCCTGGGTAACGATTTTGTGCCGCCGGATATACGCGGCAAGGTAACTGGACAGGCCAAGTACGCGGAAGATTTCCGGGCCGAGGGCATGCTTTTCTGCAAGCTCCTCACCAGCACGATGCCCCATGCCCGGGTGCGCAGCATCGATGCGTCGGCGGCCCTGGCCCTTGACGGTGTCCACGCGGTGCTTACCGCCGACGACATTCCCGCCGCACAGGCGCCCCGCGCACCGCAATCGCCGATCCTGACCAACGAACCCTGCTACGTGGGCGAGCCCATTCTGGCGGTGGCAGCCGTGGACGAAACCACGGCCCAGGACGCCATCGACCTCATCGAACTGGATCTTGAGCCGCTCCCCTTCACGTTCGATCCGCTGGAGAGCCTCTACCCGGGCGGGCCCGACGCCCGCAGTGACGGCAATGTCGCCGGCCGGAGCATCGACACGCAGACCGTCAAGTGGACGGCGGCCGACTTCGCCGCCGCGGGAGAAGGCCAACTTCCCATGGGCCGGCCGATTACCGAATGGGCCTACGGTGACGTGGACGCCGGGTTCGAGGAAGCCGCCGCGGTGCTCGACGAGAGCTTTGTCACCGCCGGCCTCTCCCACCACTGCATGGAGCCGCGCAGTTGCATGGCCTATTGGGAAAATGGCAAGTGCGTCATGCACGGTTCATCCCAGAGTCAGACCGCGATGGTTCCCGGACTCTCCCGGTTGCTGGGAGTCGATCCGGAGAACCTCGTGTACGTCGCCGAGACCTGCGGTGGGGGATTCGGCTCCAAGGGTGGGCCCTACCCGATCATGGCGGTACCTGCATTGTTGAGCCAGCAGACCGGCCGGCCGGTGATGCTGCGCATCACCCGTGCCGAGGAGTACGGTCTCGGCACGGCGCGGGCCGGTTTCCAGGGTCGGATTCGAATGGGATTGCGAGCGGATGGCCGCATCACCGCCCTGGACCTCTCCATCGTCCACGAGAATGGACCGCACACCGGGTGGAGCGACAACGATTCGGCCGCCGACTCGATCTCCATCCTTTATCAGCCACTGGCCATGCGCTACCGAGGCATTCCAGTGGAGACGAATACACCGCCGCGAGGGCCCCAACGCGGACCGGGCCAGAACCAGATCGCCGAAGCCGTCGAACCGATCCTCGACAAGGCCGCCCGGCAACTGGGCATCGATCAACTCGCGATACGCCGCATCAACTCCGCGGGCAACGACGCCACGATCGGCGGCCAGCAGGGGCCGGTCACCAGCGCCTATCAGGACGAAACCCTCGTACAGGGTGCGAAACTGTTCAACTGGGAGGAAAAGCGTGCCCGGAGCGGGCAGAGCAATAGTTCGAAGGTCATCGGCATCGGCATCGGCCAGTGTTTCCACTCCGCCGGCCGCAACAGTTACGACGGTCTGGTGAGGATAACGCCCGATGGCGTTCTGCACATTCACACCGGTTGCGGCAACCTCGGCACCTACTCCCACACCGCCACCTCCCGGGTCGCGGCCGAGTTCTTGAAGCAGAACTGGGAGAATTGTGTCATCGAGCGCGGCGACAGCCGTCGCGGTCTGCCCTGGGCACCCACCCAGACCGGCAGCAATACGTCGTTTACCTGCACGCGCACCAACTACGTGGCGGCCATGGATGCCGTGGCAAAGCTTAAGGAAATCGCGGCGATGGACCTCGGCGGCGCGCCCGAGGACTACGACATCGGCGATGAAACCGTATTTGCCACGGACGATCCGTCCAGGCGCCTCACCTACGCGGCTGCCGCTCAACGTGCCATCGAGTTGGGAGGCAAGTTCTCGGGTGAACTGGCCCCGGGAGACATACACGATGTCACGCGCATGGCCGTGGCCGGCCTGGCGGGTAGCGGACTCATCGGCGTGGCCAAGGACAACCTGCGCCACGAAGGCGTTGTCCCGGCCATCGCCAGCGGCTTCATCGAAATCGAGCTGGATCTTGAAACCGGCAAGTTCGACGTCCTCGACTACGTGGGGGTCGCGGACTGTGGAACGGTACTTCATCCCCAGGGCCTGTCGAACCAGGTCAAGGGCGGCGCGGTGATGGGCCTCGGAATGGCGTGCATGGAACGCCACGTCTACGATCCGCAAATCGGTCTGCCCGCCAATGTCGGCTTCCACCAGGCCAAGCCCGCGTCGTACCTGGACGTCCCGTCCACCATGCAGTGGGGTGCCGTGGACATCGCCGATCCGCAGAATCCGGTAGGTGCCAAGGGCGTCGGCGAGCCGATCCAGGGCTGTGCCTCGGCGGCCGTGCTCTGCGCCATCGCCGATGCACTGGGCGGGCACTACTTCAATCGCGCGCCGGTCAGCCCGGACATGATCGTCAACGCCGCCGCGGAACGACCGCAGTCCCATGCGCCGCTGGCGGTGAACACGGTCTAGCTGCGACAGTTCAGCCTGAAGACAAAGGCGTATTCATGCGCAAGTTGTTGTTTGCGTCGGTTGCCTGTGCCCCGTGCATCGGCGCCGCGCATCACTCGCCGTTTATATTCTTCGATCCCGGCACGACCGTGGAAGCCGAGGGAGTCGTCACCGGCGTGAACTGGCGCAATCCCCACGTGTCGTTCGAATTGACCGCGGACGGCGTCTCCTGGGAAGTCGAGGCCAATGCGGTGAGCATCCTGAGGCGGATGGATCTCGACAGTGACTCGGTGCGAGTGGGCGACACCGTTACCGTGGCCGGATGGCCGCCCAAGGACGGCGGAACCCGAATATTCCTGACCAATATGGCGATCTCGGGCGGCTCCGAAATCATCATGTGGCCGGGCACGCCGCCGCGATGGTCGCCCGAGGACACGGAAGGCACGTCGGCTACGTGGCTGGCGTCGGCGGCGGACTTCGCCGGCGAGGAGGCGCCCGAGGATATCTTCCACGTATGGAGCACGTCGCTGGCCGGCGGCCCCGACGCAATGCTCTTCGAAGGCGTCAGGTTTCAACTCACGGAATCGGCTCAGGCCGTGCGGGACGCCTACGACCTGTACAGCAGCCCCATCCTGGGGACGTGTACCGCCAAGGGAATGCCCACCATCATGGAGCAACCCTATCCCATGGAATTCATGGAAGGGGACGGGGTTATCTACCTCAACATGGAAGAGGGCGATACGGTGCGGGAGATTCGGATGACCGGAGAACCGCCCACGGGGACGCCTTCGACGCTGGGCAATTCGGTGGGACGCTGGGAAAACGGGACGCTGGTAGTGGAAACCACAGGGGCTACGTGGCCCTATACCGACATGACAGGCGTGCCCAACTCCGAGGACAGCGTGATGGTGGAGACGTTCGCACCGAGCGACGATGGCCGGCGGCTCGACTACACCATGACAGTCAGCAATCCTGCGATCTTTGCCGAATCCGTAACCTTCAACAAGTACTGGTTGTGGATTCCCGGCGCGTCCGTGGAACCCTATGAGTGCGCATCGGCGCCGGCGAACTGACCGGACCGGAAAGCCGATCAAGGCCGCTTCGGCCGTGTTCGCTTCTTGATCGCTACCGGCCGTCACGCGTAGACTGCCCGAACGATCCTTCAGGGGACTATTCCCATGCTCAAGAACCCATGGACGAGTGGAGTGCTGATAGCACTGGTTACATCCCACATTGCCGGTCCGGCACTCGCACAAAACTTTCTCACCGACATTCCAGAAGGCAGCCGCGGGATGGTCAGCGGACCCGAAGTGGGCGAGCAGATTCCGGATTTTTCCGCCTACGATCAGCATGGCAATCTCGTCGCTCTCCGCGACGTCATGGGACCGAACGGCGCCATGGTCGTGTTTCACCGCTCGGCCGATTGGTGACCCTTCTGCAAGGCCCAACTCGTGCAGTTGGAAGATTCTCTCGATGACTACATCGCCGCCGGCCTGGGCGTAGTCGCCATTAGCTATGACAGCGTGGATATCCTGAAGAGTTTCGCGGACCGCATGGGCGGCTTTCGGTATTCGATGCTGGCGGATCCGGATTCGGAGATCATCGAGACCTACGGTATCCGCAATTCAAACCCGGAACCCGGCAGCCGAACCGACGGCATGGCCTTCCCGGGCACCTATATCGTCGACACGAGCGGTATCGTTCGGGAAAAGTGGTTTGAAGACAGTCACCGGATCCGACCGACGGCGCAAACGATCCTGATGAAGACCATCGGCGCCGATGGCGGCCGCCGCACCGAAGTGCAATTGCCGCAGTTCGAATTCGCCGCGTACGCGTCCCAGGACGAGATCCGCCCCGGGAATACGGTTGTGGTGGTAGCGGACATCGTGCTCCCGGAGCGCATGCATCTCTATGCGCCGGGCTCGGACTACACGGCCGCGGACCTGAGCATCATGGAGACTGAGCACGTCCTGCAGGGCGCCCTGGACCTACCCGAGCACGAGATCCTGTACCTGGAGCCCATCGACGAGAGCGTTCCGGTTTACTACGGCTCGGCACAGGTTCAGCGCGAATTTTCCTTGTCACCGGCATATCGGGATGAGACCGTCTCCGTGGACGTGGTGCTCAGCTACCAGACCTGCGACGATGAGATCTGCTTTCCGCCGGCCGACTACCGGTTCACACTCGACTTCGACGTCGTGCCCAACGACAGACAGCGGGCTCCGGAAGGCATTCGGCACGAAGGCTAGCCCGCATTGCGGTATATTCGCCCCACTATGAATGGGGCGCCCTGATCCAATGCAGCCGGTTCCCGTCATCAAGGACCTGGTCCTGTTGGGAGGCGGCCACAGCCACATTGCCGTTCTCAAGTCCTTCGGCATGCGGCCCATACCCGGTGTCCGGCTGACGCTGATCAGCCGCGATATCGAGACGCCCTACTCCGGGATGTTGCCGGGGCTGATCGCGGGTCACTACACGGCCGACGAGGCGCACATCGACCTGGTGCCGCTGGCTCGATTCGCCGGTGCCCGCTTCTTCCACGACGAAGTCACCGGGGTCGACCCGAAATCGAAGACCGTGTTGCTGGCCAACCGGCCGCCGGTCAGTTACGACCTGCTTTCAGTCAATACCGGTTCGACGCCATCGATCGATGAAGTCAGCGGCGCCAGCGGCAACGTCGTGCCCGTCAAACCCATCAACCGATTCCTTGGACACTGGGTACGTCTTCGGAACCGCGTCGACAGGCACGGGCCAGGGGTTCGGATCGGCATCGTCGGCGGCGGCACGGGGGGCGTCGAACTGTGCCTGTCCGTACACCATGCACTGAGCGCGGCGGCAGCCTCGCCCGAGGATCCGATTCTCGAACTGTTCACCGCGGACAAAGACATTCTCCAGGAACATACACCGGGCGTGGCCCGTCGGTTCCGGCGGATTCTTGCCGAGCGCGGCATCGCCGTGCATTCCAGCACACGGGTCGTCCAGGTTAGTCCGCAGGCTCTCGAAGACGCCGACGGGCGCCGATTCCACTTCGACGAGATCCTCTGGGTCACACACGCTGGCGCCCCCGGATGGTTGGCGGACTCGGGCCTCAAGGTGGACGAACAGGGATTCGTGCTCGTCAACGACCACCTCCAGTCGCTCTCCCACGCCAATATCTTCGGCGTCGGCGATGCCGCGGTCATGACAAACCACCCGCGCCCGAAAGCAGGCGTTTTCGCGGTCCGCCAGGGGCCGCCGCTGGTACGCAATCTGCGCCGGCATCTTCTGAACGAACCCCTCGTCCCATTCCGCCCGCAGCGGCTGTTCCTGAAGCTGATCGGCACCGGCAATCGCTACGCTGTCGCCTCGCGCGGCCCGTGGTCGGCGGAAGGTCGTTGGGTGTGGCGATGGAAACAGTGGATTGACCGCCGTTTCATGGAGAAATACCACGAGCTGCCGGATATGGAACCGGGCCCCGCGGATACCCGGGTTCCGGCGCCTCTGATGAACGCCGCCGGGGACGAATTGGCCGTTGAGGGCATGCGTTGCGGCGGCTGTGGCGCCAAGGTCGGCGCGGACGTGCTCACCGCCGCGTTGGCAGGTATCAAGACTGTGTCCCGTGACGACGTGGTCGTCGGCCTGGACGCGCCGGACGATGCGGCGCTGATTTCCGTACCCGAGGGCAGGCTTTCCGTGCTTTCCGTGGATGCCTTCCGGCCCATGTTCCAGGACCCGCACCTCTTTGGGCGCATCACTGCCAACCATTGCCTTGGGGACGTCTATGCCATGGGCGCGGAGCCCCAGGCTGCGATGGCCCTGGCAACCCTGCCGGTTTGGCCGGAAGCGAAACTCGTCGATGAACTCAAGCAGATGCTGCTCGGGGCGTTGAGCGTATTCAATCAAGAAGGCGTTGCGCTGATCGGCGGGCATACCAGCGAGGGCGCGGAGCCAAGCCTGGGATTTACAGTCACCGGGCTGATCGAGCCGGATTCGGCACTCCGCAAGGCGACCCTTCGCGAGGGCGACGTACTGGTGCTGACCAAGGCCGTGGGTACCGGAACGCTGCTTGCAGCGGACATGCGCGCAAAGGCCCGCGGCCGATGGATCGTGGGAGCCATCGATTCCATGCTGCTTTCCTGCCGGACGGCCGGCACGATTCTCCGGGATCACGGCGCCAGCGCCTGCACCGACGTGACCGGTTTTGGACTGGCCGGCCATCTCCTTGAGATGCTCGGCGACTCGTCCCTGGGCGCAGCGATCGATCTGGATGAACTGCCCGTGCTGGCGGGGGCACTGCAAACCGTCGAGGCCGGGATGCTGTCAACGCTGCAGCCGAAAAATCAGCGTTTCGCGGCCCACGTGGAGTGTTCGGACGAGCAGCGGCGGCAACCCGAGTTCGCCCTGCTCTTCGATCCGCAGACCGCCGGTGGTCTGCTCGCGGGCGTGCCGCCGGAGCACGTGGGCGCATGCGTGCACGAGTTGGCGGCGAGGGGCTATCCGGCGGTCACCGTCATCGGTGAAATCGTGGATGCCAGCGACTGGTCGAAACGGATTCGCCTGAAGGCCGGCTGACCGCAGCGGGCGAACGACCAAGCACGATACCGCCTGGCGACGTTCTCGAACTGGCCGAAAACCTTCGGTCAAGCCGCGCGCGCGGCCTTAACCGTGTCCCAGGCGGCCTTGATCTGCTGGGTTCGTTCCGTCGCGGCGCGCATCATTTCGTCCGGCAAACCCTTGGCCGCGAGCTTGTCCGGATGGTGGCGGCTCATCAAGCGGCGATAGGCCCGCTTGACCTCGTCATCGGGTGCCGTGGAGGGGACACCCAGTGTCCCGTAGGCGTCATCGAGCGAAGGTCCCTGCGAGCGCCCCTGGACCCGGGATCCCATCATGCCCTCAAGATCGATGAAATCGGCTTCCGAAAGCCCGAGACGCAATGCGATGCGCCGCAGAAGGCGGCGCTCATCGCGATGCACGCCGCCATCCGCCCAGGCGGCCTGGAACTGAATCTCCAGGAACATGCGCCGGATATTCGTTCCGTGCAGGCACTCGGATCGAAGCTGATCGAGTACGTCGTCCAGCGGAAACCCCGACGATTTGCCTTGATCGAAGAGCGCACGTGCGGCCCGCCTCTGTTCGGGGTTGAGCCCCAGCTCGTCCATTACACGGTAGGCGAGGCGTATTTCCTCGGCGGTCACCCGCCCGTCGGCCTTGGCCACGTGACCCATGACGCCGAACGTGGCCGCGAAGAAGGCCATCTGGGCACGTTCCCTTCCGTATCCGGGAGGCCGGCGAGAGCCGTACCCCGGCGGCGGGCGGGACTCGAAGCGACGCGCCGTGCCGCCGAATGAACTTCCCAGCGACGCGCCGATGAGCGCGCCGATCGGTCCACCGATCAGGTAGCCGAACGTACCTCCCAACAACGTGGTCCACCAGCTCATGAGTGCCCTCGATACCGCAACTCAGGGCAAGGGTAGACGATGCAGCGGGCGGTGACGAGCCCCTGACAGCGGGGCGCCACGGCTTGTGGAGCCGCTATAATGATCCGATGGGCATCCGCAAGATAAAAACCGCCGTCTTGCTGATCCTGATCCAGGGCGCGGCCGGACCCGCCCTGGCTCAGAACCCGGGACTTGGCCAAGCCCCGGACCCCTTTGGCGAAGGCCTCGAATCAGACGACACCTTGCCGCGATTTCGGGTCGAGGTGCTGGCATTTGCGCACAGCGCGTTCGATCCCAATGAAGAAATTTTCCCGGACGAGCACGATTTGATTTTGCTGGATACGCGACCGCCGGAGATTCTGGTTTCGTTGCCAACCGACCCTGAGTATCCCGCAACGCCGAAGGGTCACCTTGAGATGGGCCCACCAGAGCAATACAGGCTTCGGCCAACCTTCGCGGAGCAGCTGCTCGCATCGTTGCTGCCGCTGGAAGATCCTCCGGACGAGCCTGACACGGAGTTGCTCGGCCCCTACCCCCTTGACCCCGACTTCGTGGGGCCGCCGGAACCCTTCAATCCCGCCCTGTCAGCGGGTCCGCTCCGACCCTTCGGCCCCGACGTGGCTGCGCCCGCGGACCCGTTTGGTGCGAACCCTTTTGGCGCGGACCCGTTTGGATCTCCACTGACCGAAGTCTTCCCCGATAGAGATCCGGAACGTCCCGGTGCGCCAACGGGACCGATCGCTGAGGACGGTGCGATCGGCGCGTCCGCGGCAACCGCGAATGAAACGGATGAACAATTGGAATCCGCGGAATCCATCGAGGCCAGCATGCAACTCGCCGAAGAAACCGAGGAAGTGGAACCGCCCCCCGCATTTCGATTCCTGCGGGCCGATGAATTGCAATTGCAGGATACCTTTCGCTCGCTCACCCGCGCGGGCGACTACACGCCACTGGCCCATGGCGGCTGGGTTCAGATCGCCTACCCGCCGGAGCGAGCGCAACCCATCGACCTGTCGCGGCTGGGCGTAGTGAATCCTGTGGGTACCGTACAGTTGCATTTGAGCCGCTTTCTCCATGTCACGGTGGATCTGGTCTACCGGGCGCCGCCATCTCCCTGGCTGGTACGACAAGCGGCGGGCAGCGACAGCCTGGAGGAATTAAAGCTACCGGCACGGTATGCACTGCGTACCCAGCGCCTGGTGCGGAGCGGCGAGGTTCACTACTTCGACCATCCCGCCATCGGAGTGCTGGTAGTGATCACACCGCAGCCGGTGGAGGCTGAAGATGCCGACGACCCGCTGCGCCCGCCGGTCGGACCTGCAGCCTGACGCGTAACGGCACTGCGCGACGTCAGGCGAGAGCCGGTATCACGCGCTCCAGCACCGCTGCAAGCCGCGCCATTCCTTCAGCCATGTATCGCTTGAGCTGATCGTGGATCGCGGCCTCGCCTGGGCCTCGCCCTGCCGCGAAATTGACGGCCAGCGCGCAGATTGCATAGCGAACGTCCAGTTCCCTGGCGAGTGCGGCCTCGGGCATGGCAGTCATGCCCACCATGGTGCAGCCATCGCGCTGGAGCCGATCGACCTCCGCCGCAGTCTCAAGTCGCGGTCCCTGGGTCGCCGCATAGATGCCCGAGCGGATACCGAATCCGGCCGCCAACGCGGCAGCGGCGATTTCACCACGCAACTCCGCGTCGAATGGCTCGGTAAAGTCCACGTGGGCAATCTTGTCCTGACTGCCATCGGAATAACTGTGCTCCCGTCCCCAGGTGTAGTCGATGAGCTGATCCGGAACCGCCAATTCGCCGGGCGGGAAATCCGGAGCGATGGTGCCCACCGTGTTGAGCGCAATGCACCTCTGCACTCCATGCTGCTGCAGGATCCACAGATTGGCCCGATAGTTGACGAGATGCGGTGGGATCAGGTGTCTTTCGCCGTGGCGAGCGATGCAGGCGATCCGTCGGTCTCCGAAATCGGCCCAGAGGACCGGGCTGGATGGAATTCCGTACGGCGTCTTCCCGGGGCTTCGGGCCGCAATGCGCAGCGGCAGTCCGTCGTGGACGCTACCGATGATGAGCCCGAGCGAACTAGTCTGCATTTCTCGATTCCCCTCCGACGTCCGGCATCAGAATCGCGGCGTCCTTTCCATTCGATCTCTTGCCGCGGGCGCCAACCCGCTCACGATGCCGTCACGGCCCAGACTCCGGAGAGGCCCCGCCAGTAACCCTTGTAATCCATCCCGCAGCCGAATACGTAGACGTCCTCCACCTCCAGCCCGGGAAAGTCCACGTCCACGCGCACGCGCGCTTGCTCCAGACGCTTGATGACAAGCACGGCGGTATACACACGCCGCGCCCCGCCGCGTCGCAGCCGCTCGCAGATTGCGGCCAGTGTTTCTCCATGATCGACGATATCGTCCACCACCAGCACGGAGCGGCCCGACAGGTCTCTGTCGGGCCAGGCCCGCCAGCCCAAATCCCCTCCCACCAGGTTCCCGTCATACCGGGTCACATGGACGAAATCGAGTTCGAAGGGAAAATCCCACCGTTGGCAGAGTTCCACCGCGGCGAACGCGCCGCCATTCATGACCGCCAGCACCAGGGGGTTCTCCTGCGCCACCGCATCGGCGGCGGCTACCGCCATCCGATCCAGGGCTGTGCGGACCTGGGCCGATGAGACCAGTTGGCGCGCCGATTCGCGGATGCGGATCGCTTCGGCCAGTTTGCTGTCGGGCGCGTCGATCATGTCCATATGCCCGGAATCGCATTCGGATAACAGTTCCAAATCATATCGCCGCGCACTTTACCGATCCCTGCACACGCCCTCTGGAAACCAACGCAATTATAGACAGAACCGCTCTGGGGCCGGCGGACTTTCGCGAGATTCGCGGGCCCGGAGCCGGGGCAGCGATTCGCTGCGCGCTTGCGAGCGAGCCTGTCCTCGGTACGATTGGACATGAACGGCGCGCCGGACTATACACGCGCCGGGCTATGCACTTGCCGAAACACCATTGTTTATCGCAAGATACTCCGACACACGTGAGGAAAGCGTAACGCCATGAAAAAACGAACTGACGTTGTTCTCTTCCTGTCGCTCGCCTTCTGCTCGGCGGCACTGATGTGGTCCAATGCGGGCGCCCAGGCGCATGTGGAATCTAGCGACTGGGCCGCCGAGAAACAGGCGATGATCGAGCTCGGGAAACCTTATGCCACGGGCTGGGACCTCTTTCTGGCGTTCAAGGCCGAAGCCGGGGATCGCGCCATGGCTCCGCCGGAAGAGGTTCCGGACTGGAGCGGAATCTGGGCGCGTCAGGGGGGGCCGACGCGTTACGACACGGACCGGGAGGGATTCGCAACGACGGCAAGACTCAAGGGCGAGTACCTGCAGATGATGCAGGAGCAGATCGATAACGCGGAGGAAGGGCGCATCTGGGATCCTCACTCCGGTTGCGGCATGCCGCGAGGCTATCCCGGCATGCTGAAGAACGGGCGTCCGCACGAGTTCGCCGTCACGCCCAGGCAGACCTGGCACCTGGGGCAGGCGAGAAACGAGGTGCGCCGGATCTACACCGACGGCCGCGGGCACACGCCGGCGGACTGGGCGTACGAGACCCCGCACGGGGATTCCATCGGGTTCTGGGACGGCGATACGCTGGTGGCGCACACCATGCACACCAACGGCGGCTGGATCGGGCGTGTGATGCCGTACTTCAGCACGCAACTCGAGGGCGTCGACGTTTGGCGGAAACTCGATGACGAGACGATTCAGGCCGACGTCTGGGTCTACGATCCCGAAGCGCTCGAAGAGCCCTGGTATACACGCCAGATCTACAAGCAGATGGAGCAGGAGGAAGGCTCACCCCTGCGGCTCGAGTACTGGTGGAACTGCCATAGCCAGAACAATCTCGTCGTGCCCACCGGGGATGGGGGCACGACGTTCCTGGATTTCGACTTTACCGATGTGGACGATCAACCGACTCAGGGGGCTGGACAATGAAACTCATGAAACGACAACTTGCCGGATGCATGCCGGCAATGGCGGGCACGTTCCTGGCAGCGGCCGGCACGCTGCTGGCCACCGCGGTCAGCGCGCATCACTCCGGCGAAATGTTCGAACGCGAAAAGACCGTCACCCTGACGGGCACGGTGAAGGAGTTTCAATACATCAATCCGCACTCCTGGCTGATCGTCGACATCGACAACGAAGACGGCACGACCACGACCTGGGGATTCGAGGCCGAAGGTCCACAGGACCTGATGGAGGGTGGCGTGCGCAAGAGCGATCTGCCGCCGGGCGCGAGAATCACGGTCACGGCCCGGCCCATGCGGGACGGCCGCCCGGCTGGCGCCTGGAGCGTGATCGTCAAGGACGACGGCACGCGGCTGAACTGGCGAACGCCGGGGCGGGAAGACTAGGACCTGACGCTACCATCCCCGGCGGCGTTAACAGGCCCTGACCGGGCTTCCGCTCAGTTGAGGTGATACCCGAAACTCACCCCGATCATGCGCGGTGGCCCAACTTCCCAGCGATGAGCGCCCACACCCGCGCCGCCGCCGCCGATGGAGCCGTCCGGCAGTACGCGATGGCCTGACATGTCCGTGGCGCCTCTCACGACCTCGTCGTCCATGCAGTTCGTGCAGGATACGGTGACGTTCCAGTCACCGCCCGGAGCCCAGTATTCGCCCCGTAGCGTGAGCAACGTATAGGCCGCGATGAGCGCCTGGTGGTTGGATGAACTGCCGTTGTAGAACTCGTCCGTATACGCGGCGTTACCGGACAACACCAACTCCCCGCCATTTGCCAGGTTCGAAGTGTGGCGAAGGCCCAGCGTGGCACTGATATCGGGCATGCGTTCGCGTGGCGTTTCGTTGAACACGCCCCCGGTCGCGGATGGATCGATGCCGGAATACATGGAATCCAGCGTGCCGACCGATGAATTGAGCCTCAGATTGTCCGTGATCGCATACATCAGATCGAACTCGATGCCGTTGATGTCGAGCTGACTGGCATTGGCGGTGAAGGGCGGATTCTGGAAGAACCGATCCTGTGAGCGAATGTGCCGGTCAGTGAACTGCATGTCGAAGATGGCCGCATTGAATCGCAGCCGCCGGTCGAGCCACTCCGAGCGCAGCCCCAACTCGTAGCCTGCCACGTACTCGGGGTTATAGGGGATCAGACCGAAACGGGCCTGTATTTCATCGCCGGTTCCCGGCACACCGTCGCGACCCTCCAGTACCGCGGCCGAACGGGTATCGTCATTGATGAAGTCGGCAAACCCGCCCGCCTTGTAGGCGGTGCTCCATGAGAGATAGGTGAATATGTCGTCGTTCCACTGATAGTCGATCACGAATCGGTAATCGTCCGACGTCCATGAGTTGGTGCGGAAAACCGTGGCATCGTTCGTCACCGGATCCGCGGATGTGACAAGCGGATTCGTGCCGAACTCCGCCGCCACCCGTGGATTGTTAAGAATCAACGCTCCGGCGCCCTTTTCATCTTCAGTGGAACGATAGCCGAGGGTCACATTCATCCTCTCGGTGACATGGAATACGATTTGACCGAACAAACCGGTCGCACCGCTGTCGATGATTTCTGTCACTTCGCTGTCGTCCGGCCTGCACGAATCGAGATCGATGTTCATGCCCATGGGGCTGCAGTCATAGTTCATTCCATGCCCGTAGGATGCCGCCTCCTCATCGAACCAGTAATAGCCACCTGTCCAGCTGATCCGCTCGTGTTCGCCGGAAAAACGAAGCTCGATACTTTCGGAATTCCAGGTCTCATCGGTGATGTTCGCGATTATCGGCAATGGGGTCATGTCACCGTCGTAGATGTCGTCCTGGGCGCCGTCGATAGTGCCGCCCACCGCCGTGAACGTCACGCTGTCCGTCAATCCCCAGTTCAACTCGAACGTCGTGAATTCATTTGACGAGCTCCGCGAATCCAGGTCACCGCCCACGTAGTTGTAGAAGCCGGGCGCGGTGGCATATTCGTCACTGTAGAAGGTTGACGGGTCGTTGGGATCGAAATCCGGAGTCACGCAGGGCCCGGTCAGCGTGCCCATGCCCCCGCTCCAGTAACATCCGAACGTCGGCTCTTCGTAGATCAACAGCGCCCTCTGTACTGTTCTGCCGTCCGGGTGCATGAAGGTGTCGCGGATTTCGGGACTACCCATGCCGTCGGCGAGGATGCTGGGATCGAACTCGTCCACTCCCACGTAAATGCCCGTGCGCCCATTGTCCTGACTGTCGTCCGCCGAATACGCGACGGTCAGATCGAAATTATCCGAAGGCGCGAACCGGAATTGAGCGCGCCCGGCGGTCGTATTCATATTTCCCTTGGTCTGGCCGTTCTCCCCGAAGATATAGCCGTCCCGCGACAAGCTCGCACCGGTGAACCGGAAAGCCGCCGCGTCACTCAGCGGCACATTGACATGCCCCTTGATATCAAGACGGTTGAATTCTCCGCCGGTCAGTTCCACGTCGGCGTTGAACTCCTGCTCGGGTTTCTGCGAGATATAGCGAATTGCACCGCCGGTATTGTTGCGGCCGAACAGCGTGCCCTGGGGCCCGCGCAGCACCTCGACCCGTTCCACGTCCATGATGCGCAATATGGCCCCCGCGTTACGGGGATAGTACATCTCGTCGATATAGAGCCCGACGCCGCGGTCGAAGAACGTGGTATTGCGAAATTGCCCGGCGCCGCGGATGGAAAAGGTGGCAACAGGATCGCCCGTGCCGAATGCCGTACCCACGCTCACGTTCGGAATGAAATTGGCGATGTCTTCAGCGTTCTGCAGACCGAGTCGGTCGAGTTCCAGTTGACTGAACGCTGCGACGGAGATGGGTGTCTGCTGCAGATTGAGTTCGCGGCGTTCGGCGGTCACGATGACCTCTTCCAACGCCTGGCCGGAGACTGCGGCGGGGAAGAATTGCAAACCGGAAAGAATCGTCAGAAAGATTGCGAGAAAAGCGCGATGTCCATAAAGCATCTCATAGTCCCCATGTGGCAAAGAGAAGGTCTAGAAGGTCTAGAGCGAAGTCAGACTAAATTGCGTCTTATTTCAAGATATCCTAATCCGAATAATCTCTCAAACCGACGCAACCGACGCAACCGACGCAGCCAGGGCTGCGCTGACCGTACCCTGGAAACCGCATCTAACCTGACTCGGTGGTCGCGAGCGCGTCCACCTGCGTGCGCGCGGCACACCATTGCTTCGACGTGCGCAACGCCTTCCAGGCGGTTCGCGCACCCCCGCGCATTCGTGCCAGGCGCGGCCCGGATGCGGGGTTGCGATAGTCCGCCAACGCCTCGATCGCCCCTGGCACCTCCGCCGGCGCATTGCACAGCAGCACCATGTCGCATCCGGCCTCCAGCGAGCGAAGAATTCGTTGCCGGCAGCCGCCCCCGACGCCTGCCCCGGCCATGCTCATGTCGTCTGAAAGCGCGGCGCCGTCGAATCCGAGCCGGTCGCGTAACTGCTCACGCATCCAGAACGGAGACAGGCTGGCGGGAAGCGGATCTACCGAGGGGAAAATGACATGTCCGACCATGACGCTCTCAAGCCCAGCGGCGATAAGGTGGCGATAGGGATCGAGATCGTCGATGAGTTGATCAATGTCGCGGTCGTCGACCGCAAG
>JAKZVH010000016.1:0-6023 GCA_047516145.1 Gammaproteobacteria bacterium
TCCACATACTTTATGGGTGAAATACCATGGCCAGAGTTCAACTGGTTATCCTCGATGAGGATCGCGACCGATTTCTCCATCAGGCGCGACGGGAGGGCATGACGTTGAGCGCCTGGCTCAGGACCGCAGCCCGCGAGCGGCTCGGACAACAGCAGCAATCCAGGCCATTCAAGTCACCGGCCGACGTCGAAGCGTTTTTCCGTGCGTGCGATGCCCTGGAAGGTCCGCCGCTTGAACCGGATTGGGACGAGCACTCGACCGTCATTGACGAATCGCGACGCCGCGGAACATCCAGCACGTGATCTTCGTCGCTACCAACGTTTTTATGTACGCGGTGGGCCGTTCGCATCCGCTAAGAGAATCCGCGCGAGAGTTCCTGGTCGAGTGCCACCGGAGCCGCACCCCTCTGTGCACGTCCGCGGAAGTCCTGCAGGAGTTGGTGCATGCTTATCTCCCGGTCGCGAGACTGCAGACGCTGGATGCGGCCCTGTCGCTGATCGTCCGCTCCGGTGCCGAAGTGTGGCCGCTCGAATACGAAGATGTCACCCTGGCCCGCCAGCTCCATGAGCAGTTTCCGGCGCTTGGTGCGAGGGACCTCTGCCACCTCGCAAGCTGCCGCAGGCGCCGTGTGCGTGAGGTCAAGACGTACGATCAAGCCCTCCAAGCGGTCATGGGCGGAGTTCTGGGCGCCACAAGAGACTAGCACCAGCCCGCCACGGCTTCCTGCTGCGCCACCCGGGCAGTTCATCACGGAAATGACGGAATAGGCCCGCGGCCATTACAATGCCCGTTCTTCACCGGGTCAGGGACCTGGACGAACACACGCGATGAGCCGGAAGAAGCACCAAGCAGCCAATCGCCGGGCGGTCGAAAACGCGCCCGCGCGACCGCCCCCGCCATCGTCCTGGCTGATTTTCGCCGGCGTCGTCGCCTGCTTTTTCCTTTCCGGACTGGCCGCATTGCTCTACCAGACGGCGTGGCTAAGGCAGTTCTCGCTGGTATTCGGCACCAGCGAGCTGGCGGTGGCGACGGTGCTTGCAGCCTACATGGGCGGGTTGGCCGTGGGGTCCGCCGTGGCGGGCCGATTCGCGAATCGCGTGACCCGCCCGGTGCTGGTGTACGGACTGCTGGAAGCCGGCATCGCGCTTTCGGCGTTGGCCGTACCGCTACTGCTCATGACCGCCCGAGGGCTTTACGCGTCGATTCTGGGAGACCAGCCCACCCCTCCGGACGCCGCGACCATCGGTCAACCGGTGTTCTACCTGCTGGTAGCGTTCGTCGTGCTGGTGATACCCACCGGATTCATGGGCGCCACGCTGCCGCTGTTGACGCGCTACGCCGTGCGCACGGACCGGGAAGTGGGGCCGAGGGTGGCTCTGTTGTACGCCACCAATACCGCCGGCGCCGTCTGCGGGACGCTGGCGGCCGCATTCGTGCTGTTGCCCGCCCTGGGGTTGAACGCAACCGTCTGGGTCGGCGTGGCGATCAACGTGCTGGTATTCGCGATCGCGGCATTCCTGGCGCGGCGCGGTCGCGACACCGTCGCCGGAGAGGCGGCGATACCCGCCTCCGCGCCGCCGAGTTTCCTTGAGTCCTGCCTGCGCCCACTGTTCCGGGGATCGGTGGCACCGCGTGAACGCCTGTCCGTGGTGTTCCGCGCCCAGCCGGGCTGGATGCTGCCGCTCATGTTGGTTTCCGGCGCGACTGCATTTCTCTACGAAGTCCTGTGGACCCGCATGCTGACCCATGTCATGGGTGGCAGCATTTACGCGTTCGCCACCATGCTGGCGGCGTTTCTCACCGGTATCGCACTTGGCGGCGGCCTGGCCGGCAAGGTTGCGGAAAATCGCGAGCGCGCCGCCCTCGGCTTCGCGTTCGCGCAGGTGGCCATCGGCGCGCTCTCGATGGGAGTCTACGCCTGGATGGGGCCGCTCATCCCCGACACGCTGACCACGTTCACCCTGGCCGTATTCGGCGTGGCCGTGATGCTGCCGGCGACCATCTTCATCGGCGCCACGCTGCCGCTCGCGGTGCGCGTCCTGGCCCGGGACGAGAGCCAGGCCACCACCGGCACCGCGCGAATCTACGCCTGGAATACCGTAGGCGCCATCGTCGGCGCCATTCTCGCGGGCTTCATCCTGATCCCGGAACTGGGATTCGAAGGATCGATCCGCGTCGCCGTGGCCATCAACTTCGTTCTGGCGCTATGGGCCGCCGTCTGCGTCGCCAAACCGAGGCCGATCCCGGTTGCGCTGGCTTGCACCGGAATCGCCGCCGTGTTGCTGATCTACCACCCGGCCCGGCCCCAGGCCGTGGTTTCGAGCACGGGATTTGTCCTCAACTACCTGACCGATCCGGAAGAAATCTACTACGACGTGGGGCGCACCTCCACGGTGCTGGTGCTCGCCGAAGGAAGTTACTATTACGTGCGCACCAACGGACTTCCCGAAGCATCCATCGCCGCCAGGGGGTCGCCGCCCACCCAGGATCCGGAAAAGTGGCTGACCGCGCTGGCGGTGGCCGCGCGCCCCGACGCGGAGGACATGCTGGTTATCGGCTTCGGCGGCGGCGTGGTGCTGGAGGGCGTGCCGCCGTCCGTGGACCGGATCGACGTCGTCGAACTCGAACCGAAAGTGATCGAGGCGAACCGCCGACTGGAGGGCCGACGGAACATCGATCCGCTGGCGGATCCGCGCTTCAACATCATCATCAACGATGCCCGCAACGCGCTTCGACTGACCCGCAAGACCTACGACGCCATCGTCTCCCAGCCCTCCCATCCGTGGACGGCGGGTGCCTCGCATCTTTTCACCCGTGAATTCGTCGTCGACGCCAAGAGCCACCTTGACGAGGGCGGCATTTTCGTCCAGTGGATGAACTCGGAGTTCGTCGACGAGGCGCTGTTACGGACACTGGCGGCCACGCTGACCGCCGAGTTCGAGTACGTGAGGTTATACCACCCGGCCTCGCAGGTCCTGACCTTCCTCGCCTCCGATGCACCGCTCGACCTGGAACTCCAGCTTGCCCGCTCCGGAAAGCCGCTCATCGATGACGTAATGCATTACAGCCGAATGGGGTTGAACAGCGTGGAAGACCTGCTGGTCGCGATGGCGATGGACGAAGCCGGCGTCGAGTCCTTCGCCCGCCGCGCCGAGATCAGCACCGACGACAACAACCTGATGGCAACCCGCAGCCGTAGCCGCGCTGACGGCCTTATGCTCGCCGATCTGCTCGAGTTGTTCGAACCCTACGATCCACTGCTGAAAGCCGACAGTTGGGTCCATGCGCGCCTGGGCGGGCAACTCGACTACGGGTACATCACGCGGCGGCTCGTGCGCATGGCACAATTGCCGCGAGCCACAAGATTGGCGGAAATCATTCCGGATTTCTCCGAACAGTTCGAAATCTACGGACTGCTGTTTGAGGCCAACGGGCAAACCGCACAATCCCGTGAGGCGTGGCGCAACGCGCTCCAGGCCAATCCGCTCAATATGCAGGCACGCTACATGCTCTCCAAGGACCACCTGCGCGCCCTCGGCCGCGGCGAAGCACCGGCGGAGATCCAGGCCATCGCCGAAGAACTCGACGGTGCGGCGGCCGCGGTAGTGGAGGGTTGGAATCACGGCGCCTCCGGAGATTGGGCGTCCCTGGCGGCACTTGATCCGGAAATGGCCCGCGCGCGGGTGACCGACGCCTGGTACCCCGAGGTCGCGCGCCTGCGGGCGGAATGGCGCGTAAACGTGGCCGAGGACCAACAGCGCTTCGCATTCGACGCGCTGCGCTTCATCGAGCGTGTGCTGATTCTCGCACCGGACCAGAATCTCTATCTCTTGCGGGCCGCGAGCGCGCGGACCCTGGGCGACGATCACCGGCTGCTGGAATCCTCGCGCTATATCGCAAGTTATGTTCGCGCCAGGTTGACTGCTTCCGCCAACCAGGGGTATTCCCTGCCGGCTGCGGAGCTGGAACAGATGCGCCAGAACCTCACCGCCATCACCAATCAGTTGAGCGGCGACCTGGATATCCCGGACCGGCAGCGCGTCACGTCGGTCGTCGACAGCGTCAACGCGCTGATTCAGTACATCGACGACTATCCACAGCCCCAGTAACGGGCAGCCTCGATTCGGCACTGGGGCGAAACCAATAGTTCTCGCGCCGAGCGGGCGCTGACGTTAACATGAGCCATACCATGGCGAACCCATCAACGCGGCGATCCCGGGATCCGTTACTGGAGGCGTTGGTCTCCATCCGCGCGCATGCACCCCAGGATGCCATGAGCGCGGGACTGCTCGGCACGAAACGCGCCGGACATGGCATCCGTGTGCGCGACGACGGGCTCATCGTCACCATTGGCTACGTCATCAACGAGGCCGAAGAGATCTGGATCGGTTCGCATGACGGCCGGGCCGTGCCGGGATTTGTCGTCGGCAACGACTTTCGTACCGGGCTGGCGCTGATCCGGCCGATGATGCCGCTCCCGGGCCGAGCCGTGCCGATCGGCTGTTCAGACGACCTGGAGGTGGGAGATGCCGTGCGCGTTGCCGGGAGCAAGCGCGCGGACCCGCAAGTCGTCGAAGCCCAGGTGGTGGCCAAGCAGGAATTTGCAGGGCGCTGGGAATACGTGCTCGACGAAGCGATATTCACCTCGCCACCCCACGAAAGCTGGTCCGGCGCCGCCCTCGTGGACATGGAGGGTCGCCTGTGCGGCGTCGGTTCACTGGTGATTCAGGGATTTGAGGGAGACGAGTCGACGCTGACCGTCAACATGTTCGTGCCCATCGACATCCTGACCCCGGTCATGGACGAGATCAGCGCACGCGGCAGACGCCAGGAGCCGCCGCGCCCCTGGCTGGGAATGCTCGTACACGACGATGACGACGCCCTGGTGGTGGTGGGCATCTATCGCAACTGTCCGGCGGACCAGGCCGGACTGCGTCCCGGGGATATCGTGCTAAGAGTCAACGGCAAGCCGGTGCATGACCTGGCGCACATGTTCCGCACGGTCTGGAGTCTCGGGAACGCCGGAGTGGACGTGCCGCTGCTGCTGCTTCGCGACGCCGAACTTCAGGAGGCGACGGTCAAGTCCGCCCCGCGCAGCGAGTTCCTGAGAAAGGGAACGCTGCAGTAGGCTGCACCGCACCGCTCGCGGTACGACTTCGAATCGGCACGACGTCCATGATTTTCGTTTCCATGGTAATTTCTGCTACTGTCGTGCTCTGCGGTCACGCTAACGAGGAGATGTACAGTCGTGTCAGGAGCGTTGCTTGCGGAAGTTCCACGGGACGAACCGGGAGCGGCTGAACGGCACTTCAGCACCTACGACGAAGCCGCTGGGGAAGCCGCCCGTATCGGGACGAAGGATGGTCTCGTCGCCAAGGTCCAGCGCTCGCCCTATGGCGCGGGATATGTCGTTCTTTCGCTGCCCGTCGAATTCCTTTTGGAGCCGGAGTTGAAGCGTCGGTTCATTCGCCCGCTCGATTACCGCGAACTGTGAGCGGCGACGAGTCCAAGCTTCCTGTTGAATCCGCAGACGTTGACGCTTTACCGCGCTCGCGCGATTCCCGGCCCGTTAACGCTCGCAGTCTGATTCGGGAACTCGCCCGACTTGAAGAAGCGCGTACACCGACCGACAAGCAGTCATCAAAGGCCATTCAGGTACTGAGCCGGCTGCAGTCGCAAGGATACACTGCCGAATTTCCGACCGTTCCCTGGATTGCTAACTCAATTCGGGTAGCGCCCCCTCCGGCAGGGGCACGTTGAACGCGTTGATGGTCAGCGAAATCAGCGAATAGTAGCCCAGGATTCCCACCAGATCGATCAGCGCCGCCGCACCCAGCGCCGCCGCCGCGCTGTCGTAAAGCGCGTCGTCCACTTCGCGGTCGCGTAGCAGCGTATGGCAGAACTCGTACACCACGGCCTGCTTCGGATCATCCAGTACGGGCGATTTGCCGGTGCGAATCGCCCTTACCGCGTCATTCGGGACGCCCGCCGCCAGCGCAAGGGGCTTGTGGGAGTACCATTCG
>JAKZVH010000017.1:0-4472 GCA_047516145.1 Gammaproteobacteria bacterium
AGCGCGCACATTTTCAACATGAGTTTTGGCATTGTCGTGCCGGCACAAAATCCGGAGGACGACCTCGTCGGGCTCCTGGAAATGGGAACGAGCCAACTGCGATCCGGCCGCGGGGCGCTCTATGTCAAGGCGGCCGGAAACGCATTCGGATTCTGCGAGGGCGCGCACCCGCTCAATCTGGAAGTAGGTTGCGTCAGCAGCAACGCGGACCCCGACCAGAATCTTCCGTACATGATCACTATCGGCGCGTTCAACGCCGACGACGTCAAGTCCTCCTACTCGAGCGCCGGTGCGAATTTATGGGTTGTGGCGCCTGGCGGCGAAGACGGAGAGGAGCATCCCGCGATGATCACCACCGACCAGATCGGTGTCGATGTCGGTTTCAGCCAGCTGGGTATGGGCGCCCTGATCGACGGACACCCCCTGAACACCGACGGTGACTACATCAGTGCGTTCGGAGGCACCTCCTCCGCCGCACCCGCGACAGCCGGAGCGATCGCTATCGTGCTCGGAGTCAACCCCGATCTGACCTGGAGGGATGTGAAACACATCCTGGCGGCGTCGGCGCGCAAGATCGACCCGCAAAGCAAGCCGGTTCGTGCCGCGTTCAACGGTACGCCCTATATTCTCCAGCACCCGTGGGTGACCAATGGGGCCGGGTACTCCTTTCACAATTGGTACGGCTTCGGCGCCGTGGCGGTGGACGCCGCCGTTGCCATGGCGCAAACCCATACGCCCGACAGTCTGGGCGAATTCGTCCAATCGGCGTGGATCGGCGCAGCCGATATCGAGTACGCACCCCTGGCCATTCCCGACAATGACGGAGCGGGCGTGACGCACTCGCTGGACGTGATCGATCTGCCCGGTACGGCCAACATCGAAGCCGTGATCATCGAGATCCGGGTCGATCACAGCGACGGCTTTGATCTGGGCGTCGAATTGACCTCACCCGCCGGCACGGTAAGCGTCCTGAATACGCCATTCAATGCAATTCTTGCCGGGTATCCCGGGTTGCGCAACTGGCAGTTGTTGAGCAATGCCTTCTACGGCGAGTCGCCCAACGGCACCTGGACTATCCGGGTCGTCGACCTGGTGGAGAACGACGTCGGTCAATTGAGTTCGTGGCGGTTGCGGTTCTACTACGGGGACCATCCCTGACCGCCTGTCCGATCAGCAATTGGCTCTTGGGGCTCGTGCGCTATCGCGATGTTCGGAGCTAACCCGACGACCGCCTCCGCAGCCACGCTACCGTCCACAGCAGACACAGGGCAAAGACGATCAGGAATGCGGCCACCGCCAGGATCGCCGGGCTGATGTTCTCGCGAATGCCGGCCCACATCTGCCTGGGGATCGTTCGCTGCCCGACGCCGGCCAGGAACAGCACCACGACCACTTCGTCGAACGAGGTAGCGAACGCGAACAAAGCCCCTGAAACCACACCGGGTGCAATCAGCGGCAACTGCACGGTGCGGAAGGTTCGCACGGGCCCGGCTCCCAGTGAAGCCGCGGCACGCGTCAGGTCGCGGTTATAGCCGGCCAGGGTTGCGGTCACCGTGATCACCACGAAGGG
Source organism: Gammaproteobacteria bacterium (assembly GCA_047516145.1). Lineage (GTDB taxonomy): Bacteria > Pseudomonadota > Gammaproteobacteria > Steroidobacterales > Rariloculaceae > UBA6522. The sequence continues at coordinate 1,571 of JAKZVH010000017.1, forward strand.
CGTGCCAAGCACCGCGTGCGCCAGGATCAACCCCAGGTGCGTCTGGCCAAGGCCAAGCTGCGTGTAGAAAAAGAACATCCCGGCGGCGGCGATGATCACGGGGGTTACCAGAGGGGATATGAGAAATCCCATCACCAACCGCCGTGCGGGCATATGCGGGCTGGACAGCCCGAGTGCCGCCAGGGTACCGAGCAGTGTGGCCAGCATGGTCGCGGCCGTACCGATGATGAGGCTATTCGCCAAGGCGCCGGTCCAGGCATCGTCGGTCACCACTTCCCGGTACCAGCGCAACGACCAGGCCTCGGGATCGAACCGGAGCATGCCTTCGGTGAAGGTGAAGTACGGTTCGGCGTTGAAACTCAGCGGCAGGATCACCAGGATCGGTGCGATGAGAAAGACCAGTACGCCTGCGCAGTAGCCCAGGTAGGCCACCCGCCCGATCCGTTCGATTCTGCCTGCAGCCTGCATTTCAGGTCACGCCGAGTCGCTCGCTGCCGGCGATGCGGTCGTAGAGGATGTACAGGCCGGTCACGCAGACCAGGATGATCCCGCCGAGCGCCGACGCCAGGCCCCAGTTCAGCGACGTCTGCATATGGTAGGCCACTATGTTGGAGATCAACTGGCCGGTGCTTCCCCCTACGAGGGCCGGAGTGATGTAGTAGCCGATTGCGAGTATGAATACCAGCAGACACCCGGCCCCGACCCCCGGAAGCGACTGCGGCCAGTAGACGCGCCGAAACGCCTGCGCGGCACCGGCGCCGAGTGAGGCGGCGGCGCTCATGTGGGATCGTGGGATGGTGCGCATGACCGAGTAGAGCGGCAAGACCATGAACGGCAGCAGCACATGGGACATGGCCACGAACGTCCCGGTCATGTTGTAGATCAGGGCCAGCCGCGCATCGTCGGCGATGAACCCGGCAGCGACCAGCAGGTCGTTTATGACGCCCTGGTTCTGGAGCAGCACGATCCAGGAGGTCGTGCGCACGAGCAATGACGTCCAGAACGGCACCAGTACCAGCGCCAGCAGGATGGCGCTGCGCCGGGGCGGCGAATGCGCTATCAGGTGGGCAAGGGGATAGCCGAGCATGAGGCACAACAAGGTCACACCCAGGCTCACCGCAAGGGTGCGGACGAAGAGCGGGACGTAGATTCGGCGGTCCGGTGCCTGTCGCACCACGGAGCCGTCGGGCAGACGAGTCAGGTCAACCGCCGCCAGATAGTGCCTCGTGGTGAAGCGCTCGCCCGCCGTGCGCAGCGCATGCCAGGTTTCGACCTCTTCCCAGGCCGTATTGATTTCCACCATCGTGTCACGCCAGGAGTCGCCGGGAGCGTCCCCCAACCGGCGCGCGGAAACGACCAGCACGCTGCGCAGTCCGCCCTGAACGCGGTTGACCCGGCCGGCGATCTGACCGATGACCCGCTCCTGCTGCGCGTTCACCAGTTCACGGACCGCGGACTCGAATACCGCTTCTTCCGGGACGCTCATGCCGTCCCAATCATCCAGCAGGGCAAGCGTTTCCGGCAGCGCGTCGGCGACAACAGGGTCATAGACGCTGCGCACCATCATCGAAACCAGCGGCGCGACGAACGTAACGCCTACGAACGCGACCAGCGGCAGCGCCAACCCCGCCGCACGCAGACGCGACCGCGTTTCGGCTGTGCTACGAATCATCGTCGTCGTCCGCATCCAGCACACGACAGTCGGTTGGAGTCCAGCCGACGCGGACCAGGTCGCCTTCAAGCACCGCGCCGTGACCGACCATGTTTGGAATCTTGGCGACAAAGTCCTCCCGGCCGCACGCTTCCATGCGGATTCGCAAGTGATCGCCGACAAAGGTGATGTCCTGGATTCGCGCCTCGAATTCGTTGGAATACAAACCCGGCCGCGGCTCTACAGCGACCCGCTCGGGCCGTATCGACAACGTCGTTGCGTCGCCGGGTTCACAGGGCGCAACGCGAATGGCCCGCACGACGTGTTCGCCCACCTGGACCTGGCAAACGTCCTTCTGGATCGACAGCACGCGCCCGTGCAGGCGATTGTTTTCGCCGATGAATCGCGCCACGAAGGACCGTCCCGGCTCTTCGTAGAGTGACTCCGGAGGCGCAACCTACTCGATCCGTCCGTCGCGCAGCACCGCGACTCGATCCGACATCACCATCGCCTCCTGCTGATCGTGGGTCACGTAGACGATGGTCACGCCAAGCGTCCGATGGATGCGGCGAATCTCGTACTGCATCTCCTCGCGCAGATGCCGGTTGAGTGCACCCAGAGGTTCGTCCATGAGCACCAGGTCGGGCTCGAATACCAGCGCCCGGGCGATGGCGACGCGCTGTTGCTGACCACCCGAGAGCTGATTTGGCCGCCGCCCCTCAAAGCCTTCCAGGCGAACCAACCGGAGCGTACGCTGGACGCGGTCTCGAGACTCGTCGCTGCTCATCCCGCGTACGTCCAGGGGAAAGGCGAGGTTCTCCGCAACCGTCATGTGCGGGAACAGCGCGTAATCCTGGAATACCATGCCGATCCCCCGCTTGCGGGGCGGCAACGCATGCACTGAGCGGCCAGCGATGCGAATGGCGCCAGTCGTCGGGACTTCGAATCCGGCGAGCATCATCAGGCAGGTAGTCTTGCCGGAGCCGGACGGCCCGAGAAGGCTGAGAAGCTCGCCCCGGCGAACCGTAAGATTAAAGTCCTGAACGGCCATGACCCGGCCGTCGTAGCTCTTGCCGATATTCTCGAATTCGACGTGGGGATCGTCTCCGGGTGGACCTTTTGCCGTTGTCATGGGGAACTATCGCGGGAAATCGATGCGGACCTTGGCATTCGGGCCGGCGGTCGTCACGCCGCCGGGCACTGTGACCGGTCTTCCCACGCGAATATTCCGCGGATTGATTCGAACAGGCC
>JAKZVH010000018.1:0-5959 GCA_047516145.1 Gammaproteobacteria bacterium
CCACTCCGAACATCATCTATTCCGAGCGAATCTCCGTCGTCCGGACCCAAAGCCCGTCCGGCTCGTCCAGTGGACGCTGAATTTACTCCAACTCGACACAAGAGAGATCAGCACCGCGCATTCCTCCGATTGGTTTGGATCGAATTACCGCAGGCCACCATTGTCGCCGGCATGTGTCACCGTGCTCTCAAAACGCCCGGTCCAGAAAGTCGCGAGGGGACCAGACCTCGACCGGCCCGTATCGCGCCTCTGTAAAGTCGCGTTTGTTACCGGTGATCAATGTCGCGCCACCGGCCACCGCAGTCGCAAGGTATACCTCGTCGTCAGGGTCGCGAAGACCGAAAACAACATTGGCCGGCTCGACAACGATCGCCAATCGCTCGATCTCCCGGATCACGAACTCCATTGTCTCGCGGTATGGGGCTTGGTTGCGCCGCCCGGCGATTGCTTGATACTCGGACAACATTGGCCCGGACAACACGATTTCGTGTCCTCGCACTGCCCTGTCGATGACTTCGCGGCAGGTGCCATTGACTCTCGCGGCTGACACTACGACATTGCAGTCCAGGACGACTCTCATGCCTCGCGGCCGCGGCGTTCACGGCGCGATCGGGCGATTTCGGCGATCGTGTCTCCCATGATCTCGTCCTCGGACCGCCCGAGATCGTCGGACGAGGCACGAGCCGCCGCTAACTTGGCGGCGATGCGGTCGGCGGCCGCGTTCCTGTCGACCACCTCCTTGGGCTTGAACAAGATTGCATCGCCGACAAGGGTCGCCTCCATGATGTCGCCCTCGCGAAGATCGATGTCTCTGCGCAGCTTGGCTGGAATGGTCACCTGGAACTTCGGTTTCACGGTTACGAATGGCATTTTGGCCTCGCGTGAATATGTCGGAAAGTTGTAAATTCATACCATTGTGGAGCGGCAATAGCAAGCCCTCGCACTTCAGCGTATCGACCCTCTCCGAAACGCCTCCAGGTCCCGCCACATTAGGACCCCACCCAAAAAGTGAGACTCCACACCGGTCAGAAACAGCCTCCTTCTTGGACCAGTTTTTGGGTAGCCCCATCTCACTGCAGTACGCGGCCGAATTGGGCGTTCCGCCCGGTTCGTTGCGCACGGCCGCCGAGAAACACGGGTTTATCGTGACTATGGGCCGGACGCGACGAATCGACCCGGCAAGAATTCAGGAGTTTATAGACCGATGCCAAGAAGAGCCAAAGGAGCGCGACTTTACTATCGCCGCGACAAAGCCTACTACGTTATCCGGGACGGAAACCGACAGCTATCAACGGGCACGAGCGACCGCAGAGAAGCTGAAGCGGCGCTCGCGCAGTACATCGCTGAAAAAGGACGACCGGCCCAAGGGCCAAGAACACCCGACAAGTTCACGATAAGTGAGGCACTGGACCGCTACGGGAGCGAGCACGCGCCGACGGTAAAGGACGATTCGCGGATCGGCTACGCCATTGACGCGCTGCTACCGTTCTTCCGATCGTTGCCGGTAGCGAGCATTACGAGCGAAGTATGCCGCCGTTATGAACGCTACCGAGAGCGGGCGCCGGCGACTGTGCGACGGGAACTCGGCGTGTTGCAGGCGGCGATCAATTTCTGCTTTCGGGAGGGCTATCTCACGGCAACCCGCCCCGTCTGGTTGCCGAGCGCACCGCCCCCGCGTAATCGTTGGCTCACGTCCAATGAAGTTGAAAAATTACTAAAAACTGCAGAGAGCGACCCGAAAACGGAACATCTGGGGAGGTTCATTAGGATCGCCGTCATTACCGGCACACGGAGCCAATCACTTCTCGGGCTACGGTTCACAGTGCACACTCAGGGCGGATGGGTAGACACTGAACGCGGAATCATGTACCGCCGCGCTGAACGCGAGGTCGAAACAAAGAAAAGGAAACCGCCGATTCAAATCCCGCGTCCGTTGTTGGAGGACTTGCGTCGATGGGAGCGGATGGACGGCCCGGCCGCTTGGGTTGTCAATTTCCGGGGAAACCGCGTCGGCAGCATCAAGACGGCTTGGAATCACACTCTGAAGCGTTCCGGTATCGACCATTGCACTCCGCACGATTTGCGCAGGACAGCGATTACCTGGGCAATGCAGCGCGGTGCGGACAAGTGGGACGCAGCCGGGTTTTTCGGCGTGTCTCTTGAGGTCCTGGAGCGCGTTTATGGCCAACATCACCCTGACCACATGCAGAGCGCCGTCCGCGCGATGGAAAGGAAACTGTGACAGGGTACAGTTTCAACCTGTCCGAAAGGGGCCGAAACGGCATTAACCGCCCGTTTAAGCTATATAATTCAATAGCTTACTATAGGGATAGCCTCCGGAGGGCAGTGCTCTATCCACTGAGCTACGGGCGCGAACCGCAATTGCCGGAAATACGGGACACGAATTCAAATTCCGCCGGATCCTCGGGCCTGCCCGGTCCGGCGGGGCGCCCAATCGGCGGTACTTGAATGGCGGCGCGTGGCGCCGCCGAGACTCAGCGGCTTTCTCGCGGACGCGCTTCGTTTGCGCGCAGCGGCCGTCCGCCGACGTCCTTACCGTTCAGGTTCGCTACCGCGGCTTCGCCCTCGGCTTGATTGGGCATCTCAACGAAACCGAACCCCCTTGACCGACCCGTTTCCCGGTCGGTCAGGATCTTGACAGAGGAGACGGCTCCGAAGTTTGCGAAGGCTTCCTGCAACTCCGACTCTGCCAGAGAGTAAGAGAGATTTCCGACATAGATATTCATTAACACAAGCTCTCACGCCGTACATTCTGTGGAAAGCGCATCGACCAACGGCGTACGACCGAACGCTTGAAGAACCAGCCCACGCACCCCCTGGAAGGCAATACCTGGCCGGCGATTACATTACCTTGTTGCGACTACCGGACTATCCCGCATTTCTCCCCAAACTACTGCTGCGGACGCCGATACAACAGGCGGCGGCGCGGCGTACTCCGTCAAGCCGCCACGGCATCATTTTCATTTCGTCAACGCCTCTCAATCCGTGCGTCCAGCCACGGCCGCGTCACAACATCTCGCCGACACACGCCGGTTAGCAAAGCAGGCTGGCACGCGTTTGTCACTGTACGGGCGAACCATCGAGGGGTCAACAACTTCACGCATGCTTTTGCCGTGGAAAGGCGGCAATCCACGCGCAAACGGTCAGCGAGAGCAGCGAGGCCAATGCCCAATGTAACTAGCGTAACCCGCATCGCTCCCGGTTCTCGTTGCGAGGTCGTCGAGGCGCCGCCGCGAACCCCTCGGGATTACCGACGGGATGCAATTCCTCGGGCTTCAAGGCGCCTCCGTCAACTCCAGAACCCGCAATTCGATGTCCTCTCCGACGAGTTCCCGATCGTAGTCGATATATATCCGCGTAGGATATCCGAGTTGCGGATGGTAGCCGGCGCGTACGAGTGCCTCGGCGCGCAGCGCGCCCGCGATGAGCGAAAAGAGATCGTCTATCGTTCTGAACCATTGGTAGCGCTCGGACGGTACCGGCACATCGGCAAGATAGTCGTCGCGCTGGTAACGCACATCGACAATCTCGCCCTGGCTCACCCGAATGACGGTATCGGCCGGCGTGTCCCGATGGCATTCGCAGATTTTCTGGTAGCGGTATATGTAGTCCGTGACTCCCGATCCGTCCCATAGCGCGCGATGTGTCCGCAACCGCTCGTCGGTCTGCGCCAATCCGCCGGCGGATACCAGGCACAGCGCCAGTCCGCACAGCCGGCTGATACAGGTGACGAGGCCGCGTACACCCGGCCAACGGCCGGTCACGGAAAAGCGCGGATCGTGGGCGTTCATAGCCATCGGCTGACAAAGAGCATGGCAGGATGCCACGGACCGAACCCCGTGCGCTTGTACAATCGTTTCGCGCGATCGTTGGCATCGTGAACTTCCAGCGTGACCTTTGCACAACCCGCCTGCCTGGCTCTTCGCAGAACCTCATCGATCAGCGCGAACCCCACGCCCTTGCGGCGATGCGCGGCGGTGACAGCCAGGTCGTGAATATTGATCAGCGGCTTGCCCGCGAACGTCGAAAATCCCCGGAAACACACGGCTACACCGACCGCGACACCGTTCTTGCAGGCGAGCAGAACGAACGCCCCGGGATGCTTGCTCAATCCAGGGGCGATCCGGGCCCGGGCTCCGTCCGTGAGCGCCCGCGACTGCCCCTGCGGGCCACGGGCGTACTCATCGATGAGCGCGACCACCGCGGCAGCGTCAGCGGGTGTTTGCAGTTCAGCATCTCTTACGGCAAGGGTCATTGGTCGGCCTGCATTTCTCACCGATCCGCTACTGAAGCCGCCTGAAGATCAGGCTGAAATTGTTTGCGGGCATCGGGACGATCCCATCCATCGCAAACCCTGCGTTGGCGGCCAGACGCTCGACATCTTCCATGTCCCGCAATCCCCATTGGGAATTTTGCGCTCGCAAGCGAGCGTCAAAGGCTTCGTTGCTGGGGGCGGTATGATCTCCGAAGCGCCGGTACGGCCCGTACAGGACCAGACTGCCGCCGCCGCCGAGAATCTGCGCCGCACCCCGGATCAGCCCCGAGGTCGCCCGCCACGGCGCCACATGAATCATGTTGATATTGACCACGGCATCCACCTCCGAGATGGGCCAAGGCCATTGCAACACATCCAGATCAAGCGGCGGCATGACATTCGACAACCCGGCGTCCCGGACGGCAGCGTCGATGACGCCACGAAGCGCGGCATCCTGTTCGCTCGGCTGCCATGTCAACCCGGCAAGCGCCGCGGCGAAATGCGCCACGTGACGACCGGTACCGCTCGCGATTTCCAGCACCAGACCCCGGTCGGGAAGCACGCCGCGCAGCACGTCCAGGATAGGCCCCTTGTTCCGCTCCGCCGCGGAGGTTGCCCAGTACGCGGTCCGGTGGGACACCGCCCGCGGTCCCGAAGGGCCGATTCCCTGCTGTGAATTCATCGCTGGGGTCAGCGACGAGAACGTGTCGACGCCGTAACGATGGCGGCTGCCAGCAATGCCATTCCTGCGCAGACACCCACGGCCGCACCAATGATGGCGCCGATTCCCAAAATATCGAAATAGCTCCCCACGCCCGCCCCGGCGGCGATTCCGACGACAACGCCAACTGGAAGACCGGCGGCGCCCCAACGAGGAAAGGCTCGGCGTGTCATGGATTTATTCCCCCCGGGGCGACATGGCTCGGCCAGCGGCCCCTGCCCGGAGAATGGCCACGACTTCTCCCGTCTCTGGAAATCGGCCTTGGCTGTGCTTTGAGAACACCAGATCCTCGCCCACCAAAACGTCGAATACGCCGTTCGCGCCCCGAATGAGTTCCACCGACACGCCCGGTTCGCCGCTCAACTCTGCCTCCAGACTGGAGGCCCGTGGGCGGTAATTTCAGCGCCCGCAGTATTTGATCGTCACTCGGTAAATGGCGTGTCCCTCGGTTGCCCGCAGCGGATGCTAACGCGGATTGAATCCCGCGATGTTAAGCGCCGCCGCCAATTGGGTATCGTCGCCTGGCGCGATGTCGCTGCCGGGCCCCTGATACCTTCGCCGCCCGCCAGCGATCTCCAGATCCGGTTCGATGCCTGTACCGTCGATTGACCGCCCGTTCGGGGTGAAGTACTCCGAGGTGGTGAGTTTGAGGGCGCCTCCATCCGCCAACGGAATCACGGTTTGCACCGAGCCCTTGCCGTACGTGCGCTCGCCGACCAGCCGCGCGCGCTGGTTCTCCTGCAGCGCCGCGGCGACGATCTCCGACGCCGACGCCGATCTTTCGTCCACCAGCACCGCCAACGCGATGCCTCCGAGGACATCGCCCGGTGTGGCATGTTCCACGAACCGCGCTTCGCTGATCCGGCCTCTGCCGCGGACGATCAGCCCCTCATCCATGAACGCATCGGCGACAGCCACCGCCGCTCCAAGTGTACCGCCGGGATTGTCGCGCAGGTCCAGGA
>JAKZVH010000019.1:0-13445 GCA_047516145.1 Gammaproteobacteria bacterium
CCGCAAGAGCGAGACGCTCACGCGCCAGATCTTCTCCAATCTGTCGTCCTGGCAAATCGCCAATCTCGCGCGCCACCCCCAGCGGCCGTATACGCTGGACTATGTTGCGCGGTGTTTCTCGGACTTCCAGGAACTGCACGGCGACCGGATGTACGCGGACGATCCGTCACTGGTGGGTGGCCTGGCACGCCTGGAAGGACAGCCGGTGGTTTTGCTGGGCCATCAAAAGGGCCGGGATACCAAGGAGCGGGTTCGCCGCAATTACGGAATGGCGAGTCCGGAAGGCTATCGCAAGGCGCTGCGGCTGATGCGTCTGGCCGAGAAGTTCAATATTCCCCTGATCACGTTCATCGATACGCCCGGGGCTTACCCCGGCATGGGCGCCGAGGAGCGCGGCCAAAGCGAGGCGATCGCGCGCAATCTGTTTGTGATGGCAAGCCTCAAGGTTCCCATCGTGAGTCTGGTAGTCGGCGAGGGTGGTTCCGGCGGGGCGCTGGCGATCGGCGTGGCGGACCGTATCCTGATGCTTCAGTACGCAATCTACTCGGTGATTTCGCCCGAGGGCTGCGCGTCCATTCTTTGGAAGAGCACTGAAAAGGCGGCCGCTGCCGCCGAGGCCATGGGGATCACCGCCGAGCGGCTGAATAAGCTCGGTCTGGTCGACGAGGTGCTCCCGGAGCCCCTCGGCGGGGCACACCGCGATGTTCAGGCCATGTCCGAAGTGGTCAAGAATTCCCTGCTGCAAGTGCTTAACGACCTGCAACTGCTTTCGTCTGACGATCTGATCGCCAAGAGGCGTCGCCGACTTGCGAGTTACGGGACCTACAAGGAAGGCTGAGCCGCGCGTGCCGTGCCGGCGGCGCCAGGGCCATGAGGGCCATGAGGGCCATGGAACCATTCCTGGATAATCTCGCCCGGCGTCTGGCCCAATTGCCGGATTCGGCACCCCGCTACGCCGTGGCGTTCAGCGGCGGTGTGGATTCGGCGGTACTCCTTGCGGCACTTGGCCGATTGAGGCCCGGGCCGGAATTTCGCGCCCTGCATATCGACCATGGTTTGCACCCCGATTCGGCATCGTGGGATCGTCATTGCCGATCGGTCGCGGAGTCCCGGGGGATCGGCTATGACAGTCGGCGGTGCCCGGTGGAGCCAGTGCAGGGACAGAGCCTCGAGGCGCGAGCGCGAGAGGTTCGCTATGGCATGCTCCGGAAATTGCTGACCCCGGGAGAGACGCTGCTGACGGCTCACCACGCTGACGATCAGCTTGAGACCTTCTTGCTGCGGTTGCTTCGGGGAAGCGGGGTCAAGGGGCTGCGCGGCATCGCCGAGGTCCATGCCTTCGGTCCAGGGTACCTGGCGAGACCGTTGCTGTACGTACCGGGACACGAGATTCTCGACGTAGCCCGGGCATGGCAACTGGAATGGATCGAGGACCCTTCGAACCGCGATCTCCGGTTCGATCGCAACTACGTGCGGGCGGAACTGGCGCCGCGTATCAAGTCCCGCTGGCCGGCGGCGGAGCGGACCGTCGGGCGCGCGGCCCGGCAGATGGCCGAGGCGTACGGGATCCTTGAGGATATTGCCGGAACCGACGCGAAGGGTATCGCCAATCCCGCCTGCGTCGACTGTGCCGGGTTGCTTGAACTCTCGCCGCCACGGCGGCGAAACCTGCTGCGCCACTTGATCTCTCGACTGGGCCTGCCGGTTCCGGACTCCCGGCAAACGGGTACGCTGCTGAAGGCGCTTGAAGTGCGGCGCCCGGATGCTCGCACCCGGGTCCAGTGGCCGGGCGGCGAGGCGCGGATTTACCGGAATCATCTGTACCTGTTCCGGCCGTTGCCCCGCGATTCCGGGACGGCGTATTCGGGACACATTGGCAGAGACCACGACTGGTCCGGTCCGGAGGGCACGCTGACGCTGGTGCGCGGTGCCCGTTCAGGTTTCCCGGAGTCCTGGGTGGAGGAAGGATTCAGCGTGCGCTTCCGGGTGGGCGGCGAACGATTCAGGCCGCTGGGGCAGTCCCATAGCCGACCGCTCAAGAAATGGTTGCAGGATGCCGGCGTGCCGCCGTGGCTCAGAGCGCGGATTCCGCTCCTCTATCGGCGTGACCAACTGGTTGCCGTCGGGGATCTGTGGGTCTGCGCGGCAGTGGAAGGGATCGCGGACACCGGGACCTGGTGGCAGGTTCGATGGACGGATCACCCGCCGCTGTCGTAGATACGAAAATTCCGCGAGGTCAGAGACTCTCGGTACGCAATCCGGGCAACTCCAGGAAATCGCTCCACGGCGCGGGCGGACCGTGAATCGGCACCACGGTGGAGACGTCGAGTCCCAGCCGCAGAACCTGGTTGTCGAGGCTCCGGTTGGCACTCGTGGCCTCCGCCGGAGGCGGCAGGTGCGTGTCGAAAAGATCGGCCTCGACCAGAATCCCTTCCTCGGGCAGGAACGCGATGGTCATGCCCTCCACGTGCTCGAGCGGATGCACGTAGTAGAGGTTCATGTTTCGTTCCCCGTCGCTGATCACGTAGTTCTCCGTGTAGCGCTCGTAGAAATAGCCCTCCGCCAACTCCGTGGGTGGCCACAGGGAAACCATGTCCGGGGCCAGCGTGCGCTGATCGTAGTTGAGCACGTCGCGGGTGTAGAACTCGTAGTTCAGCCGATGTGTAACGATGGTCGCGCCGATGTGCATGTAGGTGCGCAGCCCTCCGATGTGGTCGTGGTGCTGGTGCGTGTTGACGAGGAACCGGATCGGCTTGTCAGGGATGAGCCTCACGGCCTCCTCGATGACCGCCAGACTGCGCTGTTCGTTCAGCGGTGCCTCGACGATCGCGATGAAGTCCTCGAACTCCACCGCAACACTATTGTGCGAGCCGCCGCCGATCAGGTACACGCCGTCCGCGATTTCCTCGGTATCGACTTCCATGGGGAACGACGCCTCGCGTAAGGCGTCGGGCACTTCGACCGGGTCCGGGCAATTGTTTGCTTCAATGTCCCCAAAAACTCCGCCGAACGCGTTGTGGCCGGCGTTGATGCTCTGCGCCTGGTAGTTGTCGTCCCACCCCTGGTGGGAATGCCACCCGACCGGGAAGCGAATGCCGTCGCCCAGGTCGATGTAACTGTCGTTGGTGAACTCGTGTTCGTAGTTGAAGTCCCCGAGCACCGGGTCGGGCACCCAGGTGTGGATTCGCTGCAGCCTGTTCGCGCTGTTGATGGTTGCGTCGACGCGATACTTGCCGAGGACGGTGATGGACACAATGGTGACGATCTCCGGTACGACGGTGGGACCGTCTCGCCCCATCTCACCCAGTTCCCAGCGCCAGGTCGCCACGGGGTTGGCGCCCGGCAGCCGCGCGGCCTTGAGAAAGCCGTGGGGGTTGATCCACAAGTCCAGCAGCCAGCGCTCGGCATCCTCGGGCCGGGCAGCCACCGGTTCGCCCTCCGGCCCGTCCATGTACCAGCCGTACTCGCCGTTGACCATGAACGATTGCCGGGATTCTCGTTGGACAGGCGTACCACCCGCCCAGCCGAGACCGTATTTCCAGGACGCGGGGTTGAGCCCGGGCGGCCGGTCGAACGTCTCCTTCATCGTGCCCGCGTCCCAGTTCATGACTCGGGTGTAGTTGTTGAGTTCGCCTCGAGGCCAATCGACGTTCTTGTCGTTGAGACGTTGTTGTCCGACCATCCCGCTGTAGCCTGAGCCGGAGACGCTGACGCACTGAAGTCTGTCGGTGCCGATCGCCTCGGCTGCCGCCTGCAGGATCGGTTCGGGATCCAGGTAGCCCGGTGGAAATTCCTGGCTGAACACGGTTGCCGCCGGCAGCAAAACGAGCCATGGCAAGGCGAATCTTGTTTTCATCTCAGTCTCCGGTCACTCGAATACCGCACAGTTCCAGGGCCTTATAACCTCGCCCGGCACCCACCGCCAACGGGTCACAATCGTCACCGGCTCGGTAAACGTGGCCGGGTCCGTGGCCGTTGCGGTCCACTGCAGCGTGCCCCGGTCGTCGTCCAGAGCGAACCGCTCGACGAATTGCACTGATTCCGTCTGGGGCGTGCCGTCATCGTCGAAGTAGGGATAGTTGATCTTGTCGGTGGTCACGACCAGGGTGTTGCCCTCCCACTGCCCAACGGAATATCCCATCGGACCGGGCTCCTGGTTATCCGAGCTTGCTCCGGCACTGATGTGAATTGTCCGGGTCTCGCCAGTCCGTTCGAGGCGCAAACCGACGGTGTCGCCGTGATCCACGAATTCGATCGGGTAGGCCGAATCCATTACGAGAGGCATTCCCTCCGGCTGACAATTCCACTGGGGATGGTCGCGCAACTCGTCGAATGACGCCGCTTGCTCGGCCGCGGCGGCGGTCAACGGGAGTTCGGCGGGCGCGACGTCACGGTTTTCAAAGGTCCAGACCCGGAAGATCCCTTGCGGCGCTCCGCCGGCCGCAACGACGTTGGCGTTAGTGGAGCTTACGTCACCACCGACGATTGGCCCGCCAAAATGCGGTTCGCCCTGGGAGCGCAGAATGATCTCGCGACCATCCGCCAGCCGTACGTTGGTCCCGAGAAAAAAAGCAGGGCGGCGCATCGACTCCCGCCCGGCTGCCGCGACGCGGTCGCCGACCCGAAACAGTTCTCCGCCGGGTACGCCCCCGCGGTCCAGCGAGTTGGCGGACCGCCAGGACTCGACCTTCCAGATTTTCTCCGTCCCCGAGTCGTCGATGGTCTTCACCGTGATCACGGGGTGCGGGTTGTTCCAGCCCACCGCGACGATTTCGCCTTCAATCTCGATGACATCAGTCGAGAACTCGGCGCGGGAATGGTGAGCCCCCGCAACCGGGGGCAGAGCAAACAGGGTCAATGCAGCGATTGCCGTCGAGAATTGGTGCGCGATGCGGGCTTGGGTTTTCATGACACCCTCGGCGATTCGGTTCGTTGTTGTGTGCTGATTGTACGCCCAAGCCGCAATAGACGCTTGGTCACGTATGCGAGCGAGGTCATGGCACTCTGCGTTTCAGCGATTTGAGAATGTGCGCTATTATCGGCGTCGCTCACTGCAATGCCGTTTCTGCCTGTTGGGCCGGGTGGTCGTCGTTGAGTTTTGGCCCGTCTCGGGCGATCGGCACATGGCCCCCCGCTAGAAGGGGCTGCGAAGAGAGGAGTTCACCATGTCTGGAAGAGGATGATTGGTCCGGTTTCCATGGTAGCCGGCGGAGGCGGTGAAGCTTGTGCCGTCGCCGGGCTCAAGTCGGTATTCGGCGACCGCGTAGCGGCGCCGGCCTGTCCGGAGGCCAATACGGGATAGTCGTCAATCGAACGAACCAGGAGCCGCGAGTTTAAGGCCGAGATGCGAACCGGATTCAGAGACACCGCAATCGTAGTCGTCACCGCCGTTGTCGTTGCGGGCGCGTTTTTTGCTGTGAGGCTGAGCGGCGATCGGACGCCGGACTCTCAAGGCTCTGCCGCGCAACCCGTACGAACGGCGGACGGCAGACCCGACTTCAGCGGTATCTGGCAGACGATCAGTACCGCGAATTGGGACCTTCAGACCCATGAAGCTCGCCCGATGGTTGCCCAGACCGGTGTGTACCCGGATGTCCCCGTGCTGGCGGCCCCGGTAGTGGCCCTCGGAACCGTCGGTTGGGTTCCTCCGGGACTGGGGGTTGTGCGAGGCGGCGAGATTCCCTACCAAGCCTGGGCGGCCCGGCGAAAGCAGGAGAATGCCGCCAACTGGTTGGATCGCGACCCGGAACTGGCGTGTTATATGCCAGGCGTGCCGCGCGCGATGTACCTTCCGTACCCGTTCCGGATCGTACAGGGCGTCAACAAGATCATGATGGTGTTCGAGTTCGCGAATGCCCAGCGAACGATCAATCTGGATGAAGTCGAACCGTATCCCGGGGAGGCTTTCATGGGGTACTCGGTTGGCCGCTGGGAGGGCGATACGCTGGTCGTCGACGTCTCGGACTTTTCGCCCTACACCTGGTTCGACCGGTCCGGGAACTTCCATAGCGACGCGCTGCGCGTCGTCGAACGCTACACACCCATCAGCCGGGATGCCATTCGCTATGAAGCGACGATCGAAGATCCCAAGGTGTTCACCCGTCCCTGGACGATCGGCCTGCCCCTTTACCGCCGTCTCGAAGCCGACGCCCGGATCCTGGATTTCCGGTGCATGGAGCACGTCGAAGAAACGATCTACGGACACTTGCGCAAGGAACCGCTCGTGCAACGCTGGGAAGGCGAGACCATGACGGTCGACATCACGCGCAAGGTCCCACCGGGTGAGGCCGTATACGAACTGCAGTGGTCGGGCAATCCGCCCGAGGAACAGTAAATTCGAACAGAGGGGCGAATCCAATGCGAGCAAAAATAATTCTTTCAGCTGCCGGCGTCGCTGCGCTCCTGACTCTGGCCACAACTCCCGGATGGGCACACCACTCGTTCGCGGCCGAATTCGACGCCAGGCAACCTGTCAACTTCAGGGGCACGGTGACGAGGATGCAATGGACGAATCCTCACGTTTGGATTCACGTCGATGTAGAACAACCCGATGGCGCCGTAGAGAAGTGGGCCATCGAAGCGGGCACGCCGAACGTGTTGTTCCGGCGGGGGTTCACGAAAGAGTCGCTCACCGCTGGAACCGAGATCATCGTCGATGGTTACAGGGCGAAGGATGGCTCGCGCCGGGCCAACGGCAGGAACCTCACTTTCGCCGATGGGCGCACGCTGTTTCTGGGTTCGCCCGACACCGGGGCGCCCGTCGAGCAGCCTTGAGATACGCTTAAGCGTCTTGCGGTCCGGGCGCGCCGCCGCGCTCCTGCCTACGGCCCGCCCCCTCCGGTGGCGTTATCCTGGGTTGCCGGATCCGGGCCCCGCCCCTCGGCGAAAGCCCGCTCCGCCGCGCGGGTATTCACGAGCATGCCGAGCATGCCGAAGTTGCCCTCGTGGCAGCCTCCTTCATAGACCTGATTCTCTCGATCGCTGTTCTTCGTCAGTTCCTGAACGACTGTGAACGGTCTTGTAAACGTTGTCGGGTCCTCGATGGTGACCTCGTACGACAACGTCGTTGCATCGACCCGTCTGTAGCGTTCAATCAGATGAAGATTCTCCCGTGAGCCGTGGAAATTCGTCTTCTCCGTGAAATTGGCGATGTCGACCACCAGCGTGTCTCCCTCCCAGCGGCCGCGCGCATCTCCGTGACGCTGCCGAATGTGTTGGGGCAGATGCGGGCGATCGGCGATGGGTACGATCCGGCTGAAACCCTGACCCTGGCTGACATCGTAGTTGATACCCACGGCGCCTGGAGACTGCACGATCCGCGCGACACCGCCGAGGGTTCCGGATGCGAGCAACAAGGGCAGGCTGAATCCCAGACAGCGTTCCGTCCCGCTGCGATCCTCCGGGCCGTCGGCGCGATTGATCCGATCGAGGTTGTAGTCCGGAGAACGTTCCGACCTTCGCGGTGAGATCGGGCCCGGTCTCCCACCGGATGTGCCTTGCAGCAAGGCCTGCAGGTACTCGACTTTCTCTGCGATTCTCGTCTGAGCCTCTACCGTGAGGGGAGGGATTCTCCCGTCCGGCGGGTCAATGATCATGGACGTGCGCACGCCCCTCGACAGGGATGGGTCGCCGCGCCAGTGCTCATTGTAGGCGCGGGCCACATCTTGTTCGGTCCCTGCGCCCGCGCGGCTATCGCGGCCGGGCTGCCGGGACCGTTCAACCAATTCCTGCTCGGCCGCGGCGATTTCCTCGGCCGTCAGAAACTCCCTCGTGCCGAAGGCCTCCGGCCGTTCCAGGGGCGTAACGGACGGGTTGCTCCATATGCCCTGCAGATCCGGATCGCCCCAGGGTGTACGCAGGGTTTGGCTGACCGCGGGCGCCGGTGACAGCAACGCGACCGCCAATGCACCGAACAAACTTGTCGTTTTCATTTCACGCATTGGTTCCAGTGTATTCGATCTTCATTCGATCTGTCCCGGAACTCAAGCGGCAGGAACTCAAGCGGGCTCTATGAACTCGCCCGCCGCGCCAAAATATGCGGAAACACGCGCAGAATTCTGCAAGCTCGCGCGAGTGCGGACATTCCCATACGGGGGTACAATGGAGGCCGTTCGCCGCCAGGGGAGATAACGATGCAACGACCGACATCCAGATCGAATTACCGGAGCTTCGCAGCTCCGCTTATGGCACTCACCTTACTGACGCTGGCGGCGTGCGAGCCGGAGACTGAACAAGTGACGGTGGTTTCGGATACCGTCGTCCTGTTCGAGGGTGCGCGGCTGATCGTCGGCGACGGCTCGGAACCCATCGACAACGCGGCATTCGCCGTCGATCAGGGCCGTTTCGTCGCCGTGGGCGGTGCCGGCAACGTCTCGGTACCGGAGGGTGCAGTCCGTGTGGATCTGACGGGCATGACGGTCATGCCCGCGATCGTCGACGCGCACGTTCACATGAACGCGAATCGCGAGGCGCTCATCGTGGACCTGCGGCAACGAGCGTATTTCGGCGTCGGCGCGGCCGTGAGCATGGGATCCGACGGCACCGGCGCAGCGTTGGAACTGCGCGAGGAGGAGCTCCCAGGCATCGCACGGTTCCGTTCCGCCGGACTCGGTATCACCCGTCCCGAACCGGGACGCCGGGTGGTTCATTGGGTCGATACCGAGGATGAGATTCGGCAGGCGGTACGGACGGAGGCCGCTCGAAACGTCGATCTCGTCAAGCTTTGGGTGGATGACCGCGACGGGCAATTCGAACAGTTGACCCCGGAGTTGTATGGCGCCGCCATCGACGAGGCTCACCAGAACGGCCTGCTGATCTCGGCGCATATCTTCGATTTGGAGGATGCCAAGGGCCTGATTCAGGCCGGGATCGACATTTTCGCCCACGGCGTGCGCGATCGGGACATCGATGACGAGTTCGTGGAACTCGTCGCAGAGCACCCGAACGTTGTGCTCGTCCCGAACCTGGCCGGTCGTGGCGTGGCAACCGATTTCAGTTGGCTGGCCGGCGCATTGCCGGACGATGAACTGGCGGCGTTGCAAGCCGGCGGAGATAATCCCGGCGCGCAGGAGGCTTACGGGATCCAGGCCCGCAATCTGGCCAGGCTCAACGAAGCAGGCATGACGATCGCGTTCGGCACCGACGGCAACACGCCGTGGGGGCCTCACGTTGAGATGGAAGACATGGTCGTCGCCGGGATGACGCCCGCCGAGGTGATCGTTTCCGCCACCCGTAACGCGGCCGCGATATCGAACCTGCCCGACATGGGCACCATCGAGTCCGGCAAGAGCGCCGATTTCATCGTGCTCGAGGCGGACCCGCTCGAGGACATCACCAACACTCGTCGCATCGCATCGGTCTACCTGCGCGGCGAAGAGGTGGACCGTAGCGCGTACCAGTAGCGGGTGCGGGGCATCGTAGCGCCGCCGTAGGCGGGCGGACGCCTTTCCAACGGCTCTCCAGGCGGAGTTTCGCTTGTCCTGACTGCGTTGCCGCGTGGGGCGGGGCGCCTGTTGCGTACCGCTTGTTGTGGGCTTCGTCCCTGCTTTCAAGTCCAACGCCGCCGACATCCGGTCGGTGAAGAATATATAGATAAATTTATCTTTACTCGTTAAAGGAGTATAAATATATATTCTTTACCAGACATAAAGATTAGGGATACATAGGCTCATGAGCGTGAGGGAAACAGCCAAACGGCAGTACCGGCGGATCATCGACGGGGCGGCGGAGCAAATCGGTAGTCTGAAAATACCGCGTGAAGAATGGCTGACCACCATGCGCAAGGCGCTTGGCATGTCCGCGCCGCAGCTTGCCCGCCGCGCCGGGGTGACCAAGGCCGCGATCTACCAGGCTGAGCGCAAGGAGCGAGAGGGTGGTATCAGCATCAGGCAGATGGAGAAACTCGCCGGCTCGCTTGGCGGGCGCTTCGTCTATGCGATCGTGCCGGATGGCGGCGTTGTGAGCGATCAGGTGCGCGTCCAGGCGCAAGCGAAAGCGGAAATCATAGTCCGCAGGGCGAGCGCCCATATGGCCCTGGAGAAGCAATCTCTACCGGATCGGCAGATTGTCCAGGAGATCGAGCGACTGTCCGGCAGGCTTGTCCGCGACATGCCACCCGACTTCTGGGATGGGCCGTGACGATCGACGAACCGGACAGCGCCACGCCATTTGGCCTGGATGAAACGATCGGTGTGAAATTCCGCCACATCACCACGCGAGGCGAGCTCGATGAGTTGGAGCAAGCCAACATCGAGCAGGGTCTGCTCTGGCTGGGCCGCAACCGCGGCGGCGATATTCTGAGCGATGAATTCGTCCGCACGCTCCACAAACGGTTGTTTGGCGACGTGTGGGAATGGGCGGGAACCTTCCGTCCAAGCGAGAAAAACATCGGGATTGACCCACTCCATATTGCGGTACAACTTCGTCTGCTCCTGGGCGATGCCCGCGTTTGGGCGGAGCGTGACGTCTACACGCCGTTGGAGGCGGCGGCCCGTTTCCATCACCGAATGGTCCAAATCCATCCCTTCCCGAATGGCAATGGCCGGCATGCTCGCATAGCCGCGGATATTTTCCTGGAGCGCTATTTCGATCACCCTGCCATTGACTGGGCGAGCGGCTCCGACCTGCAAGCCCACAATGCGCGCCGCGACGCCTACATAGAAGCCTTGAGAAGCGCCGATCGAGGTGAATTCGGTCCGCTCCTTGAGTTTGTAGGACTACGTCCATGATGCGTAATTCAACTAACATGGCAGTTTCTTCAGGCCGCGTTGGCCCAGTCCAATCTTATTGGACAAGGTGCGTGGTTGCTGCTATTTCAGACTGGTTGTATAGTCTGGTCTGATCTGGCTTGGAGATGACGATGGAAATGATCGGAGCCTATCAGGCCAAGACTCACCTGCCCCAACTGCTCGACCGGGTAGCGCGCGGTGAAAGCCTGACCATTACTCGACATGGCAGGCCCGTTGCCCGGCTGGTTCCCGTGGCCGACGACCGGGAGCGGGCGCGGGAGGCGGCCAAGCGCATTGTGGATCGCCGCCGATATCTGAAACGAACACCATTGGCGGAGCTAACGAATATGATTCACGAGGGGCACCGCTATTGACATCCATTGTCATCGATAACTCCGTATTCCTCGCCTGGTGCCTGGGTGACGAGGAAAATCCCGTGGCGACCGGCGCCATGCAACGCGTTGCCGAGGAGGGCGGGGTTGTGCCGCGAATCTGGTGGTACGAATTGCGCAATGCTCTGCTGATGAACGAGCGCCGCGGCCGGATTTCCCCACAACAGGTGTCCGACACGCTGGCCGACAGTCTGGCTCTGGGCATTGTTATCGACGAAGAGCACGATGATTCTCTGATCCTTGATTTCGCGCGGCGACTCAAGTTGACCGTTTACGATGCTGCCTACCTGGAAATAGCCTTCCGGCGCAGCCTGCCCTTGGCGACGCTTGACCAACGGCTGCGCGAGGCCGCAGAGGCGATCGGAGTTGAAATTTTCAGTGATCGGAATTGACTAGCACCCGATCGGCGAACAGAAGCACTATCAGGCCAACCCCGATTCGCCGAGCCCTCGAATCGCTCACCGACCGGATCGTGCTGGTGCCGGTTAGGGCCGGATCGACACCGTAGCCTTCGGTCAAGTGTCGTAGTGATAGCGGCATGAAACGATGGTTACCTGGGCGTCGATTACGGAATAGACCAGACGGTGGGTATGGTCGATGCGTCTTGACCAGAACCCGGTGAGGTTCTCCCTCAAGGCCTCCGGTCGGCCGACTCCCTCGAACGGCGAGCGCACGAGATCGGAAATCAATTTATTGATCCGCCTCAGAGTCCTCTTGTCTTGCCCCTGCCAATACAGGTGGTTGTTCCAGGCGGCGTTGGTCCAGGCCAACCTCCTAGCAGTCATCAAGCGTGCTTCGTTCGACCGTTTCACCGGCTCTGAATTGTCTGATCGACTCGGCCAAGTGGGCCGCGTTGGCAGGCGAGTTCAAGAGATGCACGGTTTCTACCAAGCTGTTGTAGTAGTCGAGGGACATGACCACGGCATCGCCAGCATTTCGGCGTGTGATGACCGCAATGTCGGCGTCGTTTGCGACCCTGTCCAGAACCGATTTCAGGCGGTTTCTTGCCTCGGTAAATGTCACTGTACGCATCGTGCTTCTCACCGCTGATCTTGCGACGGTGAGCCTAACATCGTCGGGCGATCTGTACAATTAAGAGGACAGGTTTGTCGGCGATCCTTCAGACCTCCACACCATCCCGGCGCAGCAACCAGTCGATTGCCGTGGAGTCGCGGCCATTTGTTTCCGCGGGAACATTTTTTCGTCACGCCGTTGCATCCTACCCAAAACGGGCATTTTAATGCCCGAAATGGGTACCACGGCACCAACACCAACTTCGCGCCCGGCCCGCCTCAAGGCGGCCGCCGAGGGTAACGGATTGCCGATCAGCCTTGCCGACGCGCTCTTCACCACCACCCAGCAGCGCGTTCTGTCGCTGCTGTTCGGCCAACCATCGCGCAGTTTCTTTGCCAGCGAACTGATCAAGCGGACCGGCTCCGGCTCGGGCGCCGTGCAGCGCGAACTCAAACGCCTTGCCTCAAGCGGTCTGGTCACCGTGATCCGCATCGGAAAACAGAAGCACTATCAAGCCAACCCCGATTCGCCGGTTTTCGGGGAATTGTGCGGCCTGGTGCTCAAGACGGTCGCCATGGCTCAACCGATCCGCCGAGCCCTCGAACCGTTCGCTGACCGGATCGCGGTGGCCTTGGTGTACGGATCGGTGGCGAAGGGCACGGATACAGCCTCCAGCGATATCGATCTGCTTGTCGTCGCGGATCGGGTCACGCTCGAAGACATCTACTCGGCGCTTGCACCGGTGGAGATCGCCCTGGACCGCAGGATCAATCCCGCCTTGTATACCCCAAGGGACTTCGCCGACAGGAAAGCCGCCGGCAACGCTTTCCTGACCCGCGTGCTTGCGGGCGAACACTTGGTGCTGATCGGGGGGGAAGATGAACCGTCAGTCCCTCGGTAACCTGGTTCGAATAGTTGGCCTGAAGGCCGAGCGGGCCGCGGAGGGCGAGGTGGGTGTGGATGAAACACTCGTCGCTGCGATGTGTAGGAGCATTGATGTCTGAATTCGACACAAGCAACCTCGCTGACCTCCAGGCACTCATGGATTCCTACGCCGTTCATGCCATAGGCGCCACCGAGCCGACTACGCTGATGGACATCGCCGGATTCCCACACTGGGAGAATGTCTACAGCAACATACTGGCCTTCGTGCTCAATACCGAGGAGGCCCATGGCTTCGGGCCGCTCTTCATCCGCTCGATCATTGCGGCTTATCGCAGTAACTGCCCTGTTATTAGCTGGCGGGAAGACATTCACAACTTCGAATGCGTTGAGGCCACCGACAGGGTTGAACGGGAGGCCAGAACGACTA
>JAKZVH010000020.1:0-8113 GCA_047516145.1 Gammaproteobacteria bacterium
ACGGCGCTGCCCACAAACCGGATCTCCCCCAACCCGACCCGGCCCCCGCCAGCCCCGGGGAACCCGCGGCCCTCCGCGTTGTTCGTTATCGTAAGCCGCACGAAGTTCGCCTCATGCGTCTGACCAAAGGACAGCCGCGCACGATTATTGCCGAGGACACCGCTCGTCTGCACGGTCTCGGTCGCCGCGCTGTAGCTGTTCCCCCCATCCGTGGAAAACTCCGCCGTGAAGTCCGAGGCCTCGTTGGTGTTGCCGCCGTAGCCCCAGATCACCAGCGCGCTCAGGCTGTAAAGCCCGTCCAGCGTCAGGGTGAACTGCGGGTCGGGAAAGTTCCGGCTGTCACCGAAATAGTCCGGGGTGCCATCGGTTTGGGTCACCCACACGGTCGTGGGGACGAAACTGTGGGTCACCGTGTCCAGGTTCGCCTCGGTCGGCGTGTCGGACAACCCGCTGCCGTCGATCAGATTGTCGGCTGATTGGCCGAATAGTCCTCCTGTCAGACTGTCGCCCTGGGGCTGTGCGATGGCCGTGGGGGCGATCAATGGCTCGGCGACCGGTTCGATCACCTCGATCACCTGGGGAGGCACCGCCGTCCCCGCCTCCGCCGTGCCCACCAGCACCTCGCGGTAGCGGTTGCCGGTAGCGTAGTCGGACCCGGCGGAATACAGCCGCACGTAGCGCGCGCTCACCGGCGCAAAGCGCACGTAGCGGCCGTTCTCCGTCTCCTGGTATTCCGTGTCCGTGCTCTCCCCCAGCCCCAGCCCGTGCAGATCGTCGTTGTCGTTGTGAAACACCGTGGTCACGCCGGAGGCAAAATTCGAGGATGTGGACAATCGGTACACCACGCCCTTGTAGGTGCGCATGTCCGCATTGTCCCGCATCACCAGGAGGCTGTTGACGGACTTCTCGCTGCCCAAGTCGATCTGCAGGTATTGCGCGCCGCTGCCCACATCCGCCCGCGTGCTCGGGTCGTGGTCGATGGCGTTTTCCAGGCCGCTGGCGGCGGCATTGCCGGAGGTGACCCCGCCGCCGGCCACGTCCGTCGTCCCGTTGCCCGTCCCGTACACCTCCACCTCGGTCAGGTGGTTGCCGCTGCCGCCGCTGTTGCCGTTCGACCACAGCCGCACGTAACGCCCCGCCACCGGCGCGAACTGCACCGGCTTGCCGGCGCTGCTCTCGGCATACTCCGCGTCCGTGCCGGCGCCCCGGCCCAGGGAGTCGTCCGCATCGTTGTTGAACACGATCGTCGAGTTGGTGAAGCTGCTGTTGTCGGCGATCTCGAAGACCACATCGGTATACGTGCGGGCACTGTCGAAGGCGTGCCACACGGCCAGGCCGTTGATGTAATACTGCCCGCCCAGGTCCAGCACCGCGCTGGTGCCGGTCAGCACCGCCCGGTCGGCGCGGCCCGACCCGATCGTCCCGTCGTTGACCCGCGCCGCCAGACCGGCGGTCACCCCGGTCACGGTGGCGCCCGTGGCCAGCGTGGCGGATTGATAGTGGACACTGGGACCCAGCACCACGAACTCCGCCAGCCCCGGTTCGGTGCCGCTGGACGCGGTGATGGTGAAGCGCACCTTCTTCACCGTCTTCTGGGCGAAATCGACGATCTTGGGCGACCCGTCCGCGGCGATCCCGGTCACCGTCTGCGTCGTCGTGCTGTCGTCGGCGTGGGTGAACGTCAGCGTGCCGGCGCTGGTGTTCTGGTCGGCGAGCTCCCGGTCGAACAGAATGATCCGGCGAACCTTCTGGGCACTGTCCCAGCTCAGCTCGATCCACTTTTCCGTCGCGCCGGAGGCAATCGCCCACTCCCCTTCCCCGTCGTGGCTGAACCACACTTCCGTCAGGTGGCCCACCCCGGTGGAGTTGTCCACGGCCAGCCCCCCGCTGTAGGAAAAATCCACCGCCCCGGACACCGTCACCTGGGCATCGCGCGCCAGGTTGGTCAGCGGAAAGCCGCGCAACTGCGGCGCCAGGTAGCGGCTGTTGCTGCGAGTACCCCCCCAGTCGCCCGACTTCGCCCAGTCGGACAACTGCCAGGTCGGCCCCATCGCCCGATCGTACTCGACCTTGTCCAGCTCGAAGTAATCGGACCGCTCCTGCATCAAGAACCGGTTCGGCCAGTCGAAGACACCGGCCCGAGTGGCGTTGAGCCAATCCCGGATCTCCAAGCGCAGGGCCGCGTTGTACCGGCTCTGATGCGCCACCGACCCGAAGTACGCGAAGCCGGCATCGAACGACGCCGCCTTGGCCAGCGCCCAGCGCCACTCGTTGGCGTCGCTGATTCTCCACCAGCCCAGCGACGACGGCATCAGATTGCGTCGAAAATACACTTGGTTCGCCCAGCGCAGGCGCTGATGTGCGACCAGAATGTCGTCCTCCGTCTCCCCCCAGTTGTAGCGCGAGTTGATGTGCCAAGTGTAGGACATGGAATTGGCGCTGTCGTGGACGAAATCATCGTTGTCCGCCAGATCGTTGAACACCTTCTCCATCACCAGGTTGTGTCCCACGGCGCCATGCGAGCGGCTTAGCCACTCCGAACCGTCGTAGGAAAAACTGGTGATGCCCAGGTCCATTTTTTCCGCCAGTGCGGGGGCGAGAACGTCGTACATCAATTTCAGCCCGGCAACGTACTCTCCCGAGTACGCCGGGCGGGCCAACTTCCCCACGCGCGCCCCACTGGCATGGGCCACGGCGGTTGTCCCTCTCCATCCGCGGTTCAAATCGGACAGCGTGATGTCATTCGTCCCATCAGTTTTAGCACGAAACCTCATGAGTTCGTTGCCAATGACAAGCTTCTCGCCTTTGCGAAAGTTCGCCTTCAATTCGTCAACCGAGGTGCCAGGGTACGGTTGCACCGTCAGCGTCGTCGCGTCCGCCGCGTGTGCGCCATCCAAAACCCCGTAGTAGGTGACGGCCAGATCGCCGGGATATCGCGCACCAAGAGAGCCGGGAACAAAACCGAACAGGGAATGCGTGCCCAGCGACACGTGTTTGGCCTTGACCTTCGCGATCGCCGCCCTCAGCCCCGCCTCGTTCCCGCCGAAGTGGCTGCCGAACCCCAAGCTGCCGTTGTTGAACACCCCCCAGCCGGTGTCCCGGTAAATGCTCTTCCAGCCCAAGTCGTTGGCCAGCCGCAACGCGTTGTCGAGGGTGCCGGTACTCAGGTCCCCGAAAATGAAATACGGCGCATTGGCCTTTTCCGCCTTCTTGCCCCAGACCTTGGAAATGATCGGGTGCGGCATCCCCTCCCCCACCTCGATGACGCCGATCCGGTCCAGCATCTCCGCGTCCCGCACGTCCCGCAAAGAACGGTTGCCTGCGGCCGCAGCCGACCGCGCCACGCCGAACAGGGCCACTTTCGAGCCGACCAACTGCCCGTGCGTCGCCAGCGTGCCGGTCAGCGGCGTCACCGGCAAGGGCTCACCATCATCGTGACCCCACCCCCAAGGTCTGGGGGACGCCGGCGCATACACCCGCTCAACGGTGAGGTCCCGCGTAAACGTCTGCAGAATGCTGCCGAACGTCGTCGGGGCCGCGTTGCACCACCAGAACAAATTACGGCACACGCGGGTCCGGAACCATAGGGCGCCTCCGCCCACCAAATTCGACAGGAATCCCAATTGCGCGTAGTCGCGCGGCCAGCCGGCGGTGGTCTTGGCGTTCGTGCCGAACAGACCGATCGCAAAGTCCCGGTTGCTTACCAGCCCCACCGTTTCGCCGATGTTCTCCGTGATGTCCGTGGTCAACGGTCCCCAGATCACCATGCGAATGTCCTTGCTGTGGGGATTGGTGACGCTCGTCAATTCCAGTGTGGCATAGCCCGCCTTCTCCACCGCCGTCACAACGACGCTGATGTTGTCGGCAAAATCAAACGTATACGTCCCCCGGGTCGTCTCGCCCGTCCCCGCGGTCCCCGCCGCGTAGGTCCAGCCGGTGGGCTTGTAGTGCGCACCGGTGCCCGAGGAAGGCAAGTCGGTCACCGCACTCTCCACCACCAGGCTGACCAGGGTGGTGGAATGGGCGGCAATATTGTGGTCCGTGCCGCGCGCATCACTCTCGCGCAGCCCGGTCACAACCCCGGCCGCATCCAGTTGCAGCACAAGATCCCCGGCAGTGATCGAGGCACTGCCGACAGTACGCACTACCGGCTGAACCGTCACGGTGTAGGTCGCCGTGGCCTGGTTGTAGTCGGCCGTGTCCGCCGCCGTGGCGATGACCTCGCAATCGCCCACCCCCACCAGGGTGAGTACGCCGGTGGACGAGCCGACCGTGCACACCGTCGATGCCGTGACCGAGTAGCTCAAGGCCGTCTGCACGCCGCTCGGCGCGGTGACGGTGGGGGCCGCGGAGCCGAGCGTCACCGTATTCGAGCTGTACTGGAACCCCGTCAGCGTCTGGTCGCCCTTGGCCACGACCGGGAACGCGACCAACACCGTGGCGGCGTTGTCCGCCGTGTCCGTCACCGTCACCGTCGCACTGGCGGTGCTCGCATCGACCGTGTCCGGCGTGCCGCCGATCACTCCCGTCGCGGTGTCGATGTTCAGCCCCGGGGGCAGGCCGGTGGCCCCGTACTCGGCGATGCCGCTACCACCCGACGGACTGATCGCACTGATCGCCACGCCCACCTGCAGCGAACCCGGCGCGGTGTAGGTCGGCGCCGTCGGCGCCGTCAGGTCCACCGCCAGCGTACTCTGCACCGCGCTGGCCGCGGCAAACTCGGTCTTCGAGGCGTTGACCTCCACCGCCACGCTCGGCTCGCTGATGTACGACGCATTCGCCGGCACGCTCACCGACCAGGTCGCCGGATTGTCGGCGGACGACGTCGCCGTCAACTCCGCCATGCCCACCGTCACCGTCACCGTCACGCCCCCCTCCGATCCGGTGTCGCCCGAGATCGCGAACCCGGCGGCCTTCTCCTCGATGTTCACCGTGTCGTCGGTGGCGATCGCGTCCACGTTCAACACCAGCGTCGTGCTGACCGTCACCGACAGGGTGCGCTCGAACACTGCGGCATCCAGATAACCCGGCTTGCTGGCAGTCACCGTCAGAACAACATTGGTCCCCGTGATGTAGTCCGCATTCATCGGCACATTCACCGACCAGGAACCATCGCTGCCGGACGTCACGCTGCCGAGGGCGGTGCCGCCCAGGGTCACGACGACCGTCGCCCCGCTCACGCTGCCGGTTTGGCCGCCGATCGTGAACCCCGCGGCCTTTTCGGCAGCATCGACGACATTGTCGCCAGCCACGGCATCCACACTCAACGCCAGCTGCTCGTTAACCGTCAGGCTGCCCCTCACCGTCACGTTCGACGCGCGCGACGCGGGGCTCACGGTGTAGGCGATGTGGTTCCCCGCCCGCGAGCCCTTGACAGCCGTCCCCTTTGGCGCGCGCAATTTGAACTGAACATCCCAATTCGTAGGCCACGCATTGAGCAGGTTGATGTTGTCGCCCGCCCCCGGATGCATCAACATCGCCTGGAAAGCGATCTTGCCGATCGCCGGCGGTTCCACCCCGGGATTGCCGTCCGGGGTGCCGGGGTAAAAAGCATTAGAGCGCCAGTTACCGGGCGGCGCCCTGCCCAGGGAACCCTTGACTTGAAACTTCGCCTCGTCGATCAGCCCGAGATAGGCGGCATGGGTCGCATCGTGACGCCACGCGTTTCTGTTGGAAGTGGGGTATTTCCCGACCCGGTTGGTGTAACTGGCCGTGGCGCCTTCCAGATTTGCCTGACCGTAGCCGTACAGTCTATAGGGAAATATCGCATACAGGTTCTGGTTGTTGGTTTCTACACCCAATTCCAGATCTTCCGACGTTCTGAGCCTCCCATTGGCGGAGATCGGCACGTCCGGCAGATGACCTTGAGCCGTGCTCCAGTACGTCCGATCCGCATCGGTGGTCAAGCTCTCCGGCAACGCAAGCAATCCGTTGATCACTTTGTGCAGTCCCGCGATATCCGCCATCGGATTGGTCAGGTTTCTGTCTTGCTCGCCGGAATTGACGCCCGCCATGTTCAATTTGCCATCGCCGGGGTCGATTTCCCAATTGGAGAAATAGAACTTGACCACTTCCCTGGCAACCGGGATCAGCTTGGTCGTCGCAAAGAATTTGTCCTGCGAATAATCGTAGTAGTCCAGCATCATGAAGACGGTTTCGACATTGATGGTGTACAGTGCTCTGTGATGATTGACGGTGATATGGCCGAGTTCCAGGCCGGTCCGGTCCCAGCCGTAGATCCCGCCGACGACATGGCCGAACAACCCCAAACCCTCAGGCCAAAAGGCCCCCTTCGCACCTCGTGCACCCCACCAGGTGCTCACGCGGTCCTTGGCCATCTGAAGACTGTTGAAAAACATGTCAAAATGCGGCTGCATCAGGTCGAAGTCGCCCGAAGGCAGCATGCTCCAGGGCACGAAGCGCTGATTGAATCCATGATAGGAATTCCAATCGCGGTGATCCCAATCAGTTGATAAATGGCCGACGGTGAAGATGGAACCGTTGAAACGGATCGGCATGCCCGGTGTCCGCCCGGCGCAGGCGTGAAGATAACGTGCCAGGATGTACCTTTCGGTCAAATCGGTGGCGTCGCTGTCGCCGCTGGCGAAGATATAGCTCCGATACCAGAATTTCGACCACCAGTCCCGATGCGCCGCGCGTAGCGTTTCGATCGGAGTGGAAAAGGCGATCGCCGCCGCATTGATCTCTGTCTTCCAAGTCGCGACGCTATCGGATACTTTCGAATGCAATGTGATCGCTACGCGCCCCGAACCGCCCGTCTTGGTTATTGCAGTTCCCGATGCGGTAAAGCCGTCCCCATCCAGGCGCCCGCCGTACGTCCGCCCCGTGAGAATATCGGTGTAGTCGCTCGCGTTCAGGCCTTGAAGGTCGATGATTTCATCGAAATACGACTGATCATTTCGCTGATACCAGTACACCAGGTTGCCGACAGTTTCCATGGTATCCGCCGGTTTCATCGGCGTGTAAGGGCTTTCGTCCATATCAGAGTAATTGCGTCGAATAGACAAATTGCCTGGATTCGTCCGGGCCACGGTAGTTGTAGGCCGCAACGACTCGAAATTCACCGTCATGGTGTAGTCGCCGGTCCCGTCGGTGCGTTCCGATTCCACGTGAATCACCTGCTCGTTCGCATCCGCCCAGATCCGGGTCGTGATTTCCGGGTCACGCCCCGCGGTTATCACGATCTCGGCTTCTTTTATTTTCAATTCCTGCCTGAATGGTTCACCGTCGGCAAAAGGGTTTGTCGAGTAACTGATGCGTATGCGGCCCGGGTGGTTGAGGTGAACGTATTCGTCCCAGAAGTCGCCGGCACCCAGGAAGAGCAAGATATCATCGTCGCGTTCGGCCCATACCAGCGCGCTATACGTGCCGTTCCCGATGGGCATCCCATGTCGTGGACTGTTATCGCCAATTTCGGTCCAGATGGTGTTCTGGGCGGGCAAATTGCTATCGACCACGGTTTCGGTTTCGGTGCTGTCCGACGGCGGACCCTGTACCATCCCTGCGATCAAATCCGCTGCGGCGTTGCCGGCCGCATCCCGGATCGGATTGCCGGCAGGTTTGGTATAGCTCACCGTCACGGTCGACCCGGCAGCCACCCCCGACGCCAGGCGTAGCGTCACATTGTTGACCGCCACCGAATTTGAAACCACGCTCACCGGCGCGCCGTTCACGCTCACGGAGAACGCGCCCGCCGATGGCACCGAACCCTCGTCCAGGGGCTCGTCGTAGGTCAGCGTCAGGGTCGAATCGAACACAGTCGCCAACTTCAAACTCGGCACCACCAAGTCCACCGTCAGTGTGTGCTGCACGCTGACCGCGGGATATCCGGTTTTCGAGGCGTTGACCTCCACAGCCACGCTCGTGCCGGCGATGTACGACGCATTCGCCGGCACGTTCACCGACCAGGTCGCCGGGTCGGCTGTGGAGGAAGTGGCGGTCAACGCCGTGCCGCCCACCGTCACCGTGACGCTCACACCCCCCACCGATCCGGTGTCGCCGCCGATCGTGAACCCCGCCGCCTTCTCGGCAATGTTGATCTTGTTGTCCGTGGCAATGGCGTTGAGGTTCAACGCCAGCACCAACGTCGCGG
>JAKZVH010000021.1:0-3832 GCA_047516145.1 Gammaproteobacteria bacterium
GGCGGCCGAGCTTGCGGCGGAATGGGAGACGAACTGGAGCCGGCCTCCCGAGTAGGGGAAACCCTTGAGAACCTTCTCTTCCGTCCTCGCAGCGCTGGCCGTGCAGGCCATGTCGCCCGTGAGCGCCCATCATGGGCCCCCAAGCAACGAAGCGCTGTATTTCGCAGACGAATTGATCGAGATCGAGGGGGAGTTGACCGAGGTCCTATGGCGCAACCCTCACGTTCGCGCGCGTGTTGCAGTAACCGATGAGAACGGCAGCCAGGTCACCTGGGACCTGCATTTGGGTCCGAGCCCCGGGGCGTTGGCCAGCAGGGGATACTCGGCCGAGGATTTTCTGGGGGAGATAAGAGCGGTGGGATACGCATCCAGGCGCAGCCCCGATTCACTCGGGGTGGTCAACTTGTTGCTACCCAACGGCCAGGAATGGGCATTGGGTAATCAGGCCATGCGTTGGTCCGGCACCGGATTGGCCGAGCCGGCGCCGATAGACGAACCCAGGATCGAGCGGGCGGAACAGGCTGCCGAGGGCATCTTCCGCGTGTGGGGCCGGCGCTCGGGATTGGGCGCCCACTACCGAGCCTCCGTCGAATCGCAAGCATTGACTGAAGCCGGCCGCGCGTTGGCGGAAGCCTACGATCCCCTCGTCCACAATCTCCAACTCGACTGCCTGCAGGGCATGCCGGACGCCATGTTCGATCCGGTACCGTTGGAAATCATTGATCGGGGGGCGTACATCGTCATCCACGTCCAGCAGATGGACGCCGAACGGATCGTGCATATGGGCATGGAAGAGCGTCCGGCCGAGCCGCCATCTTCGTCCCTTGGATATTCCACGGGACATTGGGGCAGCGAAGAACTGGTGGTGACCACGTCACATATTGATTGGCCCTACTATGCCGAGATAGGCACGCCTCAGTCGGCGCAGGCGCGCTATGTTGAGCGGTTTTCGATTGCGGATGGTGGAGAAACGCTGAACTATTCGATCACAATCGCCGATCCAGCGGTATTTGCCGAATCGTTCACAATTGAAGCGACCCGGGATTGGGCTCCCGAAGTGGAAATAGAACACTATAATTGCGCCCACGATTGGGAAGAGCCCGCAAACTGAATTGGGCCGCAATCAGTCGGCCGGTGCAAACACAGCGATCATGCGTACAACACTCGACATCGGGGAAGGTTGCGTTCCCCGGGGCGTCGAGAGGATCAAGTAAACAAACCCCGACCGGTACGTCCTGCGCTGGCCGGGGTTGTTGGAGGGAGTGCCCGAGGTCCCGAGTCAGAACGAATAGTTAAGTCGCAGTCCGAGTTCCCGGGGTAGTCGCGGCCTGTAGCGGCAATTGGCCTGCGCCGCACCGCGGCCCGGCAGGCTGCGGTCTCTCCAGCCGCACTGCACGTCCAGGACCGAATCGTCGTCGGTCAGGTTGGCGCCGTACAAAATGACGTCCCAGTTGTCGTTGGCGAAGGACAACTGGCCGTTGACCAGCGTTTGGGGCGCCAACTCCATGAGGTTGGCGATGTCGCGGAATTGCGGCCCCTGGTGGCGCACGCCCAAGCGTGCCGTCCAGTCCCAGCCGCTGCCGATCGTGCCGGTATAGGCTCCTGACAGCGTACCGGAGACCTCGGAAACCTCCTCGATATGGCGTCCGGACACATCGACACAGTCGGCGATGACGCCGTGTTCTGCCACCGTGTGCGTCGGCGTTTGGCCGAAATCGTCGACCGACTCCGGATCGCAGTTTTCCGCGTAAATGTTGTTCTGCAATGCCAGGCTGCTGCGGAACGACCAGTTGTCGGTAGCCCGCCACGTCGCCTCGAATTCCAGGCCCTTCAGGTCGCCGTCGCCCCGGTTGATCTGGGTATTTGGGTTAAAATCATCTTCCTCGCCAAAGCCGACGCCATTGAAGGAGTACGCGTCGCCGTCGGCGTCGTAACCTTGGGAGACGCCGTCAGGGGCATAGGCAGCAAGCCATGCGTCGTCCCTTAGCGTCAAGTCAAGACCGAGGCCCAGAATCATGTCCTTCCAGTCCATGGCGTAGGCTGTCGCCGCAAGTTGCAACCGTCCGTCCAGCGCGTTGCCCTTGATGCCGACTTCGAAGTTGGTCAGTTCTTCCTCTGTCGAGGAGACGAAGTCGGCAGCATTGTAAGAAATTAGGCCCGCGTCCTGGGCCGCGTAGAAGGCGGCTCTTACACCGGGGTCCGCCAGCTCCGGGGAGCTGGTGGCCGGGTTGGTTCCGCTCGACAACTGGGCATAGACAGACCACTCGTCGCTAAGAGCGTGAGTAAGGGCCAGGCGCGGTTGGAACGAGTCGGTAACCTGCTCGATAACCGTGCCACTGACCACCTCGATGGTGGTACGGTCATCACGCTGAAAGCGACCTTCGAACGAGAGCGTGGTGACATCCGAGAGGTCGTAGGTGATGTTGCCATAAACGCCCGTGGCGGTTGTCTGGTTGAACTGCCGACGGTCCGGTTCGAACGGTTCGCAGTCGTTGATCTTGCATTCCAGGTCCAGTTCCGGATATTCGAGGGCGGCAATCTGGAGGAAAGTGTCGTCCTTGTGGGTGAAATCGTAGGCGGAGGCGCCCGCCAGCCAGCGCAGCGGCGCGTCGCCCGGCGAAACCCAGCGGATGTCGAAGTAAGTCTCGTCCCTGTTTCTGGGGCTGCCCATGTTGTTGGAGGTCGACCGCGCGACGGCGCCCATGCTGATTCGCGGCGCCGTGTCGGTCATGTCGCCGTCGTGCCAGCGCAAGGCTTCTTCTTCGTGGTAGGAGGCGATTAACTGCACCAGGCTGCCGTCGTCCATGGAAAAGTTGAATTCCCCTTGAATCCGCGAACGATCGGCTCGGGCCGTGGGATCGATCACGCTTACGGACTGGGCGATGTAGAAGTCTTGCGTTCCCGGCTCGAAATAAGTTGTCAGGTCGTGGTTTCGGCGCGGCTGCAGACCGTCGACCTGGCAATTGAACTCGCCTGCGACGTAGGGAACGCGATTGGCAAGGACGTGATTGAGGCAGGCCTCGCGAGCATCCGCCGGCAGGAGCAGTTCGTTGGAAGGCCCATCGTTGTGCTCCAACTGCGAAACGTTAATTTCCATGTCGAAGCGGTCGTTCGGGGTGTACTTGAGTTTCGCCGAGATGTAGTCCGTCGCCGTACTGCCCGTCTGTACGCCATCGGTTGCGATCCACTCCTCCGGACCATCGAATTCCTCGGAGACAACGTCCAGGGTATATCCCAGTGTGTCCGAGATCGGGCCGTCCAGGGCGAGACCCAGAATGGTGCGGTTCTGATTTGAAAACGTGGTCTTGATGGTTGAGTTCTGTTCCTCGCCGGGGTCGCGGGTGACGAAGTTGATCGCCCCGGAGAATGTCGCGCGGCCGAAGGCCGAGCTTTGTGGACCACGCAACACCTCGATGCGTTCCAGGTCGCCGAACCGATAGGGCGCCGCATTCCCCAGGATGGGTGCGCCGTCGATGAAGACGCTCATCTTCTGGTTGAGGACATTCTGGGCCGTCTGCTGCACACCGCGAATCGTCGGACTCGTGCCCAGCCGGTCGCGTCGCTCCTCGTATTCGATACCCGGCGTCTCCGCGTAGAGGTCGGAGTGATCCAGGATGGTTGCTGCCTGGATGAAATCATCGGTCAATACAGAAATTGCGACCGGCACGTCCTGCAGGCTCTCTTCGCGCCGGCGGGCCGTGACCAGGATCTCCTCGAGGAGATTATCTTCAGCCAATTGAGCTTGCGCAGGTGCGGTTGGCGCAAGCGCCAGACCCGTTGCCACAATACCGAAGGCGCTGAGATAAACTACCGAGCGCCGTGCGAAATCAAT
>JAKZVH010000022.1:0-3432 GCA_047516145.1 Gammaproteobacteria bacterium
ATCTGGCCGATATCCTGCGACGCGGTGAGGAGATCGGCACCTGCGAACCAGTGCCCCTGCCTGACGAGCCGGTCCTGGTTCTGACGATCGCGGCGCGGTTGAAGCGGACAGGGATGGACAAGAAGCTCTTGATCGGGGCCGCGGACAAGCGATCCGGAACCAAGGCGGACGCCGGCCTGCTGAAGCTGATCGCCCGGGCCCATGAGCTGCGAGAGATATTCGGGGTATCGGGGGCCCACATACGGGACTCGGTTGTCTCACCGGACCGCGGGGCCGATGCACACAGGCCCTAAACTCCCGCAAAGAGTCGCGAATTCAGCACTACAGAAAACATGAAAAACACTGTGATATCAATTATTTAAGTCGTGGCGGTGCGGGGAGTCCCGAGCGAACTCGTCTCTTCTGATTTCCCTGTTAACCAGGGAAAAATTAGGGAATTTTCACGAATCAGGCCTGTATCGGCCGTTACGACCCCTGTAAGCTACTGAATTGATTGCGCTTTTCAGGCAAATTCCCTATGCGACGGAACAGGGAATTTAATCGGTGTATCAGGGAATTCAATCGGTGTATTAGGGAACTTGCGGTAAGCGTCCGGGCGTTGCACGCTTGTTTCCGGTACTTCGGGTGCGATCTTCTTTTCACGGCTGAGTCTGTGAATGAGGAGGACGATTGTGCCAAGAATAACGGCTGGGAAGCGCTCGGAACTGGAATCGTTCTGGCGGGCGCAATTGGAGGGCTGGCGTCGTAGCGAGTTGAATCAACGGGAATATTGCGAGCTGCACGGGCTGCCGCTGAAGCGCTTCGGGAACTGGCGTGCGAAGCTCAAACACGAAGAGCCAGCCTCGGCGGGCAAGCTGCTCTACCGTCGCGGTGGCGGGCTGAGACATATGTCTAGACATGTGTCTAGTAAGGAAACTGCGTCGGCGCCCGCAACATACATCCCCTCGGCCTCGGCGACACCGCCCAACGGTCGCCGGCAGTTTAGCAAAGCGGACAAGAAGCGGATTCTTGCCGAGATCGACCGCCCCGGCGGATCAGTCTCCGGCGTCGCCAAGCGCCATGGGATCTCGGCGCCCTTGCTGTTCCGGTGGAAACGCGAGCTGGCTGCATCACCCCGGACGACCTTTCTTCCGGTGACTGTCACGGAGAGTCAGACGCAATCTGGCGGGCCGGCGGCTGATCCGCTGCCGGCTTCGACAGTGCCTGGCCCTGTAATTGTCGAGCGGTTGGGGCCCGGCATTGAGGTCGAGCTGATCGGCGGGCGCCGGGTCCGTTTCGACCGCGATGTCGATCCGGAGACGGTGCGCCGCCTGGTGAGCCTGCTGGAAGGAGAGGCGCGATGATGTTGGTTCCTTCAGGGGTCAGGGTGCACATCGCCCTTGGCGTCACGGACCTGCGCAAGGGGCTGGATGGACTGGCCATGCTTGTCCAGGAGGTCCTGGAACAGGACCCCTTCTCAGGGCATCTCTTCGCCTTCCGCGGCCGCAAGGCCAACCTCATCAAGATCGTGTTCTGGGACGGCACCGGTCTATGCCTGTTCACCAAGCGGCTGGAGGACGGGCGCTTCGCCTGGCCCGGCGCCGACGAGCAGGGAGACACGGTGGCGTTGACCTCCGAACAGCTGTCGATGCTGATCGAGGGCATCGACTGGCGCGCGCCCGAACGGATCTGGCGGCCCGCCGTGGCCGGCTGAAGGGCCCCGCTGTTGATCGAAATAATCAAGTAGAATCAACAAAATAACTTGGTTCAGATGCTCCGAGAGGCTAGACTCTCTCATGCGTTTCGACCTTGCGAACCTGCCCTCCGACATCGACCTTCTGCACCACCTGGTGCGCGATATGGCAGCCGTCGTCGAGACCCGCGACGACGAGATCGAACGTCTCCAGCGCCTCATCAAACAGCTTCAGCGAGCCCGGTTCGGACGCCGCTCCGAGCGCCTCGACCCCGATCAGCTGGCCCTCGGGCTGGAAGATCTCGATGCCGATATGGCCCGCACCAAAGCTCACCACGCAGTGCCGTCGGCGAACGATCCGGAATCCGACTCCAGGGCTGCGTCCCGGCGCCCGACGCTTCCCGACCATCTGCCGCGCGAGGACGTGAGGCTCGATGTGGAGAGCGATGAGTGCCCAGGCTGCGGTGGCCGCCTACATTCGATCGGCGAGGCCACGAGCGAGATGCTCGACTGGGTTCCGGCGCAGCTTCGTGTCCTGCGCATTCGTCGCCCCAAATATGGCTGCCGCGCCTGCGGCACGATCCATCAGGCGCCGGCCCCCGACCGCGTCATCGCCAAGGGCCTGGCCACGCCGGGGCTGATCGCCCAGGTGCTGGTCAGCAAGTACTGCGACCACACGCCGCTCTATCGCCAGGCCCAGATCCTCGCCCGCCACGGCGTCCGGATCGAACGCTCGACCCTGGCGGGCTGGGTCGGCGGCGCGTGCTGGTGGCTGGAGCCGCTGCAGGCTCGGCTTGCCGCCCATGTCTTTGCGTCGACCAAGCTGTTCGCCGATGATACACCCCTTCCGGTGCTCGATCCCGGCCGTGGCCGGACCAAGACCGGGCGGCTCTGGGTCTATGCACGCGATGACCGTCCCTGGGCCGGACCGGATCCGCCGTCGGCCGTCTACTTCTATAGCCCGGACCGCAAGGCGGAGCGGCCGGCGGCTCATCTGGACCGGTTCCGCGGTATCCTGCAGGTCGATGGCTATGCCGGGTTCGAGACGCTCGCCGCGAAGGGCGACATCGTCCTCGCCGCATGCTGGGCGCACGCCAGGCGCAAGTTCTATGAGTTTCACCAGGCGACCGGATCGCCGATCGCCGCCGAGGCCCTGCGCCGGATCGCCGAGCTCTATGCCGTCGAGAAACGCATTCGCGGCCAGCCCGCCGAAGCACGGCAGCGCGCCCGGGAGGCGGAGTCACGGCCGCTCATCGAGGCGATGAAGCCCTGGCTCGAGACCGAGCTGCGCCGGGTTCCGCCGCGCGGCGGGCTGGCTGAGGCCATCCGCTATGCGCTCGCGCGCTGGCCGGCGCTGTGCAGGTTCCTCGACGACGGCCGCGTCGAGCTCGACAACAATCCCGTCGAGCGCGCCATTCGGCCCGTGGCGCTCGGGCGCAAGAATCATCTCTTTGCCGGCTCAGATGGCGGCGGAGAGCGTTGGGCCATGGTCTGCTCCCTCATCGCTACGGCAAAGCTCAATGATGTCGAACCCTACGCCTACCTCAAAGACGTGCTCGAGCGCATGGTTGACGGCCATCCCGTGAACCGGCTCGATGACCTCCTGCCGTGGAACTGGGCGCCACGGTCCGTCAACCCCTAACCGACGTGCAACGCCCAGACGCTTACCCGCTCTCGTAAGCGTCCAGCGGTGACACGCTTGTTCCGGGCCTTCCGGATGCGATCTTTTCTCCACGGTGAACTTTGTGAATCAGGAGGGG
>JAKZVH010000023.1:0-2527 GCA_047516145.1 Gammaproteobacteria bacterium
CGTTGCAGGAAAATGTGCTGTTCGGCATGTCGGTGCGCGACAACATCCGGTACGTTGTTCCCGACGCCGATGATGCGCGTGTCATGAGGGCCGCAGAAGTCGCCTGCGTCGACGATTACGTGGCTTCGCTGCCGACTGGCCTCGATACGGTACTATCCGATCGCGGCGGCAAACTCTCCACGGGCCAGCGCCAGCGCCTCAACATCGCCAGGGCCATCGTCAAGGATGCCGCGATCCTGATTCTCGACGAACCCACGGCGGCGCTCGATGCGGCAACGGAACTGCGGCTGCTGGAACGTCTCGCGGAGTGGGCGGCCGGCCGGGCCGTGCTTCTCATCACCCACCGCGTCTCGACGATTTCCCGGGCGAATCAGATCCTGTACCTGGAGCAGGGTCGCATCGTCGAGCGCGGATCACATACCGAACTGATGGCAATTCCCGATGGCCGCTACCGCCGTTTCGTCGACACGGAAGCAAGACTGTCGCAGCGCGAGGGGGTACCTCTCGCAGCCCCGGCCGAGGAGCAAAACGATGACTGATGCCCAGGTGATGGCGCAGCCGGCAGCCCCGGGCGCCAACGTCGAGGTCAACCTGCGCGATACGCTGCGCACCATCTGGCGGGGACTGACCTACCTGAATTTCTTCAAAGTGCGCTTCACGGTAAACATCTCGCTCGGTCTCATCGCCATGGTTGGCGCCCTGGCCATACCCTGGCCGGGCAAGATGGTGGTTGACCATGTCATCCTGGGGCGTCCCATCGAAGGCAGCTATTACCCGTGGTTCATCGACTGGTTTGCGCAGTTCCTCGACGGCCGTTCACCGGTGGAGATGATGGGCTGGATCATGCTGCTGGTGACGGCGAGCATGGTGACCATCGGCATGACCGGTGCCGCCGCCGGTCGCGACAACACCCGGGTGAAGATTGCCGACGGTTTCGACTCCGCCACCAAGACCGAAAACGAGGCCAATTTTGCCCGCTCCACCGGCGGCGGTCTGCTGGGCGTGCTGCAATTCTGGGTTATGTTGCGGTTGACACAGGCACTCAACCATCTCGTTAGATCACAGTTGTTCGAGCGCATCAAGTCAATGCCCATGAGTACGCTGGATGACCAGCGGATCGGCGACACGGTCTACCGTGTGATGTACGATTCGCCGGCTATCTCGCAGGTGTTCTACAACGTGTTGGAAGGGCCCATCAGGAGCATTTTCATGTTCACCAATACGTCGCTCATTTTCATCGGCGCCTACAGCGACGCACCGGAGATCATCATCCTGACGCTGCTGGCGATGCCGTTTCAGGTCTTCGTGGTGGGCGTGTTCTCCCGGTTCGTGCGCCGGGCCAGCCGCCATTCCCGAGCCGCGGGTTCGGCGACCACGGGCAATATCGAAGAGGGCATGAACAATGTGCTGGCGGTGCAGAGCCTCGGGGGCAACAGGCGCGAACTCAAGCGTTTCGATGAAAACAGCCGGGAATCGTTCCGGCGCTACCGGTTCCTGGTGCTGCTGGAACTGCTGATCATCCAGGCGGGGTGGCTGGGTGCCCGGGTCGTCATCTTGATGGTCTGGTTCCTGGTGATCGGCCGCATTATCGAAGGCACGCTGACGCCGGGGGATTTCGCCGTGGTGTTCATCTACTTCGGGATGCTGCTGGGTGCCACCGCCGGTTTCCCCATCATCTGGGTCCGGATCCAGGACAACGTGGCCGGCATGCATCGGGTGTTCGCCTTCATGGATGCGCCGGGAGAACGCATGCAGGGGGGTGACGAGATGCCGCCGATAACCCGGGGCGTGGAGATCCGCGGTGCCAGCCTTACCTATCCGGACGGCCGGCGGGCGTTAACCGGCGTAAGTCTCGAGGCCCGGATCGGGGAGATCATCGCCCTGGTGGGGCCAACGGGCGCTGGCAAGACCAGCCTTGCACACCTGATTCCCGCTTATTACCTGCCCACCGCCGGGGCGGTGCTGATCGACGGTCACGACACCCGGGACATTGCCACCGGAAGTCTGCGCGACCAGGTGGCCTACGTGTTCCAGGAAACGCATCTCTTTTCCGATTCGATTCTGGACAATATCCGTTACGGTTCGTGGGACATGACCCGGGATGAGGTTGAACACGCCGCCAGGGTAGCCGGTGCGCATGAGTTCATCAGCGCGCTCCCCGAGGGTTACGACACTCGCCTCGGTACCGTGACCAGCAAACTGTCGGTGGGACAGAAACAGCGCATCGCCATTGCCAGGGGACTGGTCAAACGATCGCGCATCCTGATCCTCGACGAGCCGACGTCGGCGCTGGATCCGGAAACGGAGGCCCACCTGGTTGATGCGTTGCATGAGGCGGCCCGGGACCGCCTGGTCATTGTCATAGCCCACCGTCTATCCACGATTTCCCATGCGGACCGGATTTATTTCATGGCGGACGGCGCCATCGTCGAGCAGGGAAATCACACCGACCTCATGGCGAAGCCGGACGGACAGTATCGTCAGTATGTCATGCTGCAGGCGGCAGCCGATCAGGAGAGCTGACTCG
>JAKZVH010000024.1:0-4424 GCA_047516145.1 Gammaproteobacteria bacterium
CCCTGGTACTTTCCGCAAGACGGAGAAGACCTGCATGCGGCGGTGGCGCGGGAATGTCTGGCCGTGCGCAACTCGCTCGGCGTCATGGACGCGTCGACGCTCGGCAAGATCGACGCCCGCGGGCCCGATGTCATTGAATTCCTGGAGCGCATTTACACGCACAACGTGGGCAGAATGAAGGTCGGGCGCTGCGCGTACGGCATCCTTCTCGGCGAGGACGGCATGCTCATGGACGACGGCGTGATGGCGCGGGTCGGCGAGCACCGATTCTATCTGACCACCACGACCGGTGGTGCGGCCAACGTGCTGAGCTGGCTGGAAACGTGGCTACAGACCGAGTGGCCGGAGCTCGAGGTCTACCTGACGTCCCTCACGGATCACTACTCGACCATCGCGGCGGCCGGACCCAACAGCCGCGGGTTGCTGGAAAAGCTTGGCTGCGATATCCCGCTCGACAAGGAAAACTTTCCGTTCATGACCGTGAAGCCGGCCGTGCTGGCGGGTATGCATGTGACGCTTTTCCGGGTGAGCTTTTCCGGTGAGCTGGCGTTTGAGATCAACGTCGACAGCAACCACGCGCCGGCCATGTGGCGAATGATCATGGAAGCCGGCAAGGAATTCGCCATTGCGCCCTACGGAACCGAAACGATGCATGTGCTGCGCGCCGAGAAGGGTTTCATCATCGTCGGCCAGGACACGGACGGCTCCGTGACACCCGTGGACCTCGGCATGAACTGGCTGCTGTCAAGGGACAAGGACTTTCTCGGCAAGCGTTCCCTCGAGCGCCCGGACTGCGGGAGGGAGGATCGCAAGCAATTCGTTGGATTGTTGTCGTCCGACAATCGAACCGTGCTCCCGGAGGGAACGCAACTCATCGACGAGGCCGGCAGAGCTGGCAGCCCGTGGCAAAAGTCCGGCGTCGCACCGAGACTGTCGAGGCGCCCGCCCGGAAAGCCCGTGCCCATGTGCGGTCATGTCACGTCCAGTTACCGCAGCGCGTGCCTGGGCTACCCGATTGCGCTGGCCCTGGTGGCCGGCGGGCGGGGGCGCAAGGGCGAAACCCTCCACGCGGCGTTGCCGGGGCGCGAGCCGTTGCCGGTGGAGATCGTTTCGCCGGTATTTTACGACCCCACGGGACAGCGCCAGCATGTCTGAAACAACCGAGCGCCGCCACGGCCTGGAACCGTTTTTCGCCTCGGTGGAATCCGCGGCGGAGGCACGTGTCGACATCAGCGTCCTGTGCGGCTACGGGTTCCTCAACGTCAGGCTCGGCTCGCGCTGCGAGCAGGCCGTCGAGGCCGCCACGCGGGTCCTGGGCCAACCCGTGCCGCTCGCTGCGAATACGTTCACGACCGGCGAGCATCGCGTCTACTGGCTCGGCCCGGACGAGTGGCTGGTCGTGACGAGCGCGGAGAGCGCCGCCGGTCTCGGCAGCGAACTCGCCGAAGCGCTTGCCGGGTTCCACGCCGCGATCAACGACGTCAGCGGTGGACATGTCGCGCTGTGCGTCAGTGGCGTCGACGCACGCACTGTGCTGGCGAAGGGTTGCACCCTGGACCTGCATCCGCAGAAGTTCGGCCCGGGGCAATGTGCGCGGACCGGCCTGGCCAAGGCGACCGTGCTGCTGGGCGCTCTCGACAACGAATCAACCTGTACGATCATCGTCAGCAGGAGCTTCTCCGACTATCTGTGCCGCTGGCTCGCGCATGCCGCGCGGGCGCACGGCGTTCGTTTCTCGATGCTGTCGGCAAACCCTTGATCGGCCTTTTCGGGGAACCAGGAGCCGGACCGGCACATGCTGTCAACATCGCGACATTGAGTTTGGGCTGTTCCCGTCGCATACTTCAGTTTGTCAACGAACACGGTTTGCGCGATGGCAAAGGCCGAACCGCACGAGTTGCCGACGTTCTTCGGCTTCTTGCTGCTCGACGACTTCACACTCATATCCATGTCGTCGGCGATCGAGACGTTGCGCATGGCGAACCGCGTTGCCGGCTCCCGGGTCTATCGCTGGCGAATGATTTCCAGGGACGGTGGCGCCGTCACCGCGAGCGACGGACTCTCGATCAATGCCGACTTCGGTATCGGCGACGAAGCCCAGACCCGAACCGTGGATGCGTTCGTCGTCTGCGGCGGCGAGGGGGTTGAGCGGTTCGCCGCGAAGCCGGTGCTGCGCTGGCTGCGTGCGTGCAGCGGACGTGGACGCGCGCTTGGCTCTACCTGCACCGGCAGTTACGTGTTGGCCAAGGCCGGGTTGCTGGACGGCTACCGGTGCAGCATCCACTGGGAGAATTACGCCGCCCTGACCCTGGGATTCCCGAACATCGCTGTCAGCAGGAGCATCTACACGATCGATCGCGACCGCTTCACGAGCTCGGGCGGCACGGCGCCGATGGACATGATGTTGTATTTCATCCGCAGGCAACTGGGTACGGAGATCAGCGCCGGCGTCGCCGACCAGTTCGTCCATGAACGAATCC
Source organism: Gammaproteobacteria bacterium (assembly GCA_047516145.1). Lineage (GTDB taxonomy): Bacteria > Pseudomonadota > Gammaproteobacteria > Steroidobacterales > Rariloculaceae > UBA6522. Next base: position 2,481 of record JAKZVH010000024.1, read on the forward strand.
GCGATCCAAGGGACCGGCAACGCGTACCGCTGCGCCATATCGTCGGCGGGCGGTCCACAAAGCTCGTGTCTGCCGTGGAGCTGATGGAGAGCAATATCCGCGAGCCGTTCAGCCAGGTTGAACTGGCATCGTATGTCGGGTTGTCACGCCGGCAGCTGCAACGATTGTTCCAGAAGTACCTGCTCTGTTCGCCGTCGCACTACTACCTGCAATTGCGCCTGGAACGGGCGCGCCAGTTACTTTTCCAGACGGACTTGAGCATTGTCGAGATAGCGGCGCAGACAGGCTTTGTTTCGAGCTCGCATTTCAGCACGACCTACAAGGAACTATTCGGCAACACGCCGAGCGCCGAGCGCGCGGCCAGGTGACGGGCGGTGCGCCATCGGCTAGTTCGACGAAAATGATGTTCGCCGCGGTTCTCCCGGCGGCAGATCGCCGTTGGCCCGAGCAGACAGGTACCGCCACAACTCAAGGAAATACGGGCGCACGTCCGCGTTCTCTCCCCAGGGAGCCATCTCCGCCTCGCCGGCGTAGCCCGCCTCCATGGCGTTGAGAAACTTCCGGATGTCCATCTGGCGGATCCGTGGCAATAAATTCGGTGCGAATTCGCTGCCCACGGCATTCGCCGCATGACACACATGGCAGGACCGATGAAACACCTGCCAGCCCACGTAGGTGGCCCGATCCACGGTGCACCCGTCCGCCTCCCGGGCGCCGGCGGTGCAGTTCACCGTGTACGCGGTAGAACCATCCGGCGAAACGGCCGGCACGGTGACCTGGGCACCGCCGGAGATCCCCCACGCGAGAAGCGCAATCGCCATGGCGAAACGGCTCGGCACGCCGACAGTGCAATGAGTCCGTTCCGGGAAAAACCTGTGCAATCTGCGGGCTGAAACCATGGCGCCATTGTAAGCTATCGCCGTGGAAATCTATCTGGGACTGGGCTCGAATCTGGGCGACCGGCGTGAGAATCTGGCGCAGGCGCTCAAGCTGCTTTCACGGCATGCGCTGACATTGCGGCGCGTCTCGCCGGTCGTGGAATCGCCGGCGCTCCTGCCCGCCGGATCGCTTGCGGAGTGGGACCGTCCCTACCTGAATCTCGCGGTGCAGTGCGAGACCGATGCGTCACCGCAGACGGTTCGCGGCTGGACCGAGACGATCGAGCAGCGCCTGGGGCGCACTCCGGGGCCGCGCTGGTCGCCGCGGCCCATGGACATCGACATCCTGCTATGGGGCAACGAGCAACTGCGCACCGAGTCGCTGACCATTCCCCACCCCGGCTTGCGGGAGCGGAGCTTCGTGCTCACGCCACTGGTGGCACTCACGCCGCGACTCGTTCCACCGGGCGCCGGCAGGATGACGTTGCTGGATTGCTCGTGCCGGCTTTCAGACCACATTCCGTTATGGATGGGCATCGTCAACGTGACGCCGGATTCCTTCTCCGACGGCGGTCAATTCCTCGGCTGGGAGTCCATCGAGCCCCACGTCGAGGCCATGCTGGGGTCGGGCGTGCACATCATCGACGTGGGCGGGGAATCCACCCGTCCCGGAGCGGTTCCATTGAATTGCGATGCGGAGTGGGCTCGAGTGGGAACCGTCCTGGAGCGGCTCATCGACTTGCGCGGAGACGACCCGCTCGGCCCCCTCATCAGCGTCGACACGTACCACCCGGCAACGGCGCGCAAGGCCTTGGCGCTGGGCGTGGACATCATCAACGACGTCAGCGGTCTCGGTGACCCGCGTATGCTCGAGCTGGCCCGCGGGAGCAGCGTGGACTGGATCGCCATGCATCAACTCTCGCTGCCCGTCGATCCGCGAATGACGCTGCCACCGGATGCAGACCCGTTCCAGGCGATCGAACGGTGGCTCTCGGAGCGCGCCGACCGGTGGCACAAGGCAGGCCTGGACCTCAACCGGATCATTGTTGACCCGGGAATCGGGTTC
>JAKZVH010000025.1:0-5390 GCA_047516145.1 Gammaproteobacteria bacterium
GTCCATACTTGGCCGTGTCGCGCCGTACCTTGGGCATTAGCGCCAATTCGTCCGGTCCGAATACTACCGTGTCAAAGCCGATGCGTAGCGCACTTTGAATCGAGGCATCGGTCATTCCATAGTCGGCGAGTTTCCCCGCGACTTCGGCAAGGTTGATGGTTGATACAGCAGATCCAGCTACCACGGTCCGCACCTCGGCGGCCCCGGGCTCCACATTCAGTAGCGCCAGTATGGCTGACGCATCAAGTATGACGCTACGATCATTCACTGGCGGCTTCCCGATTCCGCTCGTTTATGAGCTCCTGCACGAGGCTGGTGTCTTTGGGAACGTGACGGCGAACCAGCGCTTGAGCTATCAGAATTGCATTGTTGATGGAGTGCACCTCGAGTACGCCGCCATTAAGGACGAGCATGACTTCGGAGCCGGCCTCTACCGTCAGGGCTTTTCGAAACTTCGCTGGCACAAGAACACGTCCGGCATGGTCGAGTTTCCTTTTGACCGAGGCCACGGACGCGTGTTTTGGTCCTTGATCGCCGGGAGGGGGAGGATTGTGATTCATGGTCATCGCGCCTCGCTTCTTGCACATGTTATCCAGTTCCGATATCTGGCAGGATAACCACATTCTACCAATTCACACCTTTTGTGGGAATAAATAATTAATGTCTGATCGAGTGTTTATGGGGAAATACCGCCATTCGTCAGTTTGAGGTTTCGGGCGGACCGAGCGACATCCCGAATCGTCTCGATAACGATGTCCCTCGGCTTCGATATTTCGCCGATGTCCATTGCGAGAGTGGCCGGTTGCCACAGCAGAAGTTTGGTCAAGTGCTCAGGTTACGATCGGGTGCCGCTTGCCCGTGCAATGATCCCGTGTTTTGATGAAAGATCGAATTGAGGTTGGCAGGAGCAGATGCCGATGAAGAATTGCCTGGTAATGATCACGGTGGCGGTTTCGTTATCGCTCTTCGCTGCCGGCACTATGGCTCAGGACGGCACCTTGCTGGTGACGAACCGTTCGGGCGGTAGCATTTCCTTTTTCGATCTTCCCACACGCATGGAAGTCGCGCGGGTCCCCGTGGGGCCCATTATCCCGCACGAAGTGGCGGTATCGCCCGACGGGCGAATGGCCTTGACCGCGGAATACGGGCCCAACAGCCGCCCGGGCCGCCATATCATCCTGATCGATGTGGCTACCGCCAGCACCGTGGCGCGAATCGATCTCGGCCCAGACTCTCGCCCCCACACGGCGCTGTTCCTTCCCGACGGACGCCATGCGGTGGCGACCATGCAGGACTCCGACCAGTTGGCCCTGGTGGACCTGGAAGCCGAGGCCGTCGTCAGGACCTACGCCACAGGCGGGCGCGAGGGACACATGGTGCGCCTGAGCCCCGACGGGAGTCGGGCCTACGTGACCAGCCGGCTCGGGACGGGGATGCTCTCGGTCATTTTTCTCGAGGAAGATCGCGCGCCGGTGATGATCCAGACCGGAACGGCCGCTGAAGGGATCGACGTTTCCGCCGACGGTAGCGAAATCTGGGTCGCGAATCGCGGCGAGGACACCATCTCCGTCGTCGATGCCGAGTCGTTGGAACTCGTCGCGACCCTGGATTCCATGCCCTTCACCGGCCGCGTCGCCATGGGCCCGGATGGCTACGCCATCGCGCCCAACGGCGGGGGCGGCAGCGGGCCGATCCTGCAATACCTGCGGCTATTCGACGTGGCGTCCAGGACGTTGTTGACCCAGGTCCCACTGCGGGACGGCACGCCGCAGGAAGGCAATTTCGGCGTCCTCATCAGCGATGGCATCGCATTCGCCAGCGATCCCGGCGCAGGCACGATCCAGATGTTCAACCTGAGCGATCTGAGCGGGCGGGAGTTGCTGGTTTCCAATCACGAGTCCCCCGACGGCATGGCCTGGACGCCTGTCCGGGTAAACGTCATGACGGAGTAGGGCTCGCCGACCCCGCTCATCGGCAATTCTCCGCCGCGGGCGCCGGTCTACTCGCCGAGAGGTTATCCGGGAATCACTCGGGTGGCCGGTAAACCGGCGGCACGCGGCAATCCACACGGATGAATTCGTATCCCGGCGTGTAGTACTTGCGCCAGCGGAGCGTCCACGGACCCGTCAGATAGGCCGGGTCCGCAATGACCATTTCCATGGCCAGCGCGGCACCGATGTTCGGGTCGTCCATGCGCCAATAGGTCTCCAGGGTGGTGGTCAGATCGCTGACGGGGTTGCCGTTGGGGCTGGTGTAGTTCTCCAGCAGCCGGCTTGACTCGATCACCAGGGTTTCGCCCTCGTACCGCGCCGTTGAATGACCCAGGTTGGTATGCTCCATGCCGTCGGGATCGGGCGCGTCCAGCAGGATCTCGCGGCGGCCGCCGTACTCTTCGTACTCCAGGATGACCCGGTCGTCCAGTTGGGTCATGCGCACCGGGTGGGGCGTAAATCCCGCTTGGCGGACGAGACCTGGAGGTTCGCAGCCCACAACCGGGTCGCTCACCGGATCGAACCGGGCTCTCGCGGTGTCGCCCGTCTCGTTGTAGGGCGGCGGCGTGCGGTCACCGGGCGGGCCACCGCCCATCCCCATGCCCATCGCGCCCGGGGGACCCATGGTCCAGGCGCCGGTGAAGTTGGGTCTTCCGTTGTCAAGTGTCAGCTCCAGTGGGGCACCAGCCACCTCCTGCGTGTAGTCGCTGTCGCCCTCCACACCGCGAACGAGTGAGCCATCCGCAGGATCCAGCTCGACTATGCTACCCAGCAGCACCATTGGCACCCCGTTGCGGGCCTCCCGGCCGGTGACGCGCAGGTACTGGCCCGGCAAGATGGTTGCCGCGGTCCAGCCCCGGCGCCGCAGCAGGTTGGCCGCTGAGCCGCTGGCTCGCCACTGGGTGACTTCGCCGTTTTCTCCGGTCACATCGAAGTAAACATCGATGTGGGGATTGGTGAAGTTGAACTCGGTGACCGCCCCCTCCACTTCGATGATATCGGTGGTGAAGGCCGCGGCGGCGGAGTGGTGGGCATCCGCCACGCCCACCGCAAACGAACTACCGACCAGTAAGGCGATCGACAAGCGACTGCCAATCGCATCCCGTGCGTTGCGTTGCATCTCAGCGTCCTCGTGATTCGCTCTCGTGGCGCACGTCCAGCCGTCCCTCCAGGAACGATGCCTTGACCCCGGCCTCGATTTGCAGGATCTGCTCTTCCTGGAACTCCAGGGTTGTCGTGGCACAACAGACAAAAATTTCCATTACAAATGGAACGTACCCAAGAAATGTGGAGGGAGTATGGAGACAACGGATATTTCAACCCGTCAACCGAATCGAAGATTCAGTTGTGCTATGTTTCGGGAAGTTCGAGCGTGCCACGTGCCGTGGGAGAGCATCTCCGGCACGTCGTCTAACCGCAAGAACCAGCACCATGCGTATCGGTATAGGACAGAAAATATTCCTGGGCTTCCTGGTTACCGCCTTGGTAGTGCTGGCATTGACCTCGGGCATCACCCGCTGGAGTTTCGACCGCGGATTTCTCAACTACGTCAACGAGAGCGAGGCCGAGCGGTTGCGCTACTTTGCACTGACTCTCGCCGGGGCCTATGCGGATGAGGGCGGATGGAAGTCGTTGGGGACCGACCGGGATCGTTGGCTGGAACTCATGGCCCCACCCGGTACCGAGGGTTTCTCGCAGGCATCGCCAAATCGGCGTTCGGCGCCGATCGGCGCCGGCCTTCGAGGCATAGCGGTTTCTCGTGACCCGCTGGCCATTTCCCCGCGCATCTCGGTGCTCGACGCCGACGGAAACCGGTTGTTCGGCCCGACCCCCGGGGAAATGCCGCAGCGCATCGAACCGATCTTGTACGGGGGGCAAGTGGTCGGCAATCTGCATCTCAATCCGCTGGACACGCTGGCTCGCGATCTCGATCAGCAGTTTTCGCAGCAGCAGGCCCGCTGGATCTACGGGACGGCGGTATTCGCATTCCTGTTGGCGGGCGTGCTCGCCGTGTTGTTTTCGCGTCAGATCGTTTCGCCCATCGCCAAATTGACACGCGGCACGCAAGCGCTCGCGGAGGGCCGTTTCGCGGAGCGGCTCGAGGTTCGTTCCGCCGATGAACTGGGTGGCCTGGCCCGAAACTTCAACGTGCTGGCAGAGACGCTGGAGAGAAATCAGCAGGCCCAGCGTCAGTGGATCGCCGATATTTCCCATGAATTGCGTACGCCCTTGTCGGTGCTGCGCGGCGAACTGCAGGCGGTTGAAGACGGTGTGCGCGAACTCAACGAAACGACTCGCAAATCCCTCAGCGGCGAAGTGGACCGCCTGACCAAGCTCGTCAATGATATCTACCAGCTGTCGGTTGCCGATGTAGGGGCGCTTCGCTATCGCAGGGAGGTTGCGGACGTCGGCCATGTACTTGAGGAAACAGTGGCTTTGTTTGAGGCGCGCATTCGCGATGCGGGGCTGCATCTGGAAACCCGCTATCCAACGGAACCATTGGACGCCCTCATCGACGTCAATCGCCTCGGCCAGCTCTTGACCAACGTGATCGAGAACTCGGTTCGCTACACCGACCGAGGTGGGTGCGTGCACGTGGCCTGCGAACGACAGGGGAACGACATCGAAATTTGCATCGAAGACTCGGCGCCGGCGGTTCCGGAGCAGGCGCTGCCCCGGCTGTTCGAACGGCTCTACCGGGTCGAGAGTTCCCGGGGACGGTCCACGGGCGGGGCGGGACTGGGCCTGGCGATCTGCAAGCGGATTGCCCACGCGCTGGGCGGCAGCATCAGCGTGGCCCCGTCGCAACTCGGTGGCCTGAAACTTCTCGTTCGCCTGCCCGGGGTGGGCCAAGCGGGAGGATGACCGTCCCGCATCCCACCGTGGCCGACGGCTCCCCGGTACTGGTAGTGGAGGATGAGCCGAAGATCGCCCAACTCCTGGTCGACTATCTGCTTCAGGCGAACTATCCGACTCACCATATCGGCGATGGCGAGGAAGTCGTGCGGTGGGTTCGAAACAATGATCCTCGGCTGATCCTGCTCGACGTCATGTTGCCCGGCCGGGACGGCATGTCGATCTGCCGGGAGATTCGCAGATTTTCGGATGTGCCGATCGTCATGGTGACTGCGCGGGTGGAAGAAATCGACCGCTTGCTGGGCCTCGAACTCGGAGCGGATGACTATATCTGCAAACCGTTCAGCCCGCGTGAGGTGGTCGCCAGGGTGCATGCCATCATGCGGCGCGTGGCTTCCCAGATATCGTCGGGCGGGGAGTACCTTGGAATTGTCGTCGACCGGCAACGACATCGGGCTCACGTCAACGGGAACCTGTTGGACCTGACTCCCGTCGAGTTTCGGCTGCTCGGTGTGCTGCTCGCCCATTCGGGCCGGGTATTCT
>JAKZVH010000026.1:0-5980 GCA_047516145.1 Gammaproteobacteria bacterium
CGGCCAGGCTGATCAGCAGGCCGGTGATCTTGAGCCCGGTCCCGGGCATCAGGATAGCGAGCGTCATGGCCGAGACTGGACCCGCCACGGCGATGATGGGAAGCGACATCGACGTCCCCGCCGCGAGCGAATCCAGGATCGCCCGCGGTCCCATACGCGCCTTCGGGTTAAGCCAGGAGCAGACCACGGTGATCGCGATCGCGTTCAGCCCGATGCGCGACAAGGAATAGCCCTGGTAGATCAGCACGATGACAACGATCACGGGCACGAAGTATTGCCAGCCCTGTTTCAGGGTGGCGCGGAAGGGCGGACACTCCGCGGCGGGAAGGCCGCGCAGTTCGTGCCGCAACGCGTAAAAGTGAACCTGCAGGAAGACGTTCAGGAAGTAGAGGAGCGCTGGGATGGTGGCGTAGAGCACGATCTGGGAATAGGGGATGCCGGTGAGTGCCACCATCACGAAGGCGGCCACCCCCATCACCGGCGGCATGATAGTGCCTCCGGTCGAGGCCGCCGCCTCGGTCGCCCCGGCGATGTGCGGCGCATAGCCCGACCGTTTCATCAGCGGGATCGAGATGACGCCGGTGATCGCCACGTTGGCGGCGGCGGAGCCGGTAATGCTGCCGACGATGAAGCTCGAGGCCACCGCTGCTTTGGCGCCCCCGCCTGGGCGGCGGCCGAGGAAGGAGAGGCAGAGGTCGTTGAAGAAGTCAGAGGCGCCGGAGCGGACCAGGAACTGTCCGAAGACCAGGAACAGAAAAAGGTTGGAGGCCAGGATGTAGGTGATGAACCCGTACAGCCCTTCGGTCCCGGCGTAGAGATTGGAGGAGATCGTCTCGAGATCGAACCCCCGGTGCCGCAACGGGCCCGGAATAAAGGGGCCGAGGTAGAGGTAGGCGAGGAAGACCGCGGCGATCAGTGGAATGGCGGGCCCGAGCACCCGGCGCGCGGCCTCGAGGCTGAGCAATGTGATAATCCAGCCGAAGGCGATGTCGAGATTGCCGATGGGGAGCCCGGCGTTGATAAGAAACTCGTCGTACATCAAGTTGAACCGCACCGTCGTCGCGGTCGCAAGCGCAAAAAGCAGCGCGTCGACGAGTCGCGGGAAGAACCCCTTGCCAAGAGGATGAAGGCACAGCGTGACCGCCACCCCGATAAATATGAAAAGGCTGCGGTCGAGCGACGGCGTAGTGATGCCGACCAGTGCCACATAGGCGTAATAGAGCGCGCAACCCGCCGACAGCACGTAGGCGAGCCTATTCCATTCGCCCTCGAAAGCGGGCTTCATCCTTCCAGCATCATTGCGGTCTGCCCCCCGGCGGTTCGATCGTTCTCGGCAGCGTGGCCACGCGCCCCACGTCCGCTTGCTCCGCCCTGCGCAGAACATAGCCTGCAAACGCCACGTCCTCTATAGCCATGCCCTGGACGATGGCAAGGATCCTGTCGTCGGGCGAAAGGCGGCCGGGCTTGGCGCCGCATGCGACTTGACCGATCTCGGCGTCGATCCGGCGTTCCAGTGCGGTGCGTTCGATACGGCCTTGCCGTACCCATGCCGCGAGGTCGCCAACCTCCAGCGCGAAGTCCAGCTCATCCACTATGACGCGATCCACTTCGCCGAGCACCCCGGCGTCGACCTCGTTGAAGTTTCCCATCGAACACAGCAGCGCGCCCGCTCCCAGCCAGCCTGCCTGCACGAATGGCTCGGTGGCGTCGGTCAGAGTGATGATCACGTCGGCGCCCCGCACCGCCTGTTCGGGCGATGCTGCCGCACGCACCGGAAATCCGTTCTCTGCGCCATGGCGCCGGGCGAAAACATCGGCGTTTTGCCGGCGGCGCGCAAGCACACGCAGTTCAGCCGGCGCGAAGGCGAGCGCCAGTAGCGGTACCACCTCGTCGGCAATGCGCCCCGCCCCGAACAGGGCGAACACCCGCGGGTTGGGGCGAGCCAGCAGCTGGGTCGCTACCACCGCACTGGCTGCGGTTCGGATCGCGCTGAGCCAACGTTCGCCCACCAGGCCGATCAGACCGCCTGTCTCGATATCGTAGAGGCAACAATAATTGTGGGCGTCCCGGCCGCCGGCACCGGGAAACCTGGTCAGGAGCCGGACACCGGATATTCCCGCCGAGGGGACCGTCGCGCCCTTCACCCGCAGCCGGAAGCCGGTTGCGGGCGGTCCCTCGACCACAAGCGAGGACGGTGTGGAGAGGAAGCTCTGCTTCAGCCCATGGTCGCGGAAGGCTTCGGCAGCGAGACTCAGCGCTGCCGCACCGTCGAGCAGCCGGCGCACGTCCGTCTCGTCCAGAATCCTCAGTTGCCCCATGCAGCTGTCCTCGACATGAACAAAAAAATTCGTTGTTAGACCATCATAGCGGGTGACAGTATCACTGGGGAATAGCACGCGAACTACGGACTGACGTCTACTTCAGAAACAGGGGCGGTTTTCACGCAATGGCTATCTCTTCTGCCGCGGTGAACGTCCGGAGTGGGTCACGAACGGTCTTTTCGACCGCCACGTTAATCTTCTGCTCTACCCCCGGAAGCGGAAGTCAGATCACCAAAGGTCTGTTGCTGGGGTAACACCGGAAGTTATTTCAGCCCGCCGAAACTTCTGAAAATAGCTAATTGCAGACATCCGCTGACCGTTGACAACACCAACCATTGCGCGATTTTGTTCTTGTCTCATCTTCGCTTCTCCCGAGGCTACGATGAGCCAGAAACACTCTCTTATTCAATCAGCTCAATCTGTCCAACAGGTGCTGACGGGGTACAATGGACTCCTTAGCGGTCCAGAATTTTCTGAAGGCAAAAACTCTATGTTAGGTCAGTATGGATTGCAACGGAGCCGCTTTACGGTTGCCTTCCTTTAAAGCGTAACCAATGCCGCGGTTGTCAAGCTCCCTTGTACCGCGCCACAACCTTCAGTGGCGCACGATGCAGGCGCAGACGCAGCCACCGGGTGGCGCCTGGTGCACCGTGTCCGCCGAAATGAAGACGCGGGTGGTGCCGAGGATGGCACCGATTACGCCGGAAGCCGCCGCCCGCAGGTGCTTGTCGGGATCGATATGACTGGTGCGAATCGTCGTACGCCCCCCACGCAGCATACCGTTCTCGCTGATGCCGACCTTGAGAAACATGGCGGCCACCTTGTGCGGATTGGTGACCTCGCCCAGCGGATTAAGCCGGCAGCCGGCGCGTGCCAGCATTTTCTTGATCGCGGCAGCATCCAATATATCGCGCATCTGGGTGGAGTGGACCGCGAGACTGCCATCAGGTCCCGGCCTGTTCGCCAACACTAGCACTTCGACGCAATCGATCTCGGAGCCCGAAAACACCATGGCGCGACGGGCAAAGAGCCGATGGTTCCGCCCGATGGCTTGGTCACGCACCGCGCGCGCTGATATCTCACCCAGCGCAACGCCCGCACCGAGCGCCGCGACTGCCTTCGAATTGTGCGAGGTGATGCGTCGGCCGGCGCCAACTGGTGTTTTGACGATGGCGAGCGCGACACGCGACAGCGACACGCCGGCGTCGCTGATTGCCGCCTTCACCGTGTCCGCCACGATGCGCGCATGGCGGCGGGTGCCAATCTCTTCCGCCTTTACCGGACGGCTGCTGGCACAACCCATGGCGAGTCCTGCGTCCGGGCGCGCGCGTCCCGATCGTTTCGGCGTGACATCTGCCAAGAGGTAACCGAATGGCGTGCTGGCGCCTTCGCAGCCGGTGGAGAACAGAAAGGTGGTGCGATCGAGGAATTCGGTTCCGCCCATGCGTTGCAACACATCTCGCGCGCTCCTCAGCGCGAGCTCGCGGGAGAAGTCGTTGACCGCTGCGTTGCCTTCGGTCTTGGCAATGACGGCGAGGCGCCGCACCCTGTCCAACGCAACACCGCCGAGCACGCGCTCAAGATCACTGGTGTCGTCGGGTCGCTCGGTGTCGTAAGCGTGGACCGTAACCGTCATCGCTTTCCCAGCTTGTGCGTGGTTAAACTCAGCCTACCCACAGCAGATGCATGTCGCAAGGCGCAGCCGAATGTTTCATCCGACTACTGGCCGCCACCCACGTCGAGGATCGCTGCGGTGGTGAAACCGGCCTCGTCCGACAGCAGCCACAGGATTGCCACCGCGATTTCTTCGGGAGACGCTACCCGGCGCATCGGTACCTTTTCGGCGACCGCCGCCAGAAAACGTTCGCCGCCGAACGGGTCATGCATCGCGGTGCGCGTCGGGCCGGGACGGACCGCGTTGACACGGATGTTCTCCTCCGCCACCTCGCGCGCCAGTCCGATCGTGAACGCCTCGATCGCGCCCTTGCTGGCGGCGTAGGCGACGCGACCGTTGAATCCGCCGAGCTTGGCGGCCATCGAGGATACGTTGACGATCGCCCCGCCCTTGCCGCCATGGCGCGGAGACATCCTGCGGATCGCTTCCCGTGCGCAGAGGAAGTGGCTCGTCACGTTGACCGCGAACAGGTGCGACAGCCACGTTTCCTCCGCCGCATCGACACGGCGCTCGCCACCCAGGATTCCGACATTGTTGACCAGCGCGGTGACGGGACCGAGCGCCTCGTCGACCGCGACGAACATGCGCTCGACCTCGGCCTCCACCGAGACGTCGGCCTGGGCCACGATCGCTTTTCCTCCATCCGACGCAATCTCCTGCGCCACGCGATCGGCCTCATCGCGCCGTTCGCGGTAGTTCACGCACACGGCATAACCTTGCGTCGCACCAAGGCGGGCAACCGCTGCGCCGATGCCGCGGCCGGCTCCGGTGATCACGAGTACCCCGCTCATCGCCGTTTCCTGATCTGCTGCCCGTCCTTGTCGCCCGGGACGGCGTCCACGCGAACGGCGGCCCCACCCCACGCGGGGCTGCCCCGTGGTGGCTTCGCGGCCGGTCGGCCTATTTGAGCCAGCCCGCTTCCTTGTAAGCCCGCACCGCGCCGGGATGCAGCGGCACCTTGATCCGCTTCCACATCTCTGGCGCCGCACGCGGGTTCCATGCGCGGTAGATCGTCTGCATGTACTTGCGATTATCCTTGGTCGTGATGTGCTTGACGATCTCGTAGACGACCGCCTCGGGCACGCCCGCGTGGGTCATCATCGTCGAGGGATTGGCGATCGTCGTAACGTCGTAATCAATGCCACGATAGGTCCCGGCGGGAATCGTCACCAGGCTGGTCGCCGGGCTGATCTTTTGCAGATTCTTGACCGTGCCGGGGGAAACCGAGAGCAGATGGATCTTGCGGCGCGACGAGATGTCGACCACCGCCGGCATCGGCAGCGCGGACCCTGCGGCAAAAGCGTCGAGATTGCCGTCCCGAAGGTTGTTCGCACTTTCCGAGAAGCCGAGATACTTGATCTTGAGTTTGTCGACGAGCCCCATCACCTTGAGCAGGGTCATCGACGTATTGGCACCGCCACTCCCCGCAGAACCGATCGACACCTGCTTGCCCTTGAGGTCGGCAAACGTCTTGATTCCGCTGTTGGCGAGCACCACCCAGTGCGACGGCGCGGTATCGATCAGCGCAATTCCGCGCAATTTGGAGGAAGCCCCACTCTTCTTGAAGGGTCCCTGACCGTCACGATTTTGCTGGACGACCATGGCGTTGATGAAGGCGGCCTCCATCACTGCCCGGTTCAGAAGACGGGCATTTTCGACCGAACCGCGCGTGGTTCGGGCGGTGGCTTTTACCGTCTTCGAATATTCGGTCAGATATGTGGTAATGCCTCCGGTGTAGAGGTAATAGCTGCCACCGGGCCGGCTCGATCCGACCACGATGTCGGTTGCGGCCAAGGCCACGGTCCCGGAAAAAATGAGGACCGCGGCAGCCGCCGTACTGCAAATCCGTTTCATGTTGTGCCTCCTGGTTCAGCGGGTCGGTTTTCCTAGCCCGACCCGGATTTGTTCTACTCGTCCACCGGCATCGCCCCTTGTTGTTTGCGTTCTTTCGCCGCCTTCCGGCAAAGCTCCCACGATACAGGAC
>JAKZVH010000027.1:0-20820 GCA_047516145.1 Gammaproteobacteria bacterium
GATCGATACAGACCCGCTGCCGCCGGGACAGGTGTGGGGAATCAGTCCGGGCCGACCGGAGTCCGGGGCGAGTCTTTACCGAATTGAGGTCACGTCCGGTAAGGGTAGCGGCGTAAGGATATTGAACGCCCCGGTTCCACCGCCGTTTCGAGAGAGCGTCCGCTACGCTGAACAGAACCTGTACACCAGAGCCAAGGAACTGGTGGGCGACCGCGATCCTCGGTCCCACGAGTTTTCCGTACAACTCCGTGCCATGGACAACGACCGCTCCGGAGCGTCTCTCGGGTTGCCCGCGCTATTGGCCCTTTGCGGCGGACTACTGGAAAAGAGCATGAAAGGCCGCCTGATCATTGTCGGAGCCCTTAATCTCGGGGGCTCGGTCGAGCCCTTGGCCAACGCCGTGAGCATTGTTGAAGTCGCCGTGGAGAAAGGTGCGGGTACAGTATTGATGCCAGTTTCGGCGCGGAAACAGTTGTTCGATCTCTCCGACGACATGGCCACGCGCGTCAACGTGCAGTTCTACTCCGATACGCCGGACGCGCTGTTGAAGGCGCTACTCGAGTAGCATCACCCGAATATGACCCGACTTCGCTTGATACTCGCCACCGGCATCCGCTCCTTCGTCTGTCACGGCAATCATGATCTCCTCGACGGCTGGGAGGCTGGCCGATGTCTCGCGGTGAGCGTGGCCAAGGGCATGCTCGCAAGCAACGGATTCACCAACGCCGACGCCACCGTGGCTCGGGCACTCATGGGATTTTCAGGCGCCACTGCATGAAGATTCTCGCGGTCGGCGACATTCACCTCGGGCGCACGCCATCGCGCCTGCCGGCCGAACTCGCCGGCCAATCCCGGCGTTTCGGACCGGCCGCGGCCTGGGGGCGAACGGTGGATGCGGCCATGCAGGCGAAGGTCCGGGTCGTGCTGCTGGCCGGCGACGTGGTGGATCGCGAGGACGACTTCTTTGAAGCCTATGGGGAACTGGCGCGGGGCGTCTCACGTCTCACGGATGCGGGCATCGGCGTCGTGGGCGTGGCCGGTAACCACGACGTCAAGGTGCTGCCGAGGCTCGCGAAGGAGATTCCGGCATTCAGGCTGTTGGGCGCCGGCGGTCGTTGGGAACCCTGCGAAATCGTTGACGGCGGCGAAGCCGTTACCGTCTGGGGTTGGTCCTTCCCTCAAAAGAGAGTGCTGCAGAGCCCCTTGCCGGATGCTCCCTTCGAGCGCCGCCCCGGACTCAACCTGGGCCTTCTGCACTGCGACAGAGATGCGGGCGCAAGCCCCTATGCTCCGGTCGCCAGCCGGGAACTCGAACGGGCCGGGCTGGACGGCTGGCTGCTCGGCCACATCCATGTGCCGGATGCCTTGACCGCCGCTTCCCCAAATGGCTATCTGGGCAGTCTGACCGGTCTGAACCGTGGCGAGACCGGCGCACGCGGGCCCTGGCTCATCAGCATCGACCGGGGAAGCATCGCGGACGTCGAACATCTTCCCTTGGCGCCCCTGCGCTGGCAGCGCCTTGACGTCAATATTGAAGGCATGACCGAACCCGCTGACGCCAGGGGGAGGTTGCTCGCGGACTTGCGCACGCTTGACGTTGAAATCGCGCCTGCAACCCACGGGCCGGATGCCGTCGGGCTCGATGTCAGATTTTGTGGGCGCAGCCGATTCGGCGCCGCCGCCGTTGCCGGGTTTTCCGAGGAGGATCGGGGCGTCGTCTACACGGGAACAGGCGATACCCATTACTTCATCGAGTCCATCGGCGCCGACACGCGGCCCGAAATCGACCTGGAACAGCTTGCCGAGCGTGGAGACCCTCCCGGGCTCCTGGCGAAGCGTCTGCTTTGGTTGGAACAGCCCGAAGACCACCCGGAACGGGAACGTTTGATTGCCCTGGCCCGGAAACGCCTGCAGGGCGAATCGCAAGCATCCAAATGGAGCGACCTGGGAGAGCCGGAGGAGGCAGATCCGGTCGAGTGGTTGCGCAAGGCCGGCTATCGCGCATTGGAGAAGTTACTGGCGCAATCCCCCGAGGCGGACTGATGCGCCTTACCCGCCTGACAATCCATGCGTTACCCGGAATCGAGCCGGGATTCACCTTTGAACCGCCGAGCGACCAGATCAACTTCGTCACCGGGCCCAACGCCATCGGCAAGAGCAGCCTGGCCCGGGCGCTGAAATACCTGCTCGGCGGCGTCGATCGACAACGCGATCCACCGAGCCTGCACCTGGAAGCGGAATTCCTGAGCGGCGACATCCGCTGGACGGTGCACCGTACCGGTGGGCAGATCGCCTGGATGCGCGACGGCGAATCGGCCACACCTCCTCCGCTGCCAGGGGCTGACCAGTTTGGCCTCTACCGGCTGTCGGTGGAGAGCCTGCTTGCTGACGACAAAAGCGATCAGGCGCTGGCCGATGCGCTTTGGCGCACGCTGCGCGGCGGCTTTGATCTCGATGGCGCGAGAGGCCACATCGGCGCGCGATTCGGCAGGACGGAAGAAAGGAAACTGCAGGCCGAGCGGAAGACCTTCGGAGGGGTGAAGCGAAAATACGAGGCATTGCAAGACGAGGAAGAAAAGCTGCCGAGCCTGGTGAGTCGTATCGAGGAAGCGGACCAGGCGATAGTCCGGCGAAAACACCTGGAGACGGCATTGGAGCTCCATGCAGCGATCCGCAAGCGCCAGGAGTGCGGCGCAGCGCTCGACGGCTTTCCGGCTCGCATGGACAAGCTGCACGGTGACGAACTTGAGCGTATTGACGACCTTGATCGGAAGGTCGCGGGCTTGCGGGAGCAACGCAGCGATGCGCAGCGCAGACTCGCGGCGGCGTCTCAGGATCTCGAACTGACGGGATTGCGGGATGCCCGGCCCGACCCGGAAGACGTGTCGCAAATCCAGGCGTCGTTGCAGCGCGTACTGGAAAACGCCATCAAGCGTGATAACGCTCAGGAAGCGGTAGTCCGGGCAAAGGCCGACCTGAGCGACGCGCTTACCCAGTTCGAGGGCGGCGCGGAACCGCCCAGGCTGGATGCGAACAGCCTTGAGCGCGCTCGAAAAATCATTGAACCGCTTGGGGATTGGCGGGTCCGCCGACGCGAGCTGCAGCAACGACTTGAGCTGGCTGGCGCTTGCCCTGACGACGCGGAGATCGAACAACTGCGCGACGCCGCAAGTGCGTTGCGGGCCTGGTTGGCGGCGCAGGCAGGCGGCGGAAGCGAAGACGGAGAAGCTCGGGCGGGGATGGTACGCCGTAGCGTCGTCGTGGCCCTGGCCCTGGCGGCAATCACCACGGTGGCGGCCTTTCTGGCGGGTGCGTGGTGGGCTTCCGCCAGCGCTTTGGCAACCGCGGCGGCATTGTTTGCATCCCTCTATTTCGCGCGCCATGGCGAGTACCGCGCAGACACGTCGACGGATGATGCAAGGCGCATGTTCGCCGAGACCGGACTGACCTCGCCGGGGGCGTGGAAAGTCCCCGCCGTACGTGAGCATTTGCGACGAAATGTCGAGAGCCCGCTGGATCAACTGCGCTTGCAGAAGGAACGGGCCGCGGGCGCGGAGAATCTGCGCGCCGAATTGAGGGAAGTCAATTCAACGGTTGAAGGGTTGGAAACAAAAGAGAACGCTCTCGCCAAGGAAATCGGCATCAACCCAGCGCTGTCCGGCGCCCCGTTTCTTCGATTCATCGCGGTCACCGAGAGGTGGGATGAGGCGCGGGCGGGTCATGCGGCGAAGGAGGCGTCCTTGCAGGCGCTCAATGCCCTGATTGTCGAGGACGCCGCGCGCATCCGCGCCTTTCTGGATCATTGGCGATCGGCCGACGCGCCGCCGCTCACGGCCTCTTCGCCCGTGTCCGATATCGACAGTTTGCGCACTGCGTTCCATGCCCTGGATGAGCGCTTGTCAGTGGCGAGCAAGGCGGAAGGGGTCATCGCGTCCGAGCAAGACAAAGTCAACTCCCTGGAAGATCGGATTCAGGAAGTCCGGGCAGAAAGGAGCAGCCTGTTCGCGCGCGCGGCGCTTGAGGCAGGTGCGCGTGACGACCTCGCTTCGCTCATCGATCGGTTGGACGCCTGGCGACAAGCGCGGCGCGCTCTTGCCGAGGCGGAAACGGAAGAGAAACGCATCCGTGCTCTGCTTGCGGACGAGGCCGATCTCATTGAAGCTGTGGAGCGCCGCGCGATCGATGGCCTCGAGCGTGAACTTCAGATTGCCGAGCGCGACTCCGACGCACGCGATACGCTCATCGAGGAGCAGACGAGGATCAATACACGTATCGGGGAGGCCCGCAAAAACCACGAGCTCGAAGACGCCGCGAGCAGCCTCGACGAGGCCGCAGAAGCGTTGAGCGACAAACGCGATCAAGCGCTGCTCCATGGAGCCACCGAATTGTTACTGGACGACGTGGAAAACGCCTTCAAGACGGAACGCGAACCGGATCTGTTACGCAAGGCGAGGGAACGGTTCGAGCAGGTGACGGCCCACGCGTTCACGCTGGAGTTACGGGGCAAGGAAACGTTCGCCGCGCGCGACCTCAAGCAGGACAAACTGCGCTCACCCACAGAACTCTCGTCCGGCACACGGATGCAATTGTTGCTCGCCTTGCGCCTCGCCTGGACCGAGGACCGTGAGCGGGGCGGCGAATCCCTGCCGGTCTTTCTCGATGAGGCGCTCACCACGAGCGACGAAAACCGCTTCTCCGTTATGGCCCGGACGTTGTCACGGCTGGCTGAGACAGAAGGGCGCCAGATCTTCTACCTGTCGGCCCGCCGCCACGAGGCCGCCCTATGGGAGCGGGCCACGGGAACGGCTCCGCCCGTTATCGATCTGGCCGCTGTCCGATTCCGCGCCGCGCCGTCTGCGTCAGCCAGCCTGCACATCGAAATGCCGCCGCCATTACCGCCGCCAAATGGCCTGGATGCCGCAACCTATGCCACCCGCATCGGCGTGCCACCGCTGAACCCGCGCGGTAGCGCCGGCGGCATACACCTATTCCATCTGCTCCGAGACGATCTCCTCCTGCTGCATCGCTTGATGGACACTTGGTACATCAGCACCGCGGGCCAACTTGAATCCCTGCTGGCCAGCGACGCGGCCCGAAGCGCGGTTTCCGAGCGCCAGACCCGGCAGCGACTCCTTCTGAGGAGCAAGACCGCGAGATCGTGGACCGGACTATGGCGGCAAGGGCGGGGGAGGCCCGTCGACCGGGTGGTCCTGGACCAATGCCCCGCCGTATCGAACACGTTCCTGGATCGCGCCGCAGACCTCGCCCGGGAACTACGGGGCGACGGAAGGGCACTGGTCCAGGCCCTGCGCGAAGGACTGGTGAAGGGCTTCCAGACAAGGAAAATCAACGATTTGGCGGACTGGTTGGCGGATGAGGGCTACATCGACGACGCGGTGAAGCTTGAGCCAGAAGAGCGCCGCCGACTGACGCTTCAACGAGTCGTTTCCGGTACGCAGGCTGACGCGCACGACGTCAATCAAGTTGTCGAGTGGATGGAGTCCGCGGTCGCTTCATAGCCTGGGCATCGGCGCCGGCGCGACGTGCCTGGCATACCCGGGACGAACTCGAACACCTGAGTTACGGGCCATTCTGCCTGGAGTCGGGGGCCGTTTACTGCACGAATATCCTGTTTCCAACCTTGCTCGATACATGGAGGTACGGTCCAATCGCTTGACATTGCCTACCCACTCTCGTAATTACATTGTAGGTACTTAAGCTTAACGGAGTCTTTCGGTGAAAACCGCTCTCGTTCAGATTGGAAATTCGCGCGGCATCCGTATCCCGAAAGCATTCCTGGAACAATGCCGACTCCAGGACACGGTGGAACTCGAACTCCGCGACGACCACTTGATTATTCGTCCGACTATCCCGTCCCGAAGCGGTTGGGACGACGCCTTTCTCCGCATGCGCGAACGCGGGGACGACACGCTTCTCGATAAAGAATCCGTGTCGCCCACCGAATGGGACGCCACGGAGTGGGAATGGTAGTTGCCCGTTTCGAGGTCTACCTGGTGCGGCTCGATCCTGCACAAGGGCACGAGATTCAAAAAACGCGCCCGTGTGTCGTGATATCGCCCGATGAGATGAACCGGCACATCGGCACGGTCATCGTTGCCCCTCTGACCACGAAAGGCCGCGCCTATCCCACCCGCATAGCACTCCGTTTCCAGAGAAAAAGCGGTCAGGTTGTTTTGGACCAGATACGTACGGTTGACAAGACGCGCCTGGTCCGTTGCCTGGGAAAAGTCAGCGACAAGACCGCACGAGAAGTTCTGGCTGTCCTGGGCAAAATGTTCGCACAGTAGGGCGGGGGCGCCGTCAGTTCTTGTACGGTGATAAAGGTGCCCGATACAGCCGCGCGTCGTACAACGCTCCCTCAAGGGGGTAAATGCCCGCGCGAAGCGTCCAGCTGTGGGGGCATCGATTCCCAGGCTACCTCGCGCGGGCACCTTGACCATTTCTGGGCTAGTGTGTATCAATATACACACGAATAGAAGCCGAAGGTGGAACGGAACAGCCGCAAATTGATCATGCTTCTGGAGCAGGATGGCTGGTTTCGAGTCGCGGTGAAGGGCAGTCACTGGCAGTTCAAGCACCCGACCAAGAGAGGTCGCGTGACGGTGCCGCACCCAGACCGAGATCTCAAACGGGGAACTGTCGTGTCGATCTATAGGCAGGCGGGTTGGAAGTGACAGGAGGACGGCATGCGTTATGTCGCGTTCATACACGGCGATACGGATCCCGGGCTTGGCATTAGTTTTCCGGACTTTCCCGGGTGTGTGTCGGTTGGCGACACCGTGGATGAGGCCATCCGCAGCGGTACTGAAGCGCTGGCGTTTCATATCGAAGGAATGATCCAGGACGGAGAGCGGATCCCTGAGCCGCGCTCTGTTCAGGACATTGAGGCGGACCCGGACTTGGCGCAGTGGCGGGAGGGAGCGATCATCTGTATCGTCCCCTTGATCTTCGACAAGGGGTCAACCCGCCGCGTCAACATCTCGTTGGACTACGGTCTATTGCACGCCATCGATGACGAAGCAAAGCAGCGTGGCATGACTCGCTCGGCGTTTCTGTCCAGCGCGGCGCGGAACGAGATCGAACGGCGATAGCGGAGGTTCGACCCTAACCCGCATAATTCACCAATCTCCTGCTACGGCGCCGCGACGCCCTCACGACGGAGACCGGTGAGACATGCGGGCCATAAACGGGCGATCGGGTCGCGCGGCCAAGCGATTACAGAGCCCGATACAACCGCTCGTCGTAAAGGGCGCCGGCCAGGGGGTAAATGTTATCGCGAAATGTCCGGCTATGCGGGGCGTCCACATGTTCCAGTTGGGCCTGGGCGTTCGCCCATCGCTCCACGACGGTGAAGTGGTTCATGCGGCTGGCCTGTACGAGAACGTCGAATCGCTGATTGCCGGATTCATTGCGGCTCGCGGGCGCGATCGTGTGCAGGTTCTCAAGGGCAGGCTCGACATTGGCAGGCGTAACGTCCACGTGCGTCACGGCGTAGACCGTGTTCGCGTCTGTTTCGCCAAGCTGCGCATCGGTCTGAACCTGCACGTGCAGGCGTTCATCGTAGGGGCTGTAGAGCAGCGGGGCCAGGGCTTCGCGAAAGCCCGTGGTACGCGCTGAATCTCGATGCGATTGCTGGGCATCCAGGTCGACCCACGTCTGCAGAAGGACAAAGTGATTCGACCGATTGATGCGCTGCAGGGGTTCGAGCAGCAAGTTGCCGGGATCGTTGCGGCCGGCCTCGGCCTCGGCGGCAATCAAATCCGCGGCTTGCTGAATGGACGACGGCGAAACCTCGATGTAGGTCACGACGTAGGTGGCGGCGTTGTCCTGGGCGCTCGTCCCGTGGGTAAGCCCGAGCGCCAGGACCACGCCGAGCAAGGCGGAACGCAGAGAGTTTTTCATCGGTTTGGCCCCTGGTGGTTGATACGGTAGATGATTCTACCTCAGCGCGAATTCCCCACCAATTCCCCCCGGCGCCTTGACGCCCCCGCTACCCGCGCCGGTGAGAAAAGCGGACCCGGATTTTGTGCCGAGCGGGCATAAGGGAATATCCAAAAACGGGATGGATTCCCCTTATATTGGTCATTCCGTTTTTGGTCCTTGGTCTAAATAATGGTTGTATCGTTATCTGGAACTGGTATAGGGGTTGGCCTGTTCAATCACGCCAATCAAATCGAGGCGTGCCAAATGCAGACCAGACAGATGGAAGGTGACACAGGTATCGTACGTCTGTGGCTGACGTCCCGGTTGGGACACACGGTTGCATTGATGACATTGTTCGCGTTACCGGGCTTTGCCCAGGACGCAGACGTCCGACAAGATTCATAACCACGGCACGTGGGAGGCGAGTTTAATTACCGGCGCAAGCCTCGACATCAACGGCGGACTGTATTTCTCCTGAGATATCACCATGCGAGCACGGCTCAAGCACACACCTGTCATACCCGTCGTGGTCATCGAAGATGCGGCGAAGGCCGTGCCGGTCGCCCAGGCCCTGATCGCGGGGGGGCTGCCGATCGTTGAGGTGACCCTGCGTACCGCCGCGGCACTCGACGCGATTGCGGCAATCGCCGCGGACGTACCCGAGGCATTTGTCGGCGCCGGCACCGTACTGAGCAGCGATCAGACCCGTGACGCGGTATCCGCCGGCGCAAGATTCATCGTGTCGCCCGGTCTGCACGAGGGCGTCGTCTCCGCGGCGCGCGATCTATCCGTTCCCGTCGTGCCGGGGGCGGTCACCGCAAGCGAGGTTCAGCGGGCATGGAACCTCGGTCTGCGCGTGTTGAAGTTTTTCCCTGCCGGCCAGGCTGGCGGAATACCCATGCTGAAGTCGCTGGCGTCGGTTTTTCGCGATGTGGAGTTCATACCCACCGGTGGAGTATCGGCGCAAAATCTGGGTGCTTACCTTGAGGTACCCTCGGTGGCCGCCTGTGGCGGAAGCTGGCTGACGCCGTCAAGCGCCATCGGTAGCGGGGCATACGCCGAGATCACCCGGTTGGCGGCCGAGTCTGTCGCCATCGCAAACAAGGCGAGAGGATAGTCCTTGGCAGAATACGTCTGTATCGGCGAGATCATGTTGCGCCTCAAGGCGCCAGATCATGAACGCCTGTTCCAGTCGCCGTCGGCCGAAGCAACGTTCGGGGGTGGCGAGGCCAACGTCGCAGTCGCATTGGCTGGTCTGCGTGCCTGCGCGACGCCGACAAGTTCAGAATGTCACGGGGCGACGCCTCGGGACGTGTGCAACGGTAAGTAGAGCGATGCGGTTGAAGGCAACCTCAACCCGCGTAACGCCGGATCCGGATATCCGCCTGTTCCTTGTGGCCCATGAAGCCCTCGAGGTCGCACAGCCTGGAGCAGTATTCGCCAACCTTCAGTGAAGCCTCCTCTGTCACTCGCTGGTAGGTGCAGGTCTTGATGAACTTGCCGACCCACAACCCGCCGGTGTAGCGGGCCGCCCGCCGCGTGGGCAGCGTGTGGTTGGTGCCGATGACCTTGTCGCCATAGGCGACGTTGGTTTCCGGTCCGAGAAAGAGCGCGCCGTAGTTGGTCAATTTCTCCAGGAAGTATCCCGGATCCCGGGTCATCACCTGCACATGCTCGGCGGCGATTTCATCGGCGACCCGGACCATCTCCTCCACGCTCTCGCAGACGATGACCTGGCCGTGATCGCGCCATGCGACTCCGGCGATCTCCGCCGTGGGCAGGACGCCCAACTGGCGTTGCACCTCCGCAATCGTATCCCTTGCGAGGGGTTCGGAGTCCGTGAGCAGGATGGCGGGGGAGGTGGGGCCGTGCTCCGCCTGACCCAGCAGATCCGCCGCGCAAAGCTCGCCGTCCACGCTGTCGTCGGCAATCACCAGCGTCTCCGTGGGCCCGGCCAGCAAATCGATACCCACCCGGCCGAAGAGTTGGCGCTTGGCTTCGGCCACGTAGGCGTTGCCGGGCCCGACAATCATGTCTACCGGGTCGATGGTCTCGGTCCCGAGCGCCATGGCGGCCACGGCCTGGACGCCGCCGAGACAATAGATTTCATCGGCGCCGGCCAGATCCATGGCGGCGACAATGGCCGCGCTGGGGGCGCCCCGGTAGGGCGGTGCGGCGGCGGCGATGCGGTTTACCCCGGCCACCTTGGCGGTTACCACGCTCATGTGGGCCGAAGCCACCATGGGGTACTTTCCGCCTGGGACGTAGCAGCCGACGCTGTTCACGGGAATATTCCTGTGCCCCAGGACGACGCCCGGAAGGGTTTCGACCTCCACGTCCTGGAGCGCGTCCCTCTGCGCTTGGGCGAAGTTGCGAATCTGGGCCTGGGCGAAACGGATGTCTTCAATTACCCGGCTCGAAAGCGACTTTCGGCAGGCCTCGATGGTGTCGGCGTCGAGCCGGAAGGAATCCGGCGTCCAGCGGTCGAAGCGCTCCGAGTAATCGCGCAGCGCGCGGTCTCCCCGTTCGCCGATGTCCGCGATGATGTCTTCCACGGTCTTGCGGACCCTGTCGTCCTCTCGGGCAGTAACATCCGCGGGCTGACCGCGTTTGAGGTAACGTGCCATGGTGCTCCTCCAAAATCGTCCGGCGCCGCCGCCGATGGGGCGTGGCAAGCCCCTCGCGGGGCATATTACAATTTTAACCGCGACGCCGCTCAAGCACCGAACGGCATATTGTTCGAGGACGCGCGGTCACAGGCCAGTGGCGTAGTACACTTTGTGGGAGCGAATTCCGGATGAATGCCATGAGATGCTTACGATCGTTCCCGGTGCTTTGTTTTGCTGCCGTCGCTGTTTCGGTTCCTGCGAGCGCACACCATGCCGCCCCCGCCGTGTTCACCGACGAGGAAATCGAGATTGAAGGTGTGGTGACCGAGTTCAATTTCGTCAACCCGCACGTCAACATCATGCTCAATGTGACGGATGAGACGGGCGCCGAAACGGAGTGGATGGTCACGGGCCCGGCTGCGCCGCCGATGCGCCGCTGGGGCTGGACAGCCGACACGGTCCAGCCCGGACAGCTGATCCGTTTCGCCGGCAAGAAGAGTCGCACGGGCGCCCCCATGCTCCTCATCGAATCCGCCGAAATTCAAAGCGGCCGGTTTGTCGAACTCGATCCGGCGGACGGTTCGATCGTTCGGCGCCTGCAGGAGTCGCCCGACAACAGCCAGGCCCCGGACGCGAACATGGCGGTGGCGCTCAGGTTGGACGACGGGCGCCCGAACCTCGCCGGGATGTGGCTCGGCGGCCTGGGCCGCACGCCTAACCCGCCGCCGCCTTTCAACCATGTCGGGGCCGCCCTGCAGGCTGAATTCGATGCCCTGAACGACCCGGCGTTTGCCGAATGCGCCGACCACGGTCTGGTGCGCCAGGCCATGTCGGGTCATCCCCTGCGAATCGCCCAGAACGACGATCATCTGGTCTTCGAATACGAACAGGGTGCGGCCACGCGCGTCATCCATCTTGACGGGCGAGGGGCCGCGTCGGGCGAGCATACGGACTACGGTCATCACGTGGCCCGATACCAGGGCGATGCGCTTGTCATCGAAACCACACAACTCCTTGGACGACTCACGGGAACGCGGGGCAATGCGCTCAGCGACAGCAGTACGGTCACGGAGACCTATCGGCGTGCTGACTCGCCTGAACTCGGCGCAGTTTTGGAAATGACGTTGGTCGTTAACGACCCAGAGCATTTGACGGGCCCGTGGCAGATGTCCTCGCGGAAAAACCATGCGGCCACGGACTACCGGTTCATCGAAGTCGATTGCGCGCTGCCGTTGGCGCCCGCCGGCTGACGATCTGGTTGCTGCGATCGACTCTTGGCGAACCGCGGCTCAGGGGAAACAGAAATGAAGAAATCGATGATCATGCGGCCCAGCAGCCCGCGGCAAAAGCCCCGCTGCTCTCGGTGCGACGCGGGGCTTTTGCCACGGGCTGCCAGGCTCGGAGCCGCGGTTGCATTCTTGACAATTCCCGCACTGGTGCTTGCGCACCATGGTGTCGGCGCGCAGTTCGACCTCTCCAGGTCGATTGAACTGCAGGGCGAAGTCGAACGGGTCATCTGGCGAAATCCTCACGTTCGCATCACGCTGCGGGTCACCGACGACGCCGGTGGTGACGATCTATGGGAAGTCGAGGCCCAGTCTGTGAGCATGCTGCGCCAGCGGGATATCACCGAAGTGCTCCTCGAAGTTGGCGACGCGATCACGCTCGCCGGCAATCCGGCGCGCGGCGGGGCCACGGAGATCTATGTGACCAACGTCCTGCTGCCCGACGGTCGCGAGATACTCTTCTCGCAGCGCGCCGAGCCGCGTTGGAACGACCAGGCGATGGGCAGGACCGGCCCGCGTTTCGTGGCCGAAGGCGATACCACCACCCCTGAACTGGGACTCTTCCGTACCTGGAGCTCCGCGCCGGGTCAGGGGCTTTTCAGGGACTTTGACGTTTCGAATGAGAATTTCCCACTGACCGATGAAGCGCGCGCCGCAGCGGCGGCCTACGATCGGTTGACCGACAATCTGGCCACCGGCGAGTGCTCGTCGGCCGGGATGCCGACAATCATCGGGAACCCGTATCCGCGAGACTTCATCGACCAGGGCGATACGATTCTCATGCGCCTGGAGGAGTACGACGCGGTTCGTACGATTCACCGGGACGAGAATGCTGCCGACATAGGGTCGCCGCTCGGGCATTCCATCGGGAGATGGGACAATGGCACGTTGGTTGTGACCACGACGAATATATCGTCCCGGAGGTTTCGCCTGGGGATCGCGCTCAGCGAAGACCTGGAGATCGTCGAACGCTATACGCCGAGCGACGATGGAAGCCGCCTGTACTACCAGACCACCATAACCGACCCGGCCACATTCCTTGAGCCCATAGAATTTCAGGCGTACTGGATCTACATACCGGGCGTTACCGTGGAGCCGTACGAGTGCATCGAAGGCTAGCGTTCTGCGCGAGCGCGCGAACGTGTCCCGCTGAGGGAAATGGACGCGCGAATTCCGAGCCTTAGCGGCGGTTGGTTGATCGGCATGAGTACTTCAGGTGGTGCTTCGATGGGCACGAAATGGGATCTCGACGGCCGTGTGGCGCTGATCTCCGGAGGCAGCCGCGGCATAGGCGCGGCCTGCGCCGAAGCCATGGTCGATGCCGGCGCGCTGGTGATCGCGGTGGCGAGAAATCAGGGAGATCTGGACCGGCTGCGCGATCGGTTGGGCAGCGGCGTGGAGACCTGGGCCGAGGATGTCAACGGGCGGCCGTTTCGCCGTCGGCTCGAACAACTCGAGCGACTCGATATCCTGTTCAACAACGCGGGCACCAATTCGCCTCAGCCCTTCATCGACACCCCGGAAGAGGTCGTGGATGAAATGATCGCCGTCAACGTCCGGGCGATGTTCCTCACGGCCCAGAGCGCCGCGCGGGTGATGCTTCGCGCGGGCGCCGGCGGTTCGATCATCAACATGTCGTCGCAGATGGGCCACATCGGTGCGGCAAACCGGACCGTTTACTGCATGACCAAGCACGCCGTGGAGGGGCTGACCAAGGCGCTGGGCGTGGAGCTGGCGCCGCACGGCATTCGCGTCAACAGCGTCGCGCCGACGTTCATCAAGACACCCCTGACCGGGCCCATGTTGGAGGATCGGGCCTTCAAGCAGTGGGCGCTGGACTGCATCCCCATGGGGCGCATCGGCGAACTTCGCGAGGTCGTCGCCGCGGTGATGTTCCTGGCCTCGGCGGATTCGTCGTTGATGACGGGCTCGAGCCTCAAGGTGGACGGCGGCTGGACGGCACGGTAACCCGCGTATCGCAGCAACGTTTCCGGCTCCGGATGGATCCTTGCTACAACGGGAGCACGGAGCGCGACATCGCCTGGTTGAGGATGATCGTCGTTTCGATATCGGCGACTCCATCCAGTGTGGCGAGCTCTGCTTTCAGAAACCTCTCGTAAGCATTCAGGTCTATTGCGACGATACGCAGAACGTAGTCGTGAATCCCCGTGACCACGCAACATTCCATGACCTCCGGCAATAGCGCCACCGCCTGTTCGAATGCCTCACCGTTCTCCGCGGTATTTTTCTCGAGTTTCACGAACGCAAAAGCGGCCACGCGCAGCCCCACGGCTGCCGGGTCGACTACGGCTGCGTAGCCTTTGATGACGCCGCTGGATTCGAGCTTGCGTACTCTTCTGAGGCAGGGTGTGGGCGAGAGGTTGATCCGCTCGGCCAACAAGGCGTTACTGGCACGCGCATTGGACTGCAGTTGGCGTAGCAACTCCCGATCTGTTTTGTCCAACATTAGAACTTAATGCCTAGTAAATAATCAAATTTAGCATAACATGCTACACAATGCTGATTTTGAATCATATATAGCCATATTCAACTCGTGACCTGGTGCTATAGTCAGTTCTCTCGACCCTCTCCCGGAAGAGGACCTGCCATGGATAGAACGCGTTATTACTCGATCATGAATCGCGACGGCGATCTCGACTACGAGGTCTACCTCAATACCAGGCGGCTGCTTTCCTGCCAGAAGGACTTCGGCGATCAATGCAACGGGGACGAGTTGCAGTTTCAGATCGTCCACCAGGTCGAAGAATTGTGGATGAAGCTGGTCGCCTACACGCTCCTGGACATCGACGACTACCTTCGCCAACACAACACCAATCGCGTCGTGACGCTGTTCCGGCGGGTGTGCATGACCTTGCGGTTGATGTCGGAGCAACTTGCGCTCCTCGAAACCATGTCGCCCAAGGAGTATCAGGAGATTCGCCTGCAACTCGGCAACGGCAGCGGCCAGGAATCCCCGGGCTTCCGTACGCTGCTGCAAATGCCCAGGGAACTCTGGCGCAGCTTCGTCGAGGGGTATCTCGAGCCGTTCGGGCTCACGGTCAAGAAAATATACGACACCGAGTACAGCCACTGCGATGCCTACCTGGTCGCGGAGCTATTGATCGACTTCGACGAGTTGTTTCAGAAATTTCGCCAGGATCACATGCAACTCATCTATCGTTCCATCGGCATGGACGCACGGTCGCTCAAGGGGCGTTCGGTCGAGCGGCTGCGAAGCGGCGCCGAAACGCGCTTCTTTCCGGAGCTCTGGGATATTCGCCATGAAATGACCGACGCGTGGGGCAGCGAATACGGCGGCGTGCGCGCGAGTATCGGTTGAACCCGTGGACGGAGACCGTTACCGGGCGCTCTTCGAGGTACCCGACGGCGCGTATTTTCTGAATCATTCGGTGGGATGCCTGCCGGTGGCGGCGGAGCGGGCGCTCAGCACCGCGGGACTGGAGCCATGGCGGAACCGCGGGGAAGCCTGGCCGCGATGGATCGAGGGCATCGAGTCGTTCATCGATGCGATCGCGGGCTTGCTCGCAGTTCCTGTACACACCGTCTGTCCCCAGGTCAATTTATCCAGTGCTCTGGCAAAGATCCTGTACTCGTTACCGGCGCGGAAGGGCCGGTGCAAGCTTCTCTTGTCCGAGGACGATTTCCCGTCACTCGGCTTCGTCATGGCCCAGGCGCAGCGAAGCGGTTACCAGCTCGAGTATCTTCCCCGCGGACTCGATCTATCGGACCTTGCGGTCTGGGACGAAGTTCTCTCCGGCGACGTGCAACTGGCGCTGATCACCCACGTCCAGTCGAATAACGGCGTTCGACTGCCCATCGACGCGATCGCACGGTATTGCCGGGAACGCGAGATATTCAGTGTGCTCGATTTGGCGCAGTCGGCGGGACTGATCCCGCTGGACCTCGGTCGATCGCAGGCCGACTTTGCCATCGGCTCATGTATCAAATGGTTGTGCGGCGGGCCGGGCGCGGGCTTTCTGTATGCCGCGGAGGAGGTGTGCGAGATCTGCGAGCCCGTGGATGTCGGCTGGTTTTCCCACGAAGCACCCTTCGAGTTCGATATCCACGGCTTTCGCCATGCCCCCGGCGCCAAACGCTTCTGGGGCGGTACGCCGAGCGTGTGGCCCTTCCTCATCGCGGAGGCCGGAGTCCGACTGATGATCGGGATCGGCCTGGACGAGATTCACCGACACAACGAACGGCTGGTCGATCGCATTCGCAGTGGCTTCGATGAGGATCTGCTCGTTTCCCCTGGCCAACGCGACCGGCGAGGCGGGACAGTCGTCGTCGACTTCGGAGACAACGCCGCAGCCGTCGACCGCCTGGCCAGGGAAGGGATCGCCTGTGACCGGCGTCGCGAGGGCATTCGGCTGTCACCCCACATCTACAACCGGGTCGAGGACACTCAGCGTCTGCTGGAGGCTTGCCGAGCAATTCCGGACGCAAGGAGCGAGGGTGGCGACCGCTTCGTCCATCCGAGGTAGCCGTGGCGTCCCGCGGGGCAACTTGGCGGGCTGCGCGGCAACTTGGCGTCCCGCGCGGCTACTCGGCGGGCTGCGGCGGTAGCGAGCGCAGGTAGTAGACTAGCGCGTCCAGATCCTCGTCGGCCATGTTCCGATAGTACTGAAATGCCATGCTGTCGAGCATCCGGCGTCCGTCCGGGCGAATGCCCCCGGCGATGGCCCGCTTGATGTCCTCATCCGTCCACTCGCCGATGCCGAGCGTCGGATGCGGGGTTACGTTGGCGGAGATCGCCGCAAAACCGAGTCCGAAGATGTTGGGATAGCTGTTGCCGCCCAAGCCCGTGCGGCTGAAGTCGTGCTGCCCTTCCATCAACGGTGTATGACATTCGGTGCAATGCCCGAGGGCGACGGCGACGTAGGTGCCGTAAGCCAACGGGTCGTCCCGCGACACATCAGGTACCGAGACTACCGGCGGGCCCCAGTTCGGCGGCAGCGGTACCCGGTACTCGGATTTCGGGACCACCCGGTTCACCGGTTCCGCGGCACGCAGGTACGCCACGATCGCGCGCACGTCGGTATCCGAAATGTCCCGATACCAGGGCGTCGGCATCGGTGGGCCGATCAGGGTCCCGTCCGGCCGGAAACCCTCCCGAATGGCGCGAATGATGTCCGCATCGCTCCAACTGCCGATGCCGGTCTCAACATCCATCGTGATATTGGGCGCATACGCCTTGAGCCCGGGTTCTTCGATGACGAACCCGCCCGCGAGGTGAAGGTTTTCGATGGGCTTGCCGTCGGCGGTCTTCGGCGTGTGGCAGTTGCCGCAGGCCGCGATGCTCTCCATCAGGTAGGTGCCCCGCGCAAGCAATTCGTCGGCTTCCTGGGCGATCGCAGAGGGTCCGCAGACCAGTAACGCGAGGGCCCCGGCGGCAGCACCAGCCGGGCGGTGCGCCATGCGCGCTGGATTGCCCATCCACGCGACCAATCCATCGGCCATATCGACTACCTCGGCGACAGCATGAAGTCGAGCAACTCTTCCTCGAAGATCCGGTCGCCGGTGCCGATGGCGGAAATGTACGAAATGTGCCCGTGGCCCGGAATCTGCCGCAGGCGCGGCCGAGCGCTGAAATCCCCGACGAGCTGGTTGAACAACCGCGCCGTGGAGGGGTGAAACGGCCCCGGATCGAATTCGGCGACCGTGATCAGCACCGGTATCGAACCTGCCTCGATATTGTCCAGAACGCGCATCTCCCCCATCGGTCGCGTATCTACGTCGAAATAGTCGGAACCGGCCCCGCCCGGAGCGTCGGACATCTGCAACGCGGGCGACGCGAGAATCGCCCCTGCTACCCTTGCTCCGTCCGCTGACGAGAGGCTCGGTCGAAACACGTAGTTCGCCACGTGATTGGCGCCGGCGGAGTGGCCGAGCACGTACAGTTGCCCTGTATTGCCCCGGTACTCGCCGATATTTTCATGGATCCAGTCGACGGCCGCGGTCACCGCCTCGGCGCCGCTCGGCCAGGTGTTTTCCGGGGCGAGGGGGTAGGTCATGTTGACCGCCACGAGGCCGATTCCCGCGAAGTGGGTTGCGGCGTGGTCGAGGTTGCCCAGGCCGCCGCGCGTGAAGCCGCCGCCGTGCACCAGGAGGATGATAGGCGCCCCCATGCCGGTCGGATTGCGGTTGTTGCCTTCGTAGACCCTGAGCCGGTGTCCCTCGTTGGGGCCGTAGGCGATTTCACCGGATACGGACACGTCGGCCGCGCTGAACGTCCGCGGCTCGTTGGCGTAGATGGCCGCCGTCGCGGCCGGGTCGACGGCGCCGCCGATTTCCCGATTGCCTTCACGCGCGGCTGTAGTCATTCCGTTGCGGAGGCTATTGGCGTTGTAGGTCTTCATTTCGTCGGTCTCGGACCAGCGCCAGCGTTGCCGGTACGATCCAGCCGCCGTGCAAGGCTCCAGGCTCACGTCCCTGGACGAGTAGGGCGGCACCGTGGCAATGGAGGAATTGACGAACTCGCGCTCGGCCGACAGCGTCAGGCAGAGGTTGGCATTGTCCGCGGGAGTCACACGTCCATCGGCGTGAACCTGCCATGGGTGCGCATCGCCGCAGTCGATGGAGTTGACCGCCGCACCGGCGGTATCCGTGGCGCTGCCGGCCAGGCAACGGTCGTAATTGACGAGCCGAAGCTTCCCGTCGGTGTGTTCGAAAATCTCATCCACGTCGAAGCCCGGGAGGCTGTATTTGCACGTGTGGGTGGTGATGGGCGCGTCCAGTTGCATCCTGGGGCCGAACCCCGGGATGTCCAGACAATAGCCCCTCGGGTCCCCAAGCTCGTACATGGACCGCAGGAACATCGATTGGGCCGATACCTGGAGGGACAAGCCCAGCACTATCGGAGAAATTGCAATGGCAACTGCTTTAATTCTCATTTTCTGCCTCCGTCGGGACTCGATTCCCGGTATTGAATCAACCGGCCGCACACTCGTAGGGTTCGATCTGGACATCGGGCAGCCAGACCCACGCCTTGTTCATGACCACCGGTTCGGTAAACGTCGCCGGATCCGTGACCGTTATTTCGTACGCAAGCTCGCTGCCGTCCTCGCTGGGCGTGAACCGTTCGACGATTTCCACCTCGTCGCTGAGGCGGATACCCCGGGTGTCGAAGTGGCCCCAGTTGATCGCCGAGGTCTCCACCACCAGGGTATCGCCCTCCCAGCGGCCCGCGGAGTAGCCCTGTATCGACGGCTCCGGATCGGCTGTCGGCGGCCCAAGGTGAATCATGCGCCGCAGGTCGTACTCCTCGATCCTGAACACGATGGTGTCGCCCTCGTCGACGAATTCCATGGGGTAGGGCGCACCCATGATCGAGGGCATGCCCTTGGTCGCGCAATCGAGCAAAGGATCGTCCGTCTCGGGGTTGTACGCAGCGCGGCTGGCTATGGCAGCCTCGGTCAACGGGTACTCTCGCAGCCAGATGAAACCCTTTCCACCGGCGAAAGTGGTGCTCCAGACCCGGAAGATGCCATCGTCCGCGCTGGACGAGTCGCCGGCCTCCGCGAACCATCGGTCGTTGGTTCCCCAGAGCCGGTCCGACCACCGCAGATCGGCAGGTTCCGCGGTGAACTGGAAGACGAACTCCTCGCCGCTGGGCAGCAGCATGTTGTTGACGAACATCCCGTGAGGCGCCCGCAGCGCCGGCCAGCCCGCGACCTTGACCCGGTCGCCGATTTCGACGAACGGATCGGCGACGGCCATCCGACGCATGATGCTCAGCGAATGCGTCTCGACCTCCCACTGCTCTTCCTCGCCGCCGTCGCCGACCACGTTCAGCGAGAATTTCACGTGCGGGTTGCGCCAGAGAATTCCGGTGATCTCACCCTCTACCTCGATGGTAGTGTTCGGGTCGAAATTCCCCCCCACGCTGTGATGGGCAACCGCTCCAAGCGGCAATACGGCCGATACGACCAATCCAGCGACGATACGACTCCACATTGCGCCAATACTCCTCTTCGAGCCCGGCGGTTCAGGCCCGGGATATTCAATGGTATGCCCGCGGCTCGCGCTCGCAACGCAGCGTCAAGTCGCCTGCCTGTCGGTGTTGCCGCGCAGCGGGAAGCTGGAGTAGGCTAGCACTCTCGCGACCCGGTCGTCGCGGCAAACACGGGGAATTATAGGATGCTCTCACGACGAGTAAACCTCAGGACGGCGGGGATGTCGGCGGTTAGCGCCGGTATCGCATGCCTGGCGCTGACCTTGATGGTGGATACCGCCACCGCCCAGGCCGACTTCGAAGGCATCTGGCAACCGCAACATCCGCCCCGCATGGGGCAGCCGGACCCGCGCGAAGTCAGGCTGACACCCGCCGGTCAAGTCGAGTTCGACGCCTTCAGCGCCGACAAGGATCCGACGCTGCGGTGCCTCATGCCCGGCATCCCGATGGGTCTGGTGGATCCCTATCCCATCGAGATCGTCCAGCAGGACCACCAGGTCCTGATCCTGTACGAGCACTTCCACCAGGTGCGCCGGATTTTCATGGATGGGCGGGAAGCGCCCGACCACTGGCTGCCGTCGTTCATCGGGTACTCGACCGGGGAATGGGATGGCGAGACGCTGGTGATCACGACGACTCACATGTCGCCCGAGAATTACATGTGGACCGCGGGATTTCCCTTTTCGGGCGATGAGAATACCTACGCGATCGAGCGATGGTCGCGCGAGGGCGATGTATTGCAGTTTACCGGCGAGGTGCACGACCCGACCTACTACGAGGAGCCCTACGTGGTGAACGGGCGTTGGAGCTTTGCGCCGGATGGCGAGATTTGGGAGTACGAATGCATTCCCGAATTCGGCGGAATCGAGTGAGGAGCGATCAATGAAAATGTCTGGAATCCTGACGGCGCCGATGGCGCTGGGTCTGCTGGCGTTGTATCCGGCAGTGGCTCATCACAACGGGGCAACCTATTTTGATGTGTCGACGACCATCGAGCACCGTGGCG
>JAKZVH010000028.1:0-6305 GCA_047516145.1 Gammaproteobacteria bacterium
GGCTCGAATCATCCCTCCGCCCAAGTCTTCCCCTTGCAGGGCTCGGGACGCCAGTTGGGCGTGTACGATCCGGCCAGCGGGGAATACACTCATATCGATACTTGCTTTAGCACCCACCACCTGATGTTCGCCGAGGATGCAAATGACACCCTGTGGACCAGCGGCGGCGGCCAGGTGATCGGTTGGCTGGACGCGAAAAAATTCCTGGAAACCGGTGACGCCGCGGCCTCCCAAGGATGGACGCCGTTCATCCTGGACACCAACGGCAACGGCGTGCGCGACGCGGAATACGTGGAACCCGGCGACGCCGTGGACCCCACCAAAGACAAGCGCATCAATCCCGGCGGCCTCTACGCCGTGAGTCCCGCGCCGGACGGTTCCGTGTGGGGGTCGATCCTCGGCTTCCCCGGCAGCGTGGCCAGGCTGGTGCCGGGCGACAACCCCAGCGAGACCGCCCTGATCGAGTACTACGAACTGCCGGTGGATGAAAACGGCGATCCCATTGAGGGTTTCTCCCCCCGCGGCATGGACATCGACCGCGACGGCGTGGCCTGGGCGGCCCTGGCCAGCGGCCACATGGCCAGCTTCGACCGCCGCAAGTGCGTGGGCCCCTTGAACGGTCCCCAGGCCACCGGCCAGCACTGCCCCGAGGGCTGGAGCTTCCACACGGAGCCCCTGCCTCAGTTCAAGAACCTGGACCGGTCCGGCAGCTCCGAAGGCAGCTACTATACTTGGGTAGACCAGTTCAACGCCCTGGGTCTTGGGGAAAATATCCCCATCAACACCGGCAACCAGAGCGGCGCCTTGCTGGTGCTCAAAGACGGAGAGTGGGTGAGAATGCGCGTGCCCTACCCTCTGGGCTTCTACACCAAGTGGATGGACGGTCGCATCGACGATCCCAACGCCGGCTGGAAAGGCCGGGGTATCTGGGCTTCCTTCAGCAGCCGCACGCCCTTCCACATGGAAACCGGGGAAGGCACCACCAGCATGGTGTTCCACTTCCAGATGCGGCCGAACCCGCTGAGCAACCAATAGTGATAGCGTCACGCGAAGTCATTACGGTCACGCTTGATAACACCAAAGTGCAAAGCCGGGACGACCGGCGGGAGGTAATGAGATGAACAGAATTCAGCGCGTCGCAGCATTGACATTCACCTACTTATACTTAACGGTCGGCGCTCAGGCGGTCAGCGCTCAGGCCACCGACCTTGTTATTCGTGAATTTGAAAAACAGGAACTGACCCCCATCTATTGGTCGGAAGGCGCCAATTTCGGCGACTTTAATCAGGATGGTCATCAGGATGTCGTCAGTGGACCAAACATATTCCTGGGACCCGACTTCAACCACCGTTACGAATTCTATCCGGCGGTGGCGCCGACCAGGCGGCACCCAAATGATAGTTCGTATTACTCTCTGGACAATTTCTTTTCATTCGTCTTCGATTTCAATGCGGACGGCTGGCCTGATGTCCTGACGGTGGGACTTCCCAATACCGAAGCTTACTGGTACCAGAACCCGGGCAATTCTTTCAGTGGTCCGGCCCCGGACCGGCCGGACCACTGGGAGCGCCACTTTGTCATAGACCGTGTTAAAAACGAAGCACCTGGATTTGGAGACATTACCGGCGATGGGGTGCCTGAACTGTTGATGGCCTACGGCACACATTACGGCTATGTGTCGCCGAACCCTGTAGCTCCGACGCTTCCCTGGATCTTTCACCCGGTATCGACCAGCGAAGAGGTGATTCATCACTACACCCACGGCATGGGCTACGGGGATGTCGACGGCGACGGACGCAACGACCTTCTGACCGGGGATGGATGGATGCAACAACCCTCCTCCCTGCAAAACGATCGGGATTGGGCTTTTCACCCCTTTCCATTCGTTAATCGGGGGGGACCCAACCCGTTCGATGGTTTGAGGGGGGGAGGCCAGATGTTCGCCTATGACGTGAATGGCGACGGGCTCAACGACGTCATCACCAGCCTGGACGCTCACGGTTGGGGCCTGAGCTGGTTTGAACAGAGCCGTACCGGAGAGAAGATCACCTTTCAGGAGCATATTATTCTGAGCAAGGAGGAGACAAATACCGACAACCCTTATGGGGTTCAATTTTCCCAGCTCCACGCAGTAGAGCTTGCCGACATCGATGGCGACGGCCTGAAGGACATTGTGACCGGAAAGACCTACCGGGCTCACGACTTCGGCGACCCCGGGTCCCGACAGGCCCCGGTGATCTACTATTTCCGGCTCATGCGCCAGGATGGCCAGGTAGAATTCGTTCCTCATCAAATCGACGACCAGGCGGGCATCGGACGGCAACTGGTAAGCGGAGACCTCAATGGAGATGGGCTGATCGATTTGGTGATCGGCAATAAAAATGGGGCGTTTGTCTTTACCCAAAAGGTTCGAAACGTCGACCAGACGGAATGGGAAAATGCTCAGCCTGTCCGCAGCCAGGATTTTTGACACCGGTAACTGCTAATACTAGCCAAAAAGTTAGAAATTTTTGACTGCTGTCAGCACTCAGTGTTCAGCCCCTTCGAGAACGGTTCGCATGGAGCAGGCCCCTTCGCACAAAACCAACGCCGATCTGCTTTGCCCTATTCCCAGGGATTTTCGCCCAGCCGGTACCGGAGTCGGCATTGGCCGCCCGATTCAGTGTGTCAGTGACGCTCAGCCGGCCGCTATAAAGCGGTAGCGCGTCGTCTGCGAATAGCGCTCGCCCGGCGCAAGCAGCGTGCCGGGAAAGGCGGGTTGATTGGGTGTATCGGGAAAATGCTGGGGCTCGAGGCACAGGCCGCGGTGCGGCGCGAACGGCGGTCCAAGATTCTGCCCGCCGTATACCTGAAGCCCGGGGCACGTTGTCGTCATCCGCAAGCAAAGGTCGCCGTTCGGGCTCTCAAGCTCGGCACGGCCGCCGGATTCGCCCAGAACATAGTTGAAGTCCATACCGCCGGTGCGCACGACAAGCGGGTGCCGCGACCCGATGACATCACGCAACGCCGCTGGCTGGCGCAGATCCAGTCCGGAACCGGTGACATCGAGGAAATCGCCGGTCGGCAGCAGGTCGTCGTTGACCTGCAAGATTTGCCGGCTGGCAATATGCAAGCGATGCCCGAGCACGTCGGCACCGCCAGCCGCGAGATTGAAATAGGCGTGGTTGGTCATGTTTACATGTGTCGGCCGGTCGGTTTCAGCTTCCAGCCGGATCACGAGCTCGCGTTCATCCGTCCAGCGGTACGTGACGCTCGCCTCGAGCGTTCCGGGGTAGCCCTGGTCGCCATCCGCTGACCGCAGCCGAAACCGCCCTGTATCGTCCGGGACCGCCGCATCGATTGACCAGTGCCTGTGGTGAAAGCCGCCCGCACCACCGTGCAGGTGGTGTTCCCCCTCGTTGGCATCGAGCGGATAGTCAACACCACCGAGGTTGAAGTGTGCACCGGCAATGCGGTTGCAGGTACGCCCGACGGTCGCGCCCATGAAGTAAGGGTCGGTCAGGTAACCCGCGCAATCTTCATAACCGAGAATCACGTTGCGGATGCCGTCCGGCAGCTGCAGTTCGATGCGTGTCAGTCGAGCGCCGTAATTCAGCAGCGTGACACGGTCGCCGCGGGCATTTCGCAGTACCCGCTCTGCCAGGCTGTCCGCCGCTATCGTGTCGCTTACCTGGTGCCGCGGTTCGTTGCAGGCAGCGCGGCTGGCACGCAGTGCCGGACGGTCCGGACTTCGCCGCGTCATCGGGGGTGCCTGTACAGATTACGATGCCCGCTCACGAGACGCTCAGGGCTTCACCCGAAATATGAAGTCATTAATGACGTTCTCGACCCATTCCTGCCGGCCGCTTTGCTTGCGCGGCTCACCCTGTTTCGCGGCATGTTCGCGGAGATCCTCGAGGGATAACCGGCCTTTGGCAAATGCCTGGCCCTGTCCGTTGTCGAAACTGGCATAGCGCTCGCGGCGAAAATCAGCCAGCGAGGACTTCTCGAGGATCTCGTGGGCGATGAGCAGGCCGCGTGCAAATGAGTCCATGCCGCCGATATGCGCGATAAACAGGTCTTCCAGGTCGGTCGATTCACGCCGGACTTTCGCGTCAAAGTTCAGTCCGCCGGTCTTGAAGCCACCGTCTTCCAGTACGATAAGCATCGCCTGCACCGTGTCGTAAAGGTCGGCCGGGAACTGGTCCGTATCCCAGCCGTTCTGGGGATTGCCGCGATTGGCGTCGATCGAGCCAAGCAAGCCGGCATTCGCACACATTCTGAGCTCGTGAGCGAATGAGTGGCCCGCCAGCGTGGCGTGATTGGCTTCCACGTTGACCTTGAAATCGTCGGCAAGTCCGTATTGCCGGAGAAAGCCGATGACGGTCTGGGCGTCGACGTCGTACTGGTGGTACATGGGTTCCATCGGCTTGGGCTCGATCAGGAACGTGCCGTTAAAGCCGATCGAGCGGCCGTAGTCGCGGGCCATGCCAAGGAACCTCGCCATGTGTTCCAGCTCGCGGCCGGTATCGGTGTTGAACAGTGTGGAATACCCCTCGCGACCACCCCAGAACACATAGTTCTCGCCGCCGAGTTCGACCGTCGCATCCAGCGCTGCCTTGACCTGCGCCCCCGCCTGCGCGACGACATCGAAATCCGGGTTGGTCGATGCACCGTTCATGTAACGCGGGTGCGAGAACAGGTTCGCAGTGCCCCACAGCAACCGGATTCCGGTTTCCTTTTGCCGTGTTTTGACACGCCCGACCAGGTGCTGCAGGTTTTTCTCGCTTTCGGTAACGCTCGCGCCTTCGGGAGCCAGGTCGCGATCGTGAAAGCAAAAGTAGGGCACCGTCATCTTGCTGAAAAACTCAAACGCAGCGTCAAGCCTTTCTTCTGCCGCCTCGATCCGGTCGGTACTCTCATTCCAGGGGTGGGGGCGCGTGCCGGGACCAAAGGGATCGGCGCCGTCAGCGCATAACGTGTGCCAGTAGCAGATGGAAAAACGCAGATGGTCGCACATGGTCTTGTTGCCGACCACGCGATCCGCATCGTAGGCTTTGAATGCCAGGTGGTTATCGGACTCCGGGCCTTCGTACTCTATACGTGAAATGCCGGGAAAGTACTCGCGGTTGCCAATCCAGGGTCGCGCACTCATGGTCTTGCTCCGTCTGTTTCGAATAATGGTGCCACGCCCGCTACCGCGCGCCGGTAGGCCGCGTAGCCGTCAGCGTAGCGATCGGATGTGGTTTCGTCGGGCGTGCAGGCGAGATCCGGCCGCTGCACGATGTGCTCGCGGGTTACGTCGCCGATGCCGCGCCCGGAATCATACTGGCGTTCCAGTACCCACAGTGCATGCAGCGCAGCACCGAACGAGGCGCCTTCGTCCTGCGCGAGCCGTACGACCGGCAGCCGGCAGATATCGGCCACGATCTGGCGCCAGGTTCGACTGTTGGCGCCGCCTCCGGTCAGCACAATTTCCGATGACTCGATGCCCAGCCGGCGCAGTTCGTCGAGTCCGAAGCGCAGCCCGTAGGTTGCACCTTCAACAGTCGCCCGCAACAGGTGTCCTTTCTCGCAGTTTTCCGGGTTGAGCCCCAGCACGCTCGCGCTGGCGCGCGGCAGGTTCGGTGTACGTTCGCCGGTGAAAAACGGCAGGACAATCAGACCGCCGGAAGCGGCCGGTACGGCGTCGATGGCTGCGTCGAAGCCGGCGTTGTCGATGGCCAGCGGCTGCTTCATTAACTCGGTGGCGAGCGTGCAGTTCATTGTGCAAAGGAGGGGCAGCCATCCGCCGGTCGAGCTGCAAAACGCCGCGATATTGCCTTGCGGGTCGACAATCGGCCGATCTGCGTAAGCAAACAGCGTTCCTGACGTGCCAAGGCTCATCGTCAGCTGGCCCGGCACGACGTTGCCGGTGCCGATCGCTGCCATCATGTTGTCGCCGCCGCCCGGTGCCACCGGGATACCGGCCGGCAGGCCGAACTCCTGTGAGAACAGAGCCGCAGTATGCCCGATGACTTCCCCGGGTTCAACCAGCTCCGGCAGGCAGTTGGCCAGGTCCCGCGACGGCTCGACGACTCGCAGCAGCTCACGGCTCCAGCGGCGATTCCGCACGTCGAGTAACGCCGTGCCTGATGCGTCACCGTACTCCATCACCGCGCGGCCCGTCATGACGAAATTCAGGTAGTCGTGCGGCAGCAGCACCTGCGCCATGTTTCGGTACTTGCGCGGATGATGCTTCCGCAGCCAGCGAATCTTCGGGGCGGTGTAGCCGGTCAGCACCGGGTTTCCGGCGAGCTCGATGCAGCGCTCACGGCCGCCGCAAT
>JAKZVH010000029.1:0-3285 GCA_047516145.1 Gammaproteobacteria bacterium
GAGGGCGTGCTCTACGGCTTCTCCGGGTCCATCTTCAGCGCCCTCGACATCGAAACCGGGGCGCTCTTCTGGCGCGACCGCTCCATCCGCAAGGGCGCGCTGATCTTCGCCGACAACCGGCTCTACGTGTTCAGCGAGCGCGGGGATGTTGCCCTCGTGGAGCCGTCGCGCGTCGGCTACGAGGAACGCGGCCGCTTCGAGTTCCGCCGGCAGGATCGGTCCGGGGAGAACACCTGGAGCCATCCGGTGGTCGCGAACGGCCTGCTCTATCTGCGCGACCAGGACGTGCTCCTCGCGTACGACGTAAGCGCCGATCCCTGAGCCCGGTCTTCCACTCGGCCTCACGGCGCGCAGGCAAGGGAACGCCGACCTCCGGGCAGTTCTCCCGGTGGGGCCCGGCATCGCCCGCCGCAGGCGGGCGAAGGCGCGTACCGCCACGCATCTGGACGGCGTACGGGTCAGGGAACGCGCCGGTGTTCACACCGGCATCGCGGCCCGCAGGGCCGCTCTGATGACGCGATAACTTGTTGATTTACAAGTATCTGACGGAGGACACCGCTGTCCTGTTATCACGTTCTGTATCACTCGTGGCTTTTGCCGACGGCCGGCACCTCGTTCCCCGGAATCCCGGGATTCCGATTCTCGGATTCTGTCGCGGGCAATCGTCAGAGACTAAGCTCCATCGCGATAGTGCTCAATGATCCGACGGCACTCTTCTACCCAGAATCTCTCGCAGTCTGTAAACCGGTAGCCCAGCTCTCTCGCCAACTTGAAGAACGGCGGTGCGGGCATCTCGTCCTTCAGGATTGCCAAAGCG
Organism: Gammaproteobacteria bacterium; assembly: GCA_047516145.1. GTDB lineage: Bacteria > Pseudomonadota > Gammaproteobacteria > Steroidobacterales > Rariloculaceae > UBA6522. The sequence goes on from JAKZVH010000029.1 coordinate 818, forward strand.
CTGAGCATTCCGATCTCCTGTTTGTGTGTCTCGCGAGAGACATCACCCAACAGCCAACCCAGGGCCGTCCTATCTTTCTGGATGCCGATGTCCAAATAGATCGCCCTGATGCGTTTGGCTAGATCAGAGTAGGGGATGGGCGTCTCAATGCGCGCCCGCTCAACCAAAACCTCATGCACCTCCGCTCTAGCGTCCTTCCATCTCTGGGGGTCGAAACCAAACATGGCCTCGTACTCTACATAGTCAGATGGCACCTTGGCGGAATGCGCGGAGCGACGTGCCCAGAACACACGGTGAGATTGCGCGTTTCAGCGAACGGGGCTGTTCAACTCGCGCCGCCGGGTGGGGAAAGCAGACGCCCGCGGGAACGCGCGTGCGCCGCGCTGCCTCCCGCCCTGATAATGCCGTTATTGTCGTCGGTCGCGGTATCTCTGCTGCTCCGCATGCTCCAACTCACACCCGTAAACTGAGAATGAAGCCTTGGAAGCTGATCGCCGCAATCGCTATGGCTACGTCATGCGGCGTTCCCGCCGACGAGTCGGGATTTCCGGAGCCACGAGCGTTTCATTCCGGCGGCGTGAATTCCGAAGAGGCTGCAGGTTATCTGACGGCACGGCTGGCATACTTGACGGCACTGGCGGAATATGAGCGCGGGCCAGCAGAATCGCGGCTCCGCCAGATGGACGCGAAGTCACCGGATGTGGCGGCATTAGCTCGGTGTGAGGCAGCCGGCGAGGAGTACGGATTGTCCCGTACCTTGGCGGAGGCCGCCGATCGGATGCGTTCCGAGGCCAGGAAACTCCGCGACGCGGAGCCGCCGACGGAGCAAGTGGACGCTGCGGAAGTAGCGGTTCGGGAGGCGGCAGCCGCTTTTGGAATGGCGGAAGACGAACTGCGGACAGCCGAGATGGCCGTTCAGAGGCGGGCCACGCGGGAGGCGCGCCGCGAAGAGGCCCTCGAACGGGCCGAGGCGAATTTGGCAGCGGCGCGTGAACGGGCACAAGGTAGGTGGGAGGAGCGAAGGCGAGAACACCAAGCCGAGCGACAGAACCGTGAGAGGGAGCTGGAAGCAGCCAGGCGCAGGCTCGCAGAACTCGAGCGGGAACTTGAGCCGTATCTGAATTCCACTTGGCGTTCCTCGAAGGCGGAGTCAGCCCACCTCCGGGTCGACCGCGCCAGGGAGCGGGTCCGACAAGCTGAGGAAGACTTGCGCTCGGTTCTACGCTCGGCGCCGCCACTGTCTTTGTCCGACGTCCCGGACGTGACCACGGCCCGGGATGAGGTGGCCAGACTCGCGGAGGAACCACGGGGGCACGAGGCCGATCTATCAGGACTCAGGGAGACAGTGGGCATGGCGCGCACATTTCTCACGGAGAAGGAGGGGATCCGGTCGGAGGCTGAGCGGGCGTGGGAGGCTAACAGGGCCGAGATCCGGGAACGATGGAGAGCGATCAACGAGGATGCCGAGGAAGCGGTGAGACACGCGAGCTATCGGCGCGACGTAGCGGATGCCGCCCTTCGCCGAGCCATGACGGAAGCGATGAAACAACGCAGACCAGGTGGAGAGATCTGTAGCTGGCGGATTGAGTGATCCATTCCGGACGAGAACTGGAAGCCCACACCACACAATCGCGTCTGACTAAGGGCTCTCACTGTTGTCGCGGGAGGCTATGTCCGAAAGTGGGTGATGTCGGGAGAAGGGGGTGGCGTATCGGATGCGGAGGTGGCCGCTCTGTTGGCGGCCTACGAGGATCAACGAACCGAGACCGGTCGTCGGCGTCTCGTCCGTCACGGGCATGGTCCGGCACGGGGGATCCTGACGGGGATCGGGCCGGTGGTGGTGCGGCGGCCGAAGGTGCGGGACCGCGGGGGCGCCGGCCTCCGGACGGCACCGCGGCCCACAGGGCCGCGAATCCGCGTACCGCCGCTCACGCCGAAGTGCGGGGACGGCTTGGAACGCCGGCCTCCGGACGGCACCGCGGCCCGCAGGGCCGCGAATCCGCGTACCGCCGCTCACGCACAAGTGCGGGGACGGCTTGGAACGCCGGGCTCCGGACGGCACCGCGGCCCGACAGGGCCGCGAAACCGCGCACCGCCGCTCACGCACAAGTGCGGGGACGGCTTGGAACGCCGGCCTCCGGACGGCACCGCGGCCCGCAGGGCCGCGAAACGCGCTTCGTCCGCGTCAGCGATGGCGCTCCCCGTGCTCGCCCTCGCCAATCTCCACGTGCGTCGTCCAGGTCTCGAAGCGTTGGCCTGCGGCTGCCAGCCGGACCGAACTCGTTTCCCCGGGCGCCAGGCTGATTCTGGGCGTCGGACCGAGTTCGACCCCGTTCGACAGGTGCACCTCGACCCGAACCCGCGAAACGGCCTCGGCCGCCGTGTTGGCCACGGTCCCGGTGAAGGTTTCGGTCGCGGCGTCGAAACGAAGCTCAAGGCGGACGCCGCTGCGCGTCTCCTGAGCGGTT
>JAKZVH010000030.1:0-2589 GCA_047516145.1 Gammaproteobacteria bacterium
TCTCGCGAACGCGGCCGCTTGGGAGCAGGGGTGGAAAGGAAAGGCGACGAGCGCCATCGACTGGGACAAGGTCAACGTCAACGGAAGCTCGATCGCGATCGGCCACCCGTGGGCTGCGACCGGAGGACGCATCGTGACCACACTCGCGAACGAGATGGCGAGGCGCGACGCGAGCTTCGGCCTGGCAAGCATCTGCGCCGCCGGCGCCATGGCGGGAGCGTTTATTCTCGAACGGTCGTAGTCGCTTTCCTTGACGTTGGCGATCTGCAAATCAAAGGCACGAGATTACGGCGTCGGTCGCCCCTTTGGTGGTCAGCGCGCCGTTTAGATCGGGTGTGACCTGTTGGTTTTGCACAGCGCGGTCGACTGCATCGTCGATTCGGGTCGCTTCTATCTCACATTGTAGATACCGCAACATCAGCACGGCGGAGCGGATGGTTGCGAACGGGTTAGCTCTACCCGTTCCCACGATGTCGGGCGCTGAGCCGTGCACTGGCTCGAAGATCGCCGTTGCTTCGCCGATGTTCGCTGAAGCGGCCATCCCCAGACCACCGGCGCAAACGCACGCAACGTCGCTGAGAATGTCACCGAACAGATTGGTGGTGACCAACACTTGGAACTGCGAGGGGTCGACGACGAGTTGCATCGCGCAGCTGTCGACGAGCATCTCCTTCAACTCAATGTCGACATACTCCGTCGCCACAGACTGGGCCACACTGCGGAACAACCCGTCGCTATGACGCAACACGTTCGCTTTGTGCACGACGGTGACCTCGCCGTATCCTTTTGCCCGTGCATACTCGAACGCGTATCGGATGATGCGATCGGACGCCCGCCGAGTGACAACCCGCTCTGCGATCACTCGGTCACCTCCGTCTTCGATGCGCTCGACGCCCGAATAGAGCCCTTCTGTATTCTCGCGCACGATGGCGAGGTCGACGCCGTCGCAGCGGGAAGGCCGCAGATTGGCGAAGAGATCAAATTGCTTGCGCAACTGTAGGATCGGCGACGTATAGTTGGGGATGCCCGGTGGGGTGGTGACCGCTCCGAACAGAGTGGCGTCCGCCGCGTCCACTTTGGCGAGCGTCTGGTCAGGTAAGGGAGTGCCGTGTCTCTGGTACGCAGCGAAGCCGATATCGCCGCAGGTGAATTCCCATGAGAGACCGATTGCCTCCAGTACTTTGACGGCCTGGCCGATCACCTCGGGCCCGATGCCGTCGCCCGGAAGCACGCAGATGTTCACGGTATCTTTGCCGCTCGGGCTTGATGGCGTATGTAGTTAATCAGACCATCGTGCCGGATCAACTCCATGATGTAGTCCGGATACCTGGCGATGCTAAACGAACCGCGGTCGGTGACGATGCGTCCGGCGCTCAAGTCGATCTCGACCTTGTCGCCAGTATGTAGCGCTCGGAATGCAGCCGCTGATTCGGTGACCGGTAGCCCTAGGTTGACCGAGTTGCGATAGAAGATACGCGCGAACGATTTCGCGATGATGGCCTTGATGCCGGCGTGTTTCAAGCACTCACACGCCTGCTCGCGTGAAGAGCCGCAGCCGAAGTTGCGGCCCACGACGAGTATCTGGAATTGTTTTACTTTGGTCCTGAAGGCAGGATCGAAAGTTTCCATCGCGTGCTCGATCATCCGCTCCGGTGACATCTGCACGTAGGTGTACTTGCCAGGCCAAATGACGTCGGTGCTGATATCGTCCTCTTCGTACTTCAGCGTTCTGCCGCGAATAATCATTGGGCGTACCTTCGTGGATCTGCGATGCTGCCCTGAATGCACGAGGCCGCGACCACGGCTGGACTGGCCAGATAGATAGCCGCTTCTCTGGATCCCATGCGACCTCTGAAATTACGGTTCGAGCTGGAAATGCAGACTCCGCCGTCCTCCAACAGATCCCCGACCGCCCCGAAACACGGCCCGCACGAAGCCGTCCTGATCGCCGCGCCCGCGTTCTCTAGTGTCTCGAGAATGCCCAGTCTGAGCGCCTCCTCCATCACTGCGACTGACGCGGGATATACCGAGAGTCGCACGCCCGGGGCGACGCGGCGCCCGCGCAGAATATCGGCTGCAACTTGCAGATCCTCCAGCCGGCCGTTCGTGCAACTGCCCAGATAGGCTTCGTTTACAGCGATTCCCTCGACATCGGAGATTGGTTTGACGTTATCGACCGTGTGTGGGCATGCAACTTGCGGTTCCAGCGATGGCGCATCAATGCGCCGCCGCGCGTTGTACGTCGCGTCCTCGTCTGCAAACACTTGCGCGGAAGACCGGGTAGCTCGAGTGAGCAAGTACTTCTCTGTTTTCTCGTCGAACGGCATGATGCCCGCTTTGGCCCCGAGCTCGACCGCCATGTTCGTCAGCGTCATCCGCGACGCCATGCTCAGGTTGGCGAGCGCGTTACCGGTGAACTCGATGCACTTGTAGGCCGCGCCATCCGCTCGCAGCTCGGCGAGGATTCTGAGGATGATATCTTTCGCGTACACGCCGGGCTGCAACTCTCCGACGATCTCAATCTCGATGGTCTCCGGCACCTTGAGCCAGATCCTGCCGGTCGCCCAGATGCCTGCCATTTCGGTTCGA
>JAKZVH010000031.1:0-10438 GCA_047516145.1 Gammaproteobacteria bacterium
GGTCCAGAAAGTTGCCCGGCGCCGGCATCGTCGAACCGGCCACGGAGGTGGCGAGAACGGGGTTGTCTCTGCCCTCGCCCTCGCCGCTGCGCGCCCGGGAGGTGTCGAAGGACTTTTCCCGTCGGCCCCAGTACCCGCCGAATTTCAGGGCGGCGATCGCCGAATCCGCCCGTTCGTAGACCAGATCCAGCTTCAGCGCCCACTCCGCGTCGGTGTTGTCCCTGACGGTGATCTCGTTCTGCTGGATGACGTAGTTGGCCGGATTCGTTAGCTGGGGATCGTCCGCGTCCGGGACGAAATGGACGGCGCCGTCCCGAGTCGACCCCGTGCCCTTGAGGCCCCTGGCGATATACGTCGGGTTGGCGTCTGGCTCCGACGGGGGGGCCACTCCGTCGGCATAGGACAGTACGCTGCGCTCCCAAGTCAGGTTGCCCGAGGCATCGGCATAGGATGCGTCGCCGGAAACGCTCCAGGCGCCCACCTGGCGGCTCAGGTTGAAGCCCAGATTGAGGCTCTCATCCCCTCCACCACGACTGTCGGTAAAGGTGTCGAAGCCGGACGTCACTGGCGCCGATACCAGCGTATGATTCTCGAACTCGAGGCCGACGAGGCCGGGGCAAATCCAACTCCCGTCGTCCGCGTTCGCACCCTGGCAAATCGAGTTCGCCCCGGTCCAGGGCGAGAAGTACGAGATCTGGCCGAGCTGCTCCGAGGCGACGTCCCGCCGGGACCAGAGGATGTCGGCTACCGCTTCGGTGTCGTCACCGAGTAACCATTGCCAAGTCGAATTGACTGTGGCGCGTTCGCGTTGCTCGGTGAAAATCTCCGAATTGGCGGCGGACGGGAAGAAAAAATCATCCGTGTCACCCACGCCGTCCCCATCGCTGTCGAGATTAAAGTCGGATGCCGGCGGCCGATAACCCCACGTATTCGCCAAGTCCTCCCGGATGCTGCGCTCGGAGTAGCTGACGGCGGTCAGGATCCCGAAGTTGCCGGCGTCGTTGTTCCAACTGAGGAAGGCGGATCCGGACGGGGCGGTCTCGCCGCTGAAATCACCGTATTGGCCGCGAAGGTTGCCCCCGCGGGCGTTGCCCAAATCCATCGGGCGAGCAGTCCTGACGTTCACGACGCCGCCGATGCCGCCCTCGACCTGCTCTGCGGACGCACTCTTGTGAACTTCCAGCACGTCGATGATTTCTGAGGGCAGTATGTCGAAGTTAGTCGCGCGGCCCGTCGTCTTCGCTGCGCCACCGTTCAAAGTTGAATCGAAGGACTCCGTGCCGCTCGCATAGGTGCGCCCGTTGACGGTACCCCTCACGAAATCCGGTCCCAGTCCGCGGATCGACACGAAATCACCCTCGCCGCGCTCGCGCTGGATGGCGACGCCCGGTACCCGCTGCAATGCCTCGGCGATATTGCCGTCGGGCAATTTCCCCACGTCCTCCGCACTGATCGCATCGACGAAATTAACGCTATCCCGCTTGATACCCAAGGCTTCCGCGTGCGATTGCCGAATGCCGGTGACGATAATTTCCTCGATCTCTCCTCCTTCATCCTCCTGGCCGAAACCGGCATGCGGGAAGAAGCCCATCGACCCAAAAAGCGCAAGAACAAACACTCGTGTTAATCGTATGCGACCAGACATCTCATTCTCCTCCACTTGCCGACCTCCAAAAACCCTTGGCACGGCGCAAATGTTGCTGCGAAACAACAGGAAACGCCGTCAGCTGACAGTATGCACGAAACTTATCATAAGTAAAAGTATTTTTTATATACGCATATCGACTCGGTTTTCATCTGCACAACGCCAGTGATCGGCGATCTCAGTAGTACCCGATAACCACTTGACACGAGGTGCTTTGTTTCCGGTCGTCGACATGAGCGGATGCCGCCGCCGGGCGGAGCTATTCAGGAACGGTCGCCCGCAGTTGGGCCATGACGTCACGTATTTTCTTGTGGGCGAGGTATCCGCTTGGCAGGGCCAGGCACAGGCACGCGCCGAACCGCAACCAATCGCCGAACAGGAGGTAACCCATGCCCAACAGGAGGCTATACAGTAAAACGATACTGGCGAGGCAGGCGATCGCGTTTTCCCGGGGGTTCGCCGAAACAGGGGCGACGTCCGTCAATTCCCGCACGCGCTGCCAGCCGCGGCCATGAATGCGCAGGCGTTCGTAAAAGGCGATGGCCTGGGGCGTTGGCCCCTTGCCCGAGGTGAGCAAAGTGACCGTGACGCATACCAGCATGGTCAGCCCGAGGGTGATCAGCATGCGTACCGCGAACCATTCCTCGCCGGGGCGGTCGGGCAGCAGGAACAGCGATGCATTCCCCACTGCGGCCGCCGTCAGAAAGGACGAAATCTCCGACCAGACGTTGATCCGCCACCAGTACCAGCGGGCGATCATGACGAACGCGGTCCCCGTCAACAGCACGCCCAGGTACTGGTAGGCCGTCAGTATATCCGTCAGACGCGTGGAAATTGCCAAGGCCAGCACCATAAGCAGCAACATGCCGGCTCGGGCGGCCCTGACGTAGTGTTGGGGCGAACGGTCAGGAGCCAGGAACGGTTGATAGACGTCGTTGACGAGATACGACGAACCCCAGTTCATGTGGGTGTCCAGAGTGCTCATGAAGGCGGCTAGCAAGGACGCTACCATGATCCCCTTCAATCCAACCGGCAGGAAGCGATGGATCATCGCGGGATAGGCCTGTTCCCCGTCCACGAGGGCCGGGAAGTAAACCAGCGAGGCCAGGCCGACGACAATCCACGGCCAACTGCGCAGCACATAGTGGCAAAACCCGAACCAGTACAGGCTGAGCATGGCGTCGCGCTCGACCCGCGTCGCCAAGACCCGCTGGAGAAAGTAACCCGCACCCGGCGCGCCCGGCCACGAAGAATTCGGTCGTGCCGGCGGCCGCCCTCTTGGCAAAGAAAAGGCCGATGCCCAGCGCGGCTGCGACATAGACGGCAACGATACCCCAGTCGATCGGTGTCATGCCGACCGGATCCGGGGCGTTGGTGGAGGATCGTATGCGGCTCCTTGTGCAACGACAAGGAGTGCCGGAACTCGGAATGATGAGGCGGCACCGCCTACATGCCCTGAAGCCCGGTCAATCGACATGTTGCACCCCGTCGACCCACACGCGCGTCACGCGGCGTTGCGCTTCCACGGCCACGAAGCTCGCCTTGTAGCCGGGGGCAATCCGCCCGAGTTGCCGGTCAAGGCGCAAGGCGCGGGCGGGGTACAGCGACGCCATGCGTACCGCCTCGAACCAATCGATGCCCGCGAACCGGGCCGCGTTGCAGACCGCCGACATCATATCCAGGTTCGAGCCCGCCAGGGCGCCATCGGCGGTGGTGCATTTTGTGCCGTTTACTTGAATGGTTCTGCCGGCGAGCGTGAAGCTCTGCTCCGCGGTCCCCACCGGCGGCATTGCGTCGGTCACCAGGATCGCCCCGCCGCGCTTCTTTGCGGTCACGGCAAGGCGAAACGCGGCCGGATGAACGTGGTGTCCGTCGGCGATGATGCCGAACCAGGTCCCGTCGTCCTCGATCGCCGCGCCCACCATGCCCGGCTCGCGGCTTTGCAAGGGCGTCATCGCGTTGAACAGGTGCGTGAACCCCGTCACGCCCGCCGCAATGCCCCGGCGCGCCTGGCCGTAGTCGGCTGCGCTGTGCCCGGCGCACACGATGACGCCGGCCTCGACGAGGCAGCGAATTTGTGAGGGGTCCGCGAGTTCAGGGGCCAGTGTCACGACGGTCACGCCGGTCTTGAGCCCCGTCAGGAGTTCCAGCGCCTCGTCGTCCAGGCGGCGAAACAGGGCCTCGTCGTGGACACCGGACCGCGCGGCGTTCAGAAAAGGTCCCTCGAAGTGGATGCCAAGCACCCCGGGCACGCCTTGGGCGATCGCCCGTTCGACGGCGCCGGCCGCCTTTCGCATGGTGTCGAAAGTATGCGAGATCAGCGTCGGCAGGAAGCCCACGGTGCCGAAGCTGCGATGTGCTGCGCCGATTCTCTCGATCGTGGCCGGATTCGGGGCGTCGTTGAACAACGCGCCTGCGCCACCGTTGACCTGGATGTCGACGAACCCGGGCACCAGGATTTCGTCGCCCAGATCAACACGTGCGCCGCTGCCCGGCGCACTCGATTCCGGTGCAACCTCGGTGACCGTGTCACCCTCGCAGATGACGACGTGTCGGTGCAACAGGCTCTCGCCATCGAAAATCTTACCGACAATCTGCATCATTGGCTGTGCTATCCGGGTTCACCAAACGAAGCTCGCGTGGCCGCTAGTCGGCCATCGGACGCATTCTACGGGGGCGGTGAATGTTCCTCCATGGCAAGAATCGCCGCACCACGCACGCCGCTGCCCGCGCCGAATCGGGGAGGTGCGATCAAGGGCGCCTCCAGGCCGTCGAGCAGGTGGGGGCTGACCGCGCCGGGCAATTCGCGGTACAGTCGCTTTACGTTGGACAGGCCCCCACCGAGCACGATCACGTCGGGGTCGATCAGCAGCGTCAGCCGGGAAACGAAAAACCCCAGACAATCGAGGTAGGCTTGCAGGCTCTGTTCTGCCGCCGTGACGCGTTGGCCGGCCGCCTGCAACAGTTCTTCCACAGTGCTACAGGATGCGCCGAACCGGTTGCCGATGCGCACCAGTCCGGGACCGGAAAGAAACGCCTCGGCGCATCCATCCGAACCGCAGGGGCAGTAACGCGCGGGCAGGCCGTATTTCTCCAGCAGGTTGCGCGGCAGCGGCAGGTGGCCGTACTCGCCAGCCGCACCCTGGAAACTGCGGTACATCTTCCCCCGGATACATAGTGCCCCCGCCACGCCGGTGCCCAGAACGACGCCCATCCCGACCGTCGCCCCTTCAAGGGCGCCGCCGCGGGACTCCGAGAGCGTGAACGCCCGCGTATCGTTGATGTGAACGACGCAACGCCCGAGCGCGCGCCCGATATCGGCTATCACGGGTTTCCCTCGGATGCAGGGAATGTTGGTCGAGATCGCCAGACCGGCGCGGCCGATTATGCCCGGAAACGCCAGGCCCACGGTCTGCTTTTCTCCCACTGTTTCATCTGCCGATCGTACCAAGGCGGTCAGCGCCTTGAGGAACGCCCCGTAGTCATGAATGGGAGTGCCCGTCCGAGAGGCATGGACCTCGTTCATCGACCGGTCGTAGACGGCGAGCTGAAGCTTGGTTCCACCGATGTCGATTCCGCACACCATCGCCGGGCGCTCGGGTTCTAACCCGCGTAGGGGTGGATGGTCACGCCCTGCACGACCCGGTTCACCTCCCCCGACGGACACGGATTGTCGACCGGGACGCCCAGCTCGCGGGCCTTGAAGAACGCCAGCATCTGGCAGAACACCAGGTAGGGCAGCGAGAGCCAGAAATCATCGATGCCCGTCGCGAGCCGGTTACCGTCCTCGCCGGCAACCGATACGATTTCGGTCCGGCCGCTCTCCCGGAGACGTGCCAGCACGTCAGGCGTGATCGGATGCGCCGGCCGTGCGTCCTCCGCGCCGCGGCCCGTCCGGCGATGATCTCCATGCAGCACAACGATCATGCCCGCGCGCCCATCGGCGCAGATCTCTCGCAGCAGATCGAGGTCGTACCGAGCGGTATAGGGAGCCGCCGATGCAAGCAGTACGATACAGGTCCCGCGGTTCACGATGCACTTCGGGCCGTGCCTGAATCCCAACGGGGTATCGCTCAACGGCACAACGCCGCCGTTGGTCAGTTCGAGGACCTTGAGCGACGCCTCGCGGGCGGTCGCACGCAGGCAACCGGCGCCGAGGACGACCAGCCGCTCGAATGCCCCTTTTGCCAAGGCGCGCGCGCGGGCCGCCAGGTTCTCAACGACGAAGCGGCCAGACCGGATCGCGCCGTCAAGTTGTTCGGGGTCCGGCGCGAAGATGCCGGCGCATGACACCTGCATCGAGGTGTAGCCGCCGGTCATGGCAAACCCGCGGTCGCATGCTTGATCCGGCAACTGCAGGCACAGCATGTCCGGGTTGCCGGTGGCGAACCGGGCCAAGTCACCCTCCGGGTTGCATGTCAGCACCAAGTGACGGCATTCGCCGAGCAGCTGGCTCCCCAGGTCGATGCTCGCCGCGCTTTCCGGGCTGCCGCCCGAACGCGAAAACGAAATCATCAACGTGGGCACGTCCTCGGCGAGATAAGCGTCGGGACGGCCGACCAGGTCGGTGGTGGCGACGGCCTCCACGCGGCGGCGAAGTTGGCCGCTCAGCCACGGCGCCAGCGTTTGACCGACGAACGAGGAAGAACCTGCGCCGCAAAGGATTATTCGCAGTCGCGGGTCCTCCAGATACGGGCGCAGCCACTCGTCGATTTCAGCCCGACGGCGCTGCACCGTAGCGGCGGCATCGTCCCAGAGCTGCGGTTGCAGGGCGATTTCCTGCGCGGTCCACAAACTCGTTTCCGCCGCCAGGCGTTCCCGTTCGATTCCCAGGTACGCGTTCACGGGCGAGGCTCGGTACAGGGCGCGACATCGGGGTTGTCGTCCTGGCACGCTCGCGCGTACCGATCGGTCACGCGCATGACGTGCTCGATGACCAGCTTTTCGGGGACCGGCTCCAGAGCGCCGTCGCGCACCGCATCGTATTGCAGCGGCATGTGCTGCTCAAGCAGCGGAAGTGGAATGTCCACGGCGGCCAGATTGTCCAACAGCTTGCCGACCGCCGCGGCGATGGCCGGCTGGTTCCAGTAGTAGCGGATGCGGTCGCTGTATCCGAAGCGGCGGGAAACGCGCGCCTTCAGTCCCCTGCCGGCACAGTACGGACGCCAATGCACCGGGTTCTGCAACATGACTTTTTCGCAGGTTGAAGGCAGGTCCGCGCGCCGTCCGGCCGGCACCAGTTCGGCTTCGATGTAGCTCAGCGCAAAGAGCGCCCGGCGTACCGCGTACGTCAGTTGCGGGCCGACCTTCAGGATCGCGAAGTGGTCCCGAACGAGTCTTGAGAGCGATTCGCTGGTCTGGTAATCGGTCGAGTGCGCTTCGTAGACAACGTTGGGAACGGCGCCGATGAGCGCCTTCAGCGGTGCGATCGCGTCCGGCTCGTAGGTGGACACCGACGTGTTGTCGAAGCCCACGCCGGGTTCCACCACAAGACCGATAACGCGCTCCCATGCCGCCTGCAGGCCCTTCGCCCGGAAAGCCGCACGATGGGCCTCCAGCGTTGCTGCTGCCGATTCAGCATCCGTTACTACGGTCCTCGACTCGCCGTGCGATCCCCCGCCGGCTACGGGCACCTCAGTGCCGATCACGTACAGGATGTCGGACCTTTCGCAGCGCTCCCGCACCGCGCGTTCCGCGGTCAGGCACAGTTCGGCCGCTCGCCCTGCCACGGTGCGTTCGGGCAGGGGATCCGGATCGTCCCCGCATGCCATGCTCGTATCGAGGTGAATTTTCCCGAATCCCGCCCGCGCATACGCGGCGATCAGTTCGTGCGCTCGTGCCATGGCCCGATCGGCCGACTCCGCCGTCCAGCAGATGGGCCCCAGATGATCGCCCCCGAGCACGATTCGGTCCTCTGTGGCGCCGACCTTTCGTGCAATCTTCTCGACGAATTTCGGAAACCCGGAGGGGCGTAGGCCGGTGTAGCCCCCGAACTGGTTGACCTGGTTTGCCGTGGCCTCGATCAGCACGATCCTGTCGTCATTGACACCCTGTCGCATGGCCGCTTCCAGCACCATCGGGTGGGCGCTGCAGACCGCGTAGACCCCGCACGCCCGACCGCCGCGGTTCGCTACAATGATGTCTTGCAGACTCTCCAAACGCTTGATTCACAATGCCGACGCCGCCCTGCGATCGCCTCGGCTGTCCGAGGGAGCGGCGACGGCGCTCCCTCGGCAAGGCAGAATGTCCAGGAGGGAGTTATCGTACAGAGATATTTTATATATGACAATATCGTTCAATCATGAAACATTACGCACCATGGATCCGCGCCCTTCGCGGCCGGTTGGCGAGGACATAGCGTGAAAGTGGGTTTGTGCGGTGTCGGGGACCGGCTGGGATACCTTGCCCGGTTGCTCCGGGACGAGATTCAGGGTTTCGATCCGGTCGCCTACGCGGATCCCCGGCCGGTGGGCTTGCATCGCATCGAGACGGAGCACGGTCGCCCGATGAACGTCTATCGGAATCTCGAGCAGATGCTGGATGCCGAGACGCTGGACCTGCTCATGATCGGCTCGCCGAACCACCTCCACTATGAACAGTTGCGCCTGGCCCTGGCGGCGGGTGTGAAGGTGTTCTGCGAGAAACCGGTCGTGATCTCGGAAGAGCAGACGTTCGGCCTGCTCGAATTACTGCGACGGTACGGCACGGACCGGGTCGTCATGGGGCTCGTCCTGCGGTACGCACCCCTGTACGTCGACCTGTTGCGCCTGGCCGATGGCGGTGTTCTCGGGGACATCGTCAGCCTGGAAGCCTCCGAACACATCGACCCGGCCCACGGCGCTTTCTTTTTCCGCGACTGGCGGCGCCGAACCGAACTCAGCGGCGGTTTTCTGCTGGAAAAGTGTTGCCACGATCTGGACCTGTACGCGCGCCTGGTGAAATCGCGCGCTCGAAGGGTGGTCAGCTTCGGCGGCCGCGCTGTGTTCGAGCCACGGAACAGGCGATGGGAACGGGAGCCCGTCTACCGTTCGCGGCCGCCAAGGTGGCAGGGCATCGCCAGCGCGTTTTCCGGCGACGGCGATATCGTCGACCACCAGGTCGCACTCGTCGAGTACGAGAACGGCGCCAAGCTCAGTTTTCATACCAACGTGCATGCGCCCGATGAGCAGCGGCGATTCTGCGTCATCGGCAGCCGCGGGATGGCCGAGGGCGATTTCGTCCGCGGCTACCTCAAGGCCCATCTTGCCGCCTCCGGCGAACGCGTCTTCGAGGCCGCCTATCCGGGCGATGACGTCTCCCAGCACTACGGCGCCGAGCGCAGCATGGCAAGGGATCTGGCGGCGCATTTCGAACGGGGCGAGCCGCTGCCCGTGTCGGTGATCGACGGGCTGGCGGCGGGTCTGACCGCGCTGAAGATCGACGAGTCCCGCGTACGGGGGCGCGAGGTGGATCTGGCCGATGTCTGGAGACGGTTCGATGCCGCCGCGCCCGCGCCCGCGCCGACGCCCACCTGAGCCGGACGCCGCTGTCGCCGCGGGGGGCCGCGCGGGGATTGAGCGGGGCGGTTGGCGCGGGGCGGTTGGCGCCGGGGGGCGGCGCGCTGGGTCGCGACTACCTCAGACCGCCCGCGTGATCGCGGTCCTGTCCACCAAACCCAACGCGGCCGAGATGTCCTTCGCCGCGGCCTCCGTCAACTCCGCCGCCCGGTCGGCGGATACCGGATGCGAGCCGTCAAGGTAGTCCAGAAACGGGACCACCAGCGCCGCGGTGACGTAGCCCGCATGATCGAACACCGGGAAGCCGATGTCCTGGACGCCTGACACCTGGGCGCTCGCGACGATCTCGCTGCCCTGCCGGCGGACGCGCTTGACCGTTTGGTCGATCTCGCGGGCATTGGGCTTGCGCTTCAGGCTCGGAATCTTGGAGAGCATCATCGCGCGCGACTCCCTGTCCGAGAAGGCGAGCAGAACATGCCCGGAACAGGTGTCCAGCAACCGTGCGATTGCCCCCAGCCGGACGCTGAAGATGCGGTCCGTCGGCGCGTCGTACTGCGCCACGACATGCCCCTGTCCCTCGTAGTAGATGACCATGTGGCACGACTGGCCGGTGTCGTGAGCCAGCTTCTTCATGATCGGCCCCGCCGCCGCCGTCAGTCGCGCCACCGGCGGAAACCGGTGCGACATCTCGAACATCCTGAGCGTCAGAACGTAGGCGTCGGAGTCCTCCCGCATCTGAATGTAGCCGCGCTGTTCCAGCACGACTACCATGCGAAACAGCTCACCGACCGTGCGGCCGAACCGGTGGGCCAACTTGCTGATGGTCAACCCCCGCGGTTCCCGGGCCAGCAGTTCCAGAACGTCCAGGCCCTTTTCCAGCGCCGGCGCCCGGTAGTGCTTGCGCCGGGGCGATTCCGAATCGCCGGTCGCGTTTCTCCGCCCCTTCATCTTCCAGCCGATGCCTCCGTTTGCCTCACCCGACGCGCCGCGCCGCGGCCGCACGCCAGGTTGCTTTTATTTCAATTATGCAATAGCGTTCCATATATATCCCGCGAGCGCCCTACTTGAGCAACAAAATCGTTGACCTCACCACTTGCGATGTCCGGTTTCCGACGTCCGAGCAACTGCACGGCTCCGACGCGATCAACATCGATCCAGATTACTCGGCCGCCTACATCGTCATCGAGACCGAGCAGGGCGATCGGGGATTCAGCCTAATCTTTACCATCGGGCGAGGCAACAACCTCTGTTGCCAGGCCGTCGAGGACATGCGCCATCTGGTGCTTGGAAACGACTT
>JAKZVH010000032.1:0-23300 GCA_047516145.1 Gammaproteobacteria bacterium
CTCCCCGACCTGGCTCTCGATACTCAACGTAGCGCCATGACGCTGCAACGCGTGTTTCACGATCGCCAAACCGAGCCCGGTTCCGCCGAGTTCCCGGGAGCGGCCCGGATCGACGCGGAAGAAACGCTCGGTGATCCTCGGAATGAGTTCCTCGGGGATGCCGATACCGGTATCCCTGACGGAGAAGACCGCGCCGCGGTCGTTGCGCCGCCATTGCATCTCCACGACACCCTCGCGAGGGGTAAACCGCACGGCATTATTCACCAGGTTGTGAAAGACGGAATGCAGTTCCGGCTCGCTGCCCAACAAGGCCATGTCGGTAGCCAAATGCAACGAAATCGTCGGTGCCGTGCGCTGGGACTTGAACTCTCGCTCCACGAATTTCAGCATCCCGACGACGTCGACGAAATCGGATGGGGCCTCGCGATGCGATGATTCCAGGCGGGTCAACTCGATCAGATCGCGCAGTATCCGTGTCATGCGCGCCACCTGCCGCTCCATTTCCGAAATGGGAGCTTCCCACGCCTTGGGGATCTCGTCATCGTTGCCGAGCGCATCCAGATAGCCGCCGATCACGGTCAGCGGCGAGCGCAGTTCATGGGAAGCATTGGCAACGAAGTCCCGCCGCGTGCGCTCCAGCCTTGCTTCCCGCGTCACGTCGCGGATGATCGCCAAACGCTGAGCCTTGCCGTAGGGGATGATCTGCACGGACAACTGGCTGGCGCTGGCCGCGGGGGAGGCAATGGCGACCGCTTCGCCCCTGGGATTCTCCAAGTGGTTTACGAACTCCGGATTACGCAGCAGATTGTCGATGCGTTGACCCACGTCCATGGTCGGGTTCAATCCCAGCAGCCGTACCGCGGCCGGATTGAACCACTGAATCTCGTTGCGGGCGTTCAAGACGATCCCGCCATCGTGCAACGCACTGGTGGACTGCCTGACCTCCCGCAACAGGCGCCGATAACGCTTCTTGCGGTGACGGGACTTGACTCGGTCCCTGACGACGAGGGAAGAGAGTTCCGCCCAAAGTCCCCGAGTCCCTGCCGGTATGGACGAGCCCCTTACAAGGGCACGGTCGAGCAGATAGAGGTTGCGCAGTGTGTTTGCGACGTAGATCGCCAACGCTCCGAGGAGCCACCAGGCGAGATTACCGAGCCAGATTCCAACCAGGAACGCCAGCGCCAGCCACGCCCCGA
Organism: Gammaproteobacteria bacterium; assembly: GCA_047516145.1. GTDB lineage: Bacteria > Pseudomonadota > Gammaproteobacteria > Steroidobacterales > Rariloculaceae > UBA6522. Next base: position 1,197 of record JAKZVH010000032.1, read on the forward strand.
AAAATACGAAATGCGATACCCATCGATTCGGCAACATCAAGCCTCACGAGGAGAAAACCGGTAACCCGCCCCGCGAACGGTCTGTACCAGTCTATCGTATCCGGAGGGAGTCAGCGCCTTTCGCAGCCGCCGAATGTGCACATCCACCGTACGCTCCTCGACGTAGACGTTCCCGCCCCAGATACGGTCCAGAAGTTGGGCGCGAGAATAGACCCGATCCGGATGGTGCATGAAAAAATGCAGAATCCGATACTCGGTAGGCCCCAGCGAAATCTCCGCATCGGCCACGCTGACACGGTGGCTTGCCGTATTCAATTTCAGCTTGCCCGCGGTAACGACCTCATCCTGAAACGCCGCGCCGCGCCGCAGAACCGCCTTGATGCGTGCCAACAACTCCCGCGGCGAGAACGGTTTGGTGATGTAGTCATCGGCGCCGCCCTCCAGTCCGGCCACGCGATCATCCTCCTGCGCGCGGGCGGTCAGCATGATCACGGGAATCTCGCGGGTATCCGGGTCGCGCTTGAGCTGCCGCGTCAATTCCAATCCGCTGATGTCCGGAAGCATCCAATCCATCAGTACCACGTCCGGGTACCGATCGACCATTGCCGTCCGGGCTTCAATACCCGTTGCCGCGGCAAGCACTTCGTAGCCCGCCCGCGCGAGGTTGAACGCCAGCATTTCGCGAATAGCCGCTTCGTCTTCGACAATCAATACTTTCCGTTGCATCGGATCGTTCCGCAAAAGCCTGATTACACGTGGAAATTATGACAGTTCGATTAATCGAACGACTCGAAATTGCACCATTTTCGCATCCTCGCACGATTTGAGGGTATTTCGGGCGAACGGTGGGTCAGCGAGGAGCCCCGGCCGGCTTCCAGGCGGCTTCCGACCTCAGGTATACCGGGTAAGCCTGTTCCGGATCCTGGCCGCGTCCCGCCGCCAGATCGGCACTTGCCCGCGGGAACAGGTCCGCGGCTCGCGGACGCGCGTCCGGGTAGGCCGCCTGGGCGCTCGCGCGCAGTGGCGCCAGCGCATCGCGATGGACCTCGAAGCCGTTGCCCGCCGCGTTCCACGCCGCAAGCCCGGCACTCGTCACCGCCTGCGGCGCCGTCAGATGCTCCGTACCGAGGACACCTGCCAGGCCCTCATGGATCCGGAACGCACCCCAATAGACCTCGCCCATGCGGGCATCGACGCATACCAGGGATTCGGGTGCGCCATGCACCCGCCACAACCCCTGGGCCGTCGCCGCCAGACTCGACACGGGCAGCAACGGCAGACCCGTCGCCATACTCAACCCCTGGGCGGCGGCCGCGGCGATGCGCAGGCCGGTAAACGACCCGGGTCCCCGGCCGAAGGCGATACCGTCAAGGTCCTTGAGGCGAATGCCCGCACCGGCCAGCAGTTTCTCGGTCAGGGGAAGAAGCTGCGCGGTTTGCTCGCGCGGGGTCCGTATCGTCTCCTGGTGGACCGCCCGATCCACCAGCACAGCCACGGAGCCCTCACGGCTTGAGGTTTCAAATGCCAACAACTTCACGGCTTTCAAATTCTTCGGCGGTGTCCGTTTCAGGCGCCAGCGAGACGACGAAGTCCAGGGCCTGGTCGTGATCATCCAGTACGTCCATGGGCGGCAGACTGTTCAGAAACACCCGTCCGTAACCGCGGGTTCTGAGCCGGGGGTCGCAAATGACCACCAGGCCCCGGTCGGAAAAATCCCGGATCAAGCGCCCCACGCCTTGCTTCAGGGCTAGTACGGCCTGGGGTATCTGAAACTCGTTGAACGGATCCCCGCCGTCCCGGCGGATGGAGTCGAGGCGAGCCTGGATCAATGGATCGCCGGGGGACGCGAAGGGCAGCTTGTCGATGACCACCAGCCGCAGCGCGGGGCCACGGACATCCACACCTTGCCAGAAGCTGCTGGTGCCAAGCAGCAAGGCGTTGCCCGCGTCCCGGAATCGAGTCAACAGTTCCGTTCGCGGTCCCTCGCCCTGGACCAGCAAAGGACCCGGCAAGGGACGCCCACCAATCCATTCGCGGGTCTGGTTGAGAGCCCGGTAACTGGTAAACAGCAAGAAGACCCCGCCGCCCGCGGCGTCGATCAACGGCCAGATGCTTCCCAGAATGCTTTCGACGTAGACCGGGCTCGAGGGCTGGGGCAATCCCTGGGGGATATACAGCCGCGCGTTCCGGCGGTAGTCGAAGGGGCTGGGCAGAACGTCGGTGACCGCGTCCTGCAGGCCGATTCGGCCCAGAAAGTGGCTGAAGTCCGCGCCCACGGCCAGTGTAGCCGAGGTGAATATCCACGACCCCCCGTGAGCATGAATTCGCGCGCCCAACTCCGCGCCGACGTCCAGCGGTGTCCAGTGCGCGGCAAGGCTCCGCGGCGAAATTTCCATCCAGCGCAGTCCCTCGGAATCGGATTCATCCAGAGCCTTCAATCGTCCGATGCCATCCCTGCAACGCTCCCAGCAACGTTGCAGTCCGGGGTTGTCACCCCGAGCGGGCTCAAGCGCGCTCTCAAGCCGCTCGAGCGAGCGCTCCCACTCAAGCAGGGAATCCTTCACCGCGGCCGGACATGCGCGCCAGGGCAGGCGACCTCGGCTCTCAGCGAACTGCAGGCGGGCCTCGGCCGCGGTGCGAACCAGCGCATCGGCGTGCGACTCAATGTCGGTGGACAGTCCCGCTGCCCGGGTTTCGGCCACGACATCGCGCCCCAACTTCTGCAGTTCCCGGCTGCTCACGGCGACACCGAAGAACTGCTGGGCGATCTCTGGAAGCTGGTGGGCTTCGTCGACGATAACGGCGTCCACCTCCGGCAGCAGTTGCCCGAATCCCGCCTCCTTCAATGCCAGATCGGCGAGCAGCAAGTGGTGGTTGACGACGACCACGTCGGCCGCCAGGGCGCGCCGCCGGGCCTGCACGAGGAAACAGTCATCGAAAAACGGACAACGAGTGCCCAGGCAATTGTCGGCAGTGGACGTTACCCACGGCAGCGGCGTTCGGTCTGCGGCAAAATCATCGATCTCCGTAATGTCGCCATCGGCCGTGGTCCGCGCCCACCGGTCCACAGCCTGCAACCGCTGCAACAGTCGCGGTTCGCGTACCGCTCCGTGCAGCGCGGTATCCAACCGCTGCCGGCAGAGGTAGTTGCCGCGACCCTTGAGCAGTGCCACACGCACCGGACGACCGATGGCCGCCCCGAGCACGGGAAGATCCCGCTGGTAGAGTTGATCCTGAAGCGTCAGCGTACCGGTGGAAATCACCGCGCGCCGCCCGCAAAGGAGCGCCGGAACCAGGTATCCGAAGGTCTTTCCAATACCCGTTCCGGCCTCCACCGCCAGATGGTGTTGCCCGGACAATGCCTCCTCCACCGCACGCGCCATGTCCTGCTGGGCGCGACGGTGCGTGAAGCCAGGCAGATGGCGAGCCAGGAGACCCTGCGGGCCGAACACATCGGTGAGGCTGGCGCGCATGTCTCACCGTTCTTCGTCGCCATGGCGGCGAGGCGCCGCGGCGGCGGGCGTGGCGGGCGGTCCATGAGACTTGCGGCTGGGCATGGAATCACTATAACGCGATCCCCCGCCTCGGGGTGGGTGTCAAATTGGGCGGTTAATTCACTATACTGCGCACCCACGCTCACCGGACCGGAATTTTCCATGGCTACACAGTTACAAGACCTTGGCGACTGGATCGACACGGTTGCCGGACTCACCCGTCCGGACGGGATTCACTGGTGTACCGGAACTCGACACGAATACGACGACTTCGTCAGGGAAATGTTGTCCCGGGGCGAGCTGCTCGAACTCAACCGGGAGACCTAGCCGGACTGCTACCTGCACCGCTCGGACCCGCGGGATGTCGCCCGCGTGGAGCACCTGACCTATGTCTGCTCCGCGGACGAGGACGACGCCGGCCCCAACAACAACTGGATGGACCCCGCCGCGGCCAGGCGCAAGATGGAGGGCCTGTTCGATGGCTGCATGCAAGGCCGAACGATGTACGTGATCCCATACTGCATGGGACCGCTGGGCTCTCCGTATTCGCGCTATGGCGTGGAGGTCACCGACAGCACCTACGTCGCGGCGAACATGTACTTGATGACCCGCATGGGCCGCGCGGCGCTCGAACATATCGAACGCACGGGAAGCTTCATCAAGGGGTTGCATTCCATCGGCGAACTCGACCCGGATCGGCGGTTCATCATGCACTTCCCTGAAGACTTGACGATCATGAGTTATGGATCCGGCTACGGCGGCAACGCACTGCTGGGAAAGAAATGCCACGCCTTGCGGATTGCCAGTTACCAGGCCCGTACCGAGGGCTGGCTGGCCGAACACATGCTCATCGTCGGTGTGGAGAGTCCGCAAGGCGAGACCCACTATCTTGCCTGCGCCTTTCCATCGGCCTGCGGCAAGACCAATCTTGCCATGCTGATTCCCCCCGAGAGCCATCGGGGATGGAAGATCTGGACACTGGGCGACGACATCGCCTGGATGCACCTGGACGATGAGGGGCGCTTGCGCGCCATCAACCCCGAAGCGGGGTTGTTCGGCGTCGTGCCGGGAACCAATCCACAGACCAATCGCAACGCCTACGAGAGTATTCGCCGCGACGCCATCTTCACCAATGTGGCCGTGACTGCCGAGAATGACCCCTGGTGGGAGGACAAGAAGAGCGGCATACCCGTCACCGACTGGCAAGGACGGCCCTATGACCCGGCCAACGGTCCGGCGGCCCATCCGAACTCGCGGTTTACGGTGTCGGCGACGAACAACCCCAGTTATTCCAAATTGGCCGAGGCCCCGGAGGGCGTGCCCATCAGCGCGCTGGTGTTTGGCGGCCGCCGCCGCGAGCTGACGCCGCTGGTATACGAGGCCAGGGACTGGATTCACGGCGTTCTCGTCGGCGCCACGGCGGCATCTGAAACCACCGCTGCCGCCACCGGTCAGGTGGGCGTTGTGCGGCGCGACCCCATGGCGATGAAGCCGTTTTGCGGCTACAACTTTGCCGACTACTGGGGTCATTGGCTGAGCTTCGCGGATCGCTCGAACGCCTTGCCGAGGATCTTTCACGTCAACTGGTTCCGGCGCGATGCCGACGGGCGCTTCCTCTGGCCCGGTTTCGGCGAGAATCTGCGCGTGCTGCGGTGGATCATCGACCGCTGCGAAGGCCGGGTCGGAGCCGTGCAATCTCCCATCGGCTACCTCCCCGAGCCCGGGGCGATCGACGTCTCCGGCCTGGAAATCTCGCCACGGACGATGGAAGAACTGTTCGCCGTCGACCGCGGACAATGGCGGGAGGAGATGGAAAGTATCGGGGACTACTTCAGCAGCTACGGGGACCGGATACCGCAGCGGCTGCGCGCCGAACACGCCAGGGTTCTGTCAGCCCTGTCCTGAGTTCCCGCTCACGCTGGCGAGTAGGGTGCGCGCCGACCGGGCGCGAGTTCGCGATCCAATCGCCGGGGCCGCGTTCTGTCCCAGGCGCTGCAACGCCGCAAGCCCGGCGGCCCCGGGCGGCAACTCGCTCAGGAACCGGCGCCACGCCCGCGCGCCCCGGCATCCGGCGAAAAGCCCCGGCAGATGCCGGGCCATCGCCCGGAGCGGTGTCCCGCGCCGAAGCTCGTCGTCCATGTATTGCAGATAGCGGCCGAGCGCCTCATCCCGGGCGATCGCACCGCCACGGCGATTCAGCATCGAGTCCAATTCGGCCAGGTACCAGGGATTGCTGTATGCGGATCGACCGAGCATGACACCGTCCACACGCCCCATCTGCTCCAGCACCTTCTGCTCGGTATCGAGCCCACCGTTGAGGATGATGTCCAACGCCGGGAAGTCCGCCTTGAGCCGGTACGCGCGAGTGTAGGCCAATTCCCCGGGGTCATTGCCGCCAAGTTGCAGCACCACCGGATGTTCATCCGGGTGAAATTCCAGCAAATTCAAACGGCCGCCCTGCACCAGGGCGGCGGCAGTGATCATCTCGGTATACAGTTGGCAGTTCGTGGAGATCAAGCGCAGCAGATAGCGGCAGTGCCGGTCGGTCCGTTCCATCATGGGCGCAACGGCAATCTTGAACCGGTTCTCCGCACCGTCAGCGCCCGCGTCCGCTTTCGCGGCAAATCGGGCGGACACCGCCCGGCTGAACTTCGCCGGAGGTTCGGGTCGCTTCACGTATCCGGGACTCACCATGGCAAACCTGTTTCGTTCCTGGGCCAAACCGACCTTGACTTGCGCTCCTTACCGCAGATGGATCCCCGATAGACCAAACGATACGAACCGGCCATCGACGGACGCGCCATTGTGGCTGAAGACTATACCCGGATTTTCGATGCCGGCAACACAGGTGAACTCATGCAGTTCTTGCCGATCGGATATCGTCGTGCGATACCCATTGCAGCGTATATCCCATTTTTCACAAGTTCTCCATACGCGCGTATACGGGAAATTATTGCAGAGTAACTACCTGCTGAAAGCCCGATAGTGGACCGATCGCTACTTTGACAACCACGGTCGGCCAGCTTGTTGTTTATTCCATGCCGACGCTGTGAGGTCAAACAATCTGTTATTGGAACGCCACGTTGAATAGTCACCCAATAGTAACTGCATGCATTAACAATAACTTGTGTCCGGTTGCCTGTCGAATAACCTCACGGTGTTGCAGTTAAGCAAGACACATATTGTCGAAAACGGGTGAATATCGTGTATCATACTCTCCCTGCTTTATGGTAACCGGACAAGTAACGGAGGAAACTCAAAATGGCCATCAATGAGACGAAACTGACCAAGGGTCAAATAAGAAAGTTGAATGCGCTTCGCAAGTCGGTAGGAGATGAACTGGGTGAAGATGTCTTCAACAAGTGGTTAGCACACCAAGCCGTTGTGAAACCCAAGCCAGATTCAATCGTCGAGAAAATCACTGCTGCTCTGGCAGATCTTGAGAACGATCCAAAGTTCCGTCTTGGAAATTATGGTTATACGGTCAGGCGCGCAAGAGGCAAGGGAACATCGGGGTTTAGCGTAACCAAGAACGAAAAACCAGGATAGCTCGAGGCCTGTTTGCGGCGCACCGAACGCCCTATAACCGGTGATTTAGTTTCGCATTCATCGGTACCAACAGCACAATCAAGTCCCGTTCGATGGGCAGAGCTTCTCCTGTGCACTCGGGTTATCCCGCGGCGAGTACTCGTTGACGTTTTCCGGTCTACGCCCCGTGTGTTGATTTCATGATACCCGGTTCGATCGCAACTTACTTTTTCGAACACCAGGATTTGCTTTGGCTGGTCACGCTTACGCTGGATCTTTCCATGACGCTGTTGATGTACCGGCTGTTTGGAAGGCTGGGACTCACGGCTGCGATCGTGTTGGCGATCCTGCTGGCAAACTTGCAGGGTCCCAAACTCACCGTGATCATGGGAATGGAGACCAGCTTGGGGGTCATCTTCTACTCGAGCATATTCTTCGCGACCGATCTTCTCGGTGAAAAACATGGCCGCGCGGCCGCCGGTCAGGCTGTGCTTCTCGGCTTCGGTGTGAGCGTCATCGTTGTAGTCATGATGAGCATGAGTTTGCTTTACCTGCCGTCCACGCGACCGGAATCCGCCCTGTTCTCCACCGACATTCATCACGCTTTTTCCAGGATTCTTGACTTTACACCGCGATTTGTATTCGGTTCGCTGTTCGCCTACCTGGTCAGTCAAAGTTTCGATGTGTGGTTCTTCCATCGGGTAAGGGCCTGGACCCAGGGCAAGCACCTGTGGTTACGCAACAACCTGTCGACCATCGCTTCGCAAGCACTCGACACCGTGCTATATGCCGTTGTCGTATGGTGGGGAATCTTCGATCTTGTCACAGCCCTGAAACTCGCGTTGGCGAAATACGCCTTCAAGGTTTTTATCGCGGCGTTCGATACGCCCTTCATCTATTGGGCAAGAAATTGGGATGTGCCGCAGACACTCGCGGACAGGGCCGCCTTCTCGACGGGCGGCGCCAAACGTTAACTTGGCGGACTAGCCGCGCACGCTTCCGATCGTTTCAGCGATCAGGTGGTCGACCACTGCCCGCACGGCCTCGTCCGGTCCGGCGCCGTCATCCAATGCCGCCTGGTGAACGCTCAACTGGCGATGGGCACTGGTCCCGTGGGCCACAATTCTGCGAGCATGCTCAACCTCGGCGACGCAATCCAGGGCTTCGGCATCCTCACGAATGAGCTCCAGGATTTCATCCACGAGCTGCGCAAACGGAATGATCCGCCCACGCCCCAGATCGATAAGCCCCTCATCGACGCTGTAGCGCATCGCACGCCAGCGATTCTCGTTCAACAGCAGTCGGGAATACATCCGCCAGCGCTGGTTCTTGACGCGCAGCCGGTAAAGCATTCGCAGTGTGCAGGTGGTCAGCGCCGCCAGACACAGCGCATCCTCCATGTCCGTACACACATCCATGATGCGAGACTCCAGCGTCGGGTACCGGGCACTGGGCCGCAAATCCCACCAGATCATGGTTGAGTCGGGAATCAGCCCGGCGTCCACCATGACGCGTATGTGCCGGCTGTACTCCGCGTAGCTGTCGAACCGCTCCGGCAGCCCGGTGCGCGGGACTGCATCGAATACGGTCAGGCGATAGGACTTCAGGCCGGTATCCTTGGCCTCCCAGAACGGCGAGGAACACGACAGCGCGAGCAGATGCGGGAGAAAGTAACTGAACTGGTTCATGAGGTCGATTCGCAGCTCGTCGTCGTCGATACCCACGTGTACGTGCATGCCGCAGATCAGCATCCGGCGGGCGGCCGCCTGCAACTCCGCGTACAGCGCCGCATACCGAGGCTTCTCGGTATGCTTCTGCTGCGTCCACCGAGCGAATGGATGAGAGGATGCGGCAATGGGAGCGAGCCCGTGGGAGGCTGCGACTTCGGCCACCACGCTGCGCAATTCGGCGAGGGACTGCCGGGCTTCGGTCAAATTGTTGCAGACCCGGGTGCCGACCTCGATTTGCGACCGAAGCAGTTCCGGGCTGACCTGCTGATCCCGGCAGCGATCCGCGCATTCCTCCAACATGGAGGACGGCATGGTTTCCACCAGGTCCCGCGATTCGCGGTCGACCAGCAGATACTCCTCTTCAATGCCCAGGGTGAACGACGGCTTTCGCATGATCAATCCTCGGTTTGTTGACCCGATGCAGGGCGGTAAAGCGCTTCATCCGCAAGCACGACCTCCAGCGCCCGGGCCAGTCTTTCGCCCCAGCGCGCCTGACCGTCGGGAGCGTCGATCAGGTCCTGGCGGATTTCTATGCCCGCGTGCGCAAGACCGGTGCGTTCGGCGTGATGATCCACCGTGAAATCCGCCGGGTGTCTTCCCGAATACGGCATGTTGTCGGCGACACGGATTCCTCCCATGGCCCGCAATTGTGCCATCAACCGCATCGGCAACCGCACGTCGGCATCCCAGAGCACACCGATATCCCAGGGTCTGAGCAGTCCGTGCTGACGGGGCGTGAAGCTGTGGATGGCGATCATGGCCGGGTGCCGATCGACCGATGTCAGTGCTTCAATCGCTCGGCTCAGCGCCTCATGATAGGGGTGGAACAGCGCGCTGGCGCGCTCGGCGCGTTGCGCTGCGCCAAGATTCAGGTTGCCCGGAATCAACACCCCGTCGCTGATCTCCGGAAACGCGGTGGGATCCGTCATATCCCTGTTCAGATCCACCGCGAGGCGGGAGTAGTTTCCCAATACGGCGCCGCACCGCAGACGCTGGCAGAGGATGCGGGTTACCGCGGCGGCGCCGATATCCCAGGCGATGTGGTCGTCCAGGTAGCGCTCCGGGACTCCCAACGTGCCGAGAGACCATGGCAACCTGCGGCTGGCATGATCGCATGCCAGTACCAGCGGACGATCCGAGTCAGCCTGGATGACTTCATGGGAAGCGCGCTCGCCGGGCGCCAGCAGATCCGGCATTGCTTGGTTTTCGGCAACTGCCATACGGGGAGATATACTATGAGTCAAGCGCGGACGAAGTGTAACCAACCGCGTGTGAAATTGCGCGTAGCGAATCGCTCTCGCTACACGCATCGGTGAAAAATGCAGACCAACACTCCGTGGCTACGCCTCGTGTCCTGCGCGCCGGTCCTGACCGGCGCGCTCCTTCTGTCCTGGACCGCGGTCGGCCATCACACCTTCGCCTATGTCTACAACACCAGTCAGGTTGCCGAGATCGAGGGCGAGGTGGTCGAGCTTCGGTGGGAAAACCCGCATATCGCCTTTCGCGTGCGCGCCACCGACGGCCAGGTCTGGAGCATCGAATCCAACTCCCCGCGCGGGATGGAGCGCCGGACGATTCAACGTGACGCCCTCAGGGTCGGCAGGCAAATAAGGTTGGCGGGTTTTCCTGCCCGTGACGGCACCCGGAGTATGCATGCGAGTAATATTCTGTTGGGAAACGGTCGGGAAGTCGTACTTCGTCCCGGGTCAAAACCGCGCTGGTGAAGCACCGCGAGTGAACCGCTATCGACACTTCGGCCGGACGCCGCAAGGCGACGCATGGAATTGAGTGCCATTCGCCCGCCACGGTGCCGCCATGCTCAGCGGCGGTCGCGCAGAAGCCGGCTGACCCGCGCGCGAGCCGCGGGCGAATCGACGCTGCAAAGGGCCTCGGGGGACGGCGGGGCCAGCTCGCACACGGGACCTGCTTCCAGCAAGCGCCGCAGGGAGGCGTCACCGTGCTCCAGGCGCCGCTCCAACACCACCCTGGCCGCGGGCTCCCATATGGTGCAGAGCGGCTCCAGGGGGCCGTCGCGGTGACGGAACGCCGTCGCCAATTGCGCCCTGCAACGCCCCCCCGTCAATGCGTCCAGAGTCGCACGATCCAGCAAGGGCAGGTCGACTGCCACGAGTAGCCAGGCGGCGGCGGGTTCCGCCCTCCAGGCCGAGATCAGCCCGCCGGCAGGCCCGCGGTCGGGCTCGTCATCGATGATGGTTCCCATGGATGCATAACTACCCACCCCGTGTTGACGCGGGCTGATGGATACATTGACCGACGCGCAGAACTCCGCGAGCAAACGGGAAAGCCGCAACACCTGTGGCTCGCCGCAATACGCGATCAGCCCCTTGTCTTTCCCCATCCGCCGGCTTTGCCCTCCCGCCAGGACGAGCCCATGAAGCGCGTTGCCGTCACTACCGGTCATGCCGGGCCACCCGTGCGCTGCGCCCGCCGGTGCAAATGCATTGCGAAGTCATGTGCGGATACTCGCAAACGCGCCGGTCCATGGGAAGCCAATCGAATGCGCGCAGTCCCACATCCCCTGAACCCGCACACGACCTTGACACCCCCACGGGCAGTCATTAGGCTCGCGCCGCATGGTACTGGGGCCATAGCTCAGCTGGGAGAGCGCTACAATGGCATTGTAGAGGTCGGCGGTTCGATCCCGCCTGGCTCCACCACCATTCCAGATTCGAACACGTGTCCGGAACATCGACGTCCCCATCGTCTAGAGGCCTAGGACACCGCCCTTTCACGGCGGCAACAGGGGTTCGAATCCCCTTGGGGACGCCACCTTAACCCCAGTGCCAGTCAGGGTGGCCAGATTCGGTACAACCCTGAGTTCCTCGCCGTCGAAAACCGCAGTCTCCCGGTTCGACCGCCACATAGCTCCCGGGTCGAAGTGCTCGGTTTCGGCGGCGGATCGCCGCTGAGATAGAGCCGGTTCTTGCGCACATTTCCCTCAAATGCGAGTTACTCCCCTTTCTACCCATTTTCTGCGCACGACAAGGCGGGCCGTCCCCGCATAGTCTGAAAATGCTCCATGTTGTTTCGGACTTGGCCGAAAGAATCAAGCGGAATGCGGCGTCAAGTGATACAGGATGGGTACTCTACCGCCTGCTATATTTCCTGTTAGATGCCGCCGCAACGTCTGTCAGCACAGTGTGTTATTTCGTGGCGTGGATTGACAACTGTGAATTGTGACACTATATACGGTGTCTAAATGGCCCGAGAATCAATTGTAGATGCTGCGATAGGCGCATTGGTCTCAGGGTCAAGGATCCGTTGCAATGAAATGGTGGCGCTACTACAGGACCTGAAGTTCACGGTAGTCGACAAGAAAACACCAGGCCACAAACTCGTCACACATGCGCAACTGAAAAACTTTACATCTCTAGGTTTTAACTGTGGGCACGGGAAGAACCCGGAAATTCATCGACCTTACGTATCCAGCGTCCAGAATATGCTGAGAACGTACCGCGATGACCTGAAGGAACTATTGGAGAGTGAGCATGACGGTCAATATTGACCCCTTGGAGTACAACATCATAACTCGCAGAGTCGTTGTCGACGGGCAGCCACTGTTCGAGGCACGCGTCAAGGAGTTTCCTGATGTCCGTGAGTACGCTGAGGACTTGATGGAAGCTTATGAGCTGGTTGTCGACACGATACAAGCTACTGCGGAGGCCTTTGAACAGATAGACCGGGCGCTACCCGATCCCATGGTTCCGCAGGACGAATTCAGCGGGCGAATCACGCTACGTCTACCAAAGTCGCTTCATCGCCTCTTGTCCCTAATTGCCGAAGAGGAGGCCATCAGCCTCAATCAGTTCTTGGTAAATGTGCTGGCTTTCCGTCGTGGCGTGCATAGGGGGATCGAGTATCAGTATTCGAATTCGCCGGCAAACGAGCCCTACTACGAACAGATCGACGTCAGGCGGCGGCCGGCAGCCTAGCGCGAGGGGGGAACGATTGGAGGAAACGCTTCAACGTGCGATCGACGTATTGTCTATTGATTTGGTTGCCATCAGATCATCGTCTGCACGACTGTCCGATGACTTTGATCCAAAGTTTGAAAGTGACCATGGCGTCGTTACGGTCAAACTACATTCCCACGTAGAAAAGTTTGATCTCGTTACGGTCCACGACGAAACGGATGAACGCTTCCTCAGGGTCTTGATCGAATGCGGCGTGACTCTTGTTCGTCCGCCCGAAAATGATGCTGGCAATGGCGAGGACTCTGAAACGCTTGGCTCAATTGGAGCGCACTTTGCGGCCTACTATTCGATGCGCGAGCATCCAGGGCAAGAGGCGCTGGAGCAATTCGTGCTGCACAACGCTAGTTTCCATGTCTGGCCCTACTGGCGCGAGTATCTAGCCAGTCAATGTTTGCGAATGAACTTGGCCCCGATCACGGCGCCGATGCGTCAATTCGCCCCCCAGGTCAAGGGGTCCGCCCGCGACGAAGAGTCCTGACGGGTTTCTTTTCCGCGTGGTAAAGCGCGTGGCAAACAGTCTCTTAATCGATCAGAATGTCGATTGAAAACAACGTGTTAGTATATCAGTTCCAAATCCCTTGGGGACGCCACCTGCCACTCAATTGCAGGAGGATACACGGCGTCGGAGATCAAGCGCTCCGGCGTCAGGGTAATCTACACCGACAGACGGCCCTCGCGGGACCGCGATCGACTGCCGTACTTCGATCCATAACCGGGTGGAATCGGCCCAATGCGGTCGCCTTTCGGGCCCGAAACGCGCCACACGGGGCGAATGCGGCTAGAATCACGTTCAGCGACGGCCGGGGATTGATCGTGTTGGGCACCGTACCACCCGACTGACCCGTCATTGCTGCAATCCACCACGCGCCGGCACGGTTGACTCGCCCGTCCAGACTAACTCGAGGTTCACGCTACATGACGCTGCGTACGCGCTTTGCGCCAAGCCCCACGGGTGTTCTGCACATCGGCGGCGCACGAACGGCGCTCTTCAACTGGCTGCTGGCACGGCGGCACGGCGGCGCGTTCGTGCTGCGAATCGAAGACACGGACACCGAGCGGTCCACCAGGGAATCCATCAACCAGATCATCGAGGCCATGGCCTGGCTCGGCCTTGATGCGGATGAAGGGCCCTACCTGCAAACGGACCGCCTGGAGCGCTATCGGATCATCGCGCAACAACTCCTCGACGCCGGTCTTGCCTACCGTTGTTATTGCAGCCGCGAAGAACTCGCCGCAATGCGCGAGGACCAGCGGACCCGCGGGTTGAAGCCGCGCTACGACGGTCGCTGCCGGGACCGGAGCGGACCCGCGCCCGCGACAGCACACGTGCTGCGCTTCAAGACCCCCACGCACGGCACCGTGCGGGTACGCGACCTGATCCGTGGCGAAGTCGTATTCGACAACTCGGAATTGGACGACCTGATCATTCTGCGCTCCGACGGCGTTCCCACGTATAACTTCTCGGTGGTCGTGGATGACGCCGAGATGGGCATAACCCAGGTGGTCAGGGGCGACGACCATCTCAACAACACGCCCCGGCAAATCAACATCATGATGGCGTTGGATGTGCGTCCTCCGGAATTCGCGCACCTGCCCATGATCCTGGGCTCAGACGGTAGCCGGCTTTCCAAGCGTCACGGCTCCGTGAGCGTCCTGGACTACAGGGACGCCGGGTACCTGCCGGAAGCCGTCCTGAACTACATGGTTCGCCTCGGGTGGTCCCATGGCGACCGGGAAATCTTCGAGGTCGACGAGATCATCGTGGCCTTCAGCCTCGCTCACGTCAACGAGTCCGCGGCAAGCTTCGATCCGGACAAGTTCCTGTGGGTTAACGAACAATGGCTGAGGCGCGCCCCCTCCGGGCGTCTCGAGCCCCTCGTGGCCCGGTTTCTGAACGACGTGGACACGAGTGCGGGGCCCCCGATGGCAGAACTGGTGCACGTGCAGCGGCATCGAGCGCGTACTGTGGCCGAAATGGCGGACAAGAGTCGTTTCATCTACAGGGAACCGGAGCGCTACGCACCCAAGGCCGCCAGGCAGCATCTGCGCGGCGTTGCGTTGCCCATCCTTGAGGAACTCCAGAAAGAACTGGGCGGTCTCGGCGACTGGACCGTGGATACCACCCAGGAGGCCGTGGAAACGGTCGCCGAACGACTGCAACTGAAGATGGGAAAGGTCGCGCAACCGCTTCGAGTGGCCGTCACGGGCGATTCGGCGTCCCCCGGCATCGGGCAGACCCTGGCGCTCGTCGGCCGGGAGAAAACGCTACGGCGCCTGGAAAAGGCGGTGGCATACGTGGAGGCGCGAATGGCCCGGTCCGGGTAGTCCGCCCAAGCGCGTTGCGAGCGTGCAGACAGACTCGCGATGAACGTGAGTGAACGATGCGCACCGGGCCTCATGCAACGGTGGCAGACGCACCCCGGCCAACGCCGTAGTATGTCAGGCCGTGCTGCTCCAGCAGCGCCGGTTCGTAAATGTTGCGTCCATCGAAGACCACGCCGGACCGCAACGAGGATTTCATGGCCTTGAAGTCCGGGCTGCGAAACTCCCACCACTCGGTAGCGATGGCCAGCGCATCGGCGTTTGCCAAGGCGTCCGCCGCGGTCGGGCAAAGGACCAGCCCGGCGTGCCCGGCGTATAGCCGGCTTGCCTCGTCCATCGCCACCGGATCATAGGCGCGTACCGTACACCCGGCCTCCCAAAGCGCCTCCATCAGGACCCGGCTCGATGCTTCGCGCATATCGTCGGTATTCGGCTTGAACGACAGTCCCCAAAGCGCGATGACCTTGCCCGCAAGCCGCCCAGCGAAATGCGCTGCAATCTTGTCGTAGAGAATTCGCCGCTGGCTCTGATTGACCTGCTGCACCGCATTCAGAAGCTTCAATTCATGGCCGGCGGCAGCCGACGCTGCCGCCAGCGCCCTGAGGTCCTTGGGCAGGCAGGAGCCGCCGAAGCCGCACCCCGGATAGATGAAACCGTAGCCTATCCTCGGGTCCGATCCGATGCCCACGCGAACCTGCTCGATGTCCGCACCGAGGCGTTCCGCGAGGTTCGCCATTTCGTTCATGAAACTGATTCTGGTCGCGAGCATCGCGTTGGCTGCATACTTCGTCAGTTCCGCGGAACGCGCGTCCATGACGATGACCCGATCGTGGCTGCGATTGAATGGCTCATACAGTCCCCGCAGCAACGTGGCCACCTCGTCGTTGTCCGTGCCGATGATGATGCGGTCCGGCTTCATGAAATCCCCGACCGCGGCGCCCTCCTTCAGGAACTCGGGATTGGCCACCACGTCGAAACCCACTTCGACGCCGCGTTCCTTCAGGACACTCTCGACCGTGGCGCGCACCCGATCCGCCGTGCCGACTGGCACGGTGGACTTGTCCACGACGATCCGGTACTCACGCATGTGCTCGCCGATCGAGCGGGCCACATCCAGTACGTGCCGCAGGTCGGCGGAACCGTCCTCAAGAGGGGGCGTGCCGACAGCGATGATTTGCAACAGGCCAAAGTCCACGCCGCTCGCGACGTCCGTGGTGAAATGCAATCGGCCTGCCTGGCTCCCGCGCATCACGAGGCCCGCAAGCCCGGGTTCGTGGATGGGCATTTCGCCGCTCTCAAGGCGGCTGACCTTGTCGGCGTCGGTGTCTACCGAGAGAACGTGATTGCCGGTCTCGGCGAGACAGGCGGCGGTAACCAGCCCCACGTAACCGGAACCGAAGATGGCGATGCGCATGGAAATCCGCTCGGCAAGATCACTGCAAGCAAGAGCGCGAGTATACCGCGACCCAAACGTACCCCGCGCGCGCTTGCCACGGCCGGCTTCCTGAATGAGAATACGCCAGCTCGGATACCTCGGGGCGATTAGCTCAGCGGGAGAGCGCTCCCTTCACACGGGAGAGGTCGCTGGTTCAATCCCAGCATCGCCCACCATCCTGGCAGCCTGTCGGATTTGACTCGTTCTACGGCCCTGCGCACACCGCGTCCCGCAACGCCCTTATCACCAGGACCTGATCGTCCTCCGACAGGTACGGGTGCATCGGCAGGCTGAGGACGCGCTGGGCCGCGGCATCGGCGACGGGCAAAGCCGGCATGGAGTCGACCGCCGCGAATGCGGGCTGCCGATGCAACGGCACGGGATAGTGAACCGCGGTAGGAATGCCCTGCGCGCGCAGTCGCCCCTGTACCGCCGCGCGCTCGGATACTTCGATCGTGTACTGGGCGAAGACCGATCGATTGCAGGGCTCCAGGTACGGCGGGCGGATCTTCAATGCACCCTCGGCGTCGCCAAAGGCTTCCTCGATCAGCGCGGCGTAACGCTCGGCCACTCGTTCCCGTGCGGCGATTTCGTCGGCAAATATTTCGAGCTTTGCCAGCAGGATGGCCGCCTGCAGCGTATCCATGCGCCCGTTGATCCCCACCCGGGGATGATGGTAACTGCGATCCTGGCCATGGACCCGAAGCTCCCTGGACAACGTTGCCAGCGCGGCATCCGCAGCGAATACGGCACCACCGTCGCCGTAGCATCCCAGGGGCTTTGACGGATAGAACGATGCGGCGGCAAACGTGCTCAGATTGCAGGACGAGCGGTCCTTGTACCGGGCACCGAAACTCTGCGCCGCATCCTCGATCACGACGATGTCGTGCGCGGCGCCGATCGCGTTGATCCGATCGAAGTCGGCGCACTGGCCGAACAGCGAGACCGGCACGATCGCCTTGGTTCGTGCGGTGATCGCAGCGTCGATCCGTTGCGGATCGATGTTGTAGGTCCGCGGGTCGATATCCACGAAAACCGGTCTGGCACCGAGCAGGGCGATGGCTTCGCCGGTGGCGATGAAGGTGAAGGACGTGGTGATGACTTCGTCGCCGGGCCCCACGTCCAGCGCCATCAGCGCGATCAAGAGCGCATCCGTGCCGCTGGATACGGCCACACAGTGCCTTGCACCCACAAAATTTGCCAGCCTCTCCTCCAGTTCCTCGACCTCGGCACCGAGGATGAATTGCGCCCGGTCGAGTACCGACTGAATCCGCCGGTCGATCGGTTCGCGAAGCCGCCGGTACTGGGTCTTGAGATCGATGAAATCCACGCTCCTGCCTCGAATTACGGACGCCAGACCCGCCAGCGCTCAACCGCGGAAGCGATAATCGGTGGCAAGCCATCAGCCGCTCCGGGGTCCTGCAGTTCCGAGACCAGCCGCTTGCCCAATTCCACGCCCCACTGGTCGAAGCTGTTGACATCCCAGATCGCGCCCTGGGTGAAGACCTTGTGTTCGTACAGGGCGATCACTTTGCCGAGGGTCTCGGGATCCAGCCGGGGGAAGAGAATCAAGCTGCTCGGCCGGTTCGCGGGGTAATGCCGATGGGGTCCGGCCTCCTCGCCCGCCGGGTCCCCCGCAGCCAGGGCCCAGGCCTGGGCAAGACAGTTGAGGCCGGCGATGTCCTGCTGCGCCTGACGGCCCACCAGCGACTCGGCGGGCAACAGGAAATCCGCAGATACCGGGTCGGTTCCCTGGTGCAGCAACTGGTAGAAGGAATGCTGCGCATTGGAGCCGGGCTCACCCCAGATGACCGGCGCCGTGGCGCACTCCACGGGCTCGCCGTTGCGGCGCACGGACTTGCCGTTGCTCTCCATCTCCAGTTGCTGAAGGTATGCGGGCAGCCGATGCAGGTGTTGATCGTAGGGCAATACGGCGTGGCTGCCGACGCCCAGGAAGTTTCGGTTCCAGACCCCGGCAAGTGCCAGCAGCACCGGCAGATTTCGCTCGAACGGCGCCGTGCGAAAATGCTCGTCCAGTCGATGCGCGCCAGCCAGGAACCGGGCGAAGTGTCGCCAGCCGATCGCCATGGCCAGGACCAGCCCCGCGGCCGAGCACACCGAATAGCGTCCGCCCACCCAATCCCACACGTCAAGGCGGCGTTCGGGTGCGATGCCGAACGCGTCCATCGCCGCGTGGTTGGTCGACACGGCAACAAACTGCGCGGCCACCGCCGCCGCGCCGCCCTTTTGCAGCAACCATTCGCGGACCGCTTGAGCATTGGTCAACGTTTCCAGCGTTGTGAACGTCTTGGAGCAAACCACGAACAGCGTGGTCTGGGGATCCACGGCCCGCAACACCCGGTCCGATTGGACCCCGTCCACGTTGGAGACGAAATGCATGCCCAGGCCCGGCATGCGGTAGCGATCAAGGGCGTCCACGGCCATGACTGCGCCCAGGTCCGAGCCGCCGATACCGATATTGACGATGTCGGTGACCGGGCGGCCGGTGTATCCCGTGAGCGTTCGCCCATGCAGGGCGTCAGCCAGCGCGCGCATCTTCGCTCGTTCCGCCTCGACGCCGGGCATCACGTTCCGGCCGTCCACCTCGACCGGGGAATCGGCCGGGCGTCGCAGCGCGATATGCAACGCGGCGCGATCCTCGGTGTTGTTGATGCGTTCGCCGGTGAACATACGGTCGATCCACCCTGGCAATCCTGTCTGACGGGCAAGCCGCAACAACAGCTTCAGCGTGGTTGAATCCATCCGCTGGCGGCTGAGATCCAACCACAACCCCTCAGCCTCGACGGAGAATGCCCGAGCGCGGTTGGGATCCTCATCGAAAAGGGCGGCAATCGGCCTGGCGGCCAGTTCGCCGGCACACCGTTTGAGTCCGGCCCACGCATCGGTGCGGGGTCCGTAGGTTGCTCCGCTCATGAACGCGATCCTCGTATGCTCAACCGGCCCGTGGTCGCGGGCCGCTACGAGCCGATCCCGTAGAAATCCAGATACCACTCCACGAAGCGCTTGACTCCTTCCTCCACCTTGGTCGCGGGATGGTAGCCAAAGTCTTCGGACAACTCCGTCACGTCGCCCCACGTATCGGGAACATCGCCGGGCTGCATCGGCAGCAGATGCTTCCTGGCTTCACGCCCCAGACACGCCTCCAGCACGTCCACGTACCGGGTCAAGTCTACCGGTTGCTGGGTGCCGATATTGTAGATTCGGTAGGGCGCGCTGCTCGTGGAGGGGTCGGCAACGCCGCTATCCCAATCCGGGTCGGCCCGGGGCGCGCGATCCAGCACGGCAATCACTCCACGTACGGCGTCGTCCACGTACGTGAAATCGCGACGGTGCTTGCCGTAGTTGAAAAGGTCGATGGGCCGGCCCGCAAGAATGTTCCGCGTGAATTGGAAGAGCGCCATGTCCGGGCGTCCGTAGGGACCGTAGACGGTGAAAAATCGCAATCCGGTTACCGGCAATCCGTAAAGACTCGCGTAACTATGCGCCATCATCTCGTTGGATTTCTTGGTCGCGGCGTAAAGCGACAGCGGATGCTCGGCGCTGCGCCGTACGGAGAATGGCACGCGCGTATTGGAGCCGTACACGGAACTGGTCGAGGCAAAGACGAGGTGCTCGATCCCGGTATGCCGGCACCCTTCCAAAACCGTCAATGTCCCCAGGACGTTGCTTTCGATGTACGCAAAGGGATGCGCAATGCTGTTGCGCACGCCGGGCTGGGCGGCGAGATGGACCACGCGCTGGAAGCCCTCCGCGGCGAACAATTCAGCCACCGGCTCCCGGTCGGCCAGGTCGATGCGTACGAAACGAAAATTCGGCGCCGGCCGGAGAATATCCAGACGCGCGTCTTTCAACCGCACATCGTAGTAGGCGTTCAGATTGTCCACGCCCACCACCTCGTCGCCGCGCGCCAGCAACGCCCTGGAAACGTGGAAGCCGATAAAGCCCGCTGCGCCGGTGACGAGTACCTTCATGACAGGTGGGCCACGCTACGGGACTCCGGCGCGCAGACACCCGACGCCGGCACAGGGTCGAGGGGTCCGCGCGATGTCCGTTTGTCGCAAAGCGTGGGCTAGTTGACCGGCTGCGCGAAGAAGTCGAAGAACAGCAAGAACACGAAGGTCGAAATCACCAACGTCAACAGCATCACGGGACTGCCCTTCCTGAACCACAACCCCGGCGTAATGGCCAGGCTTCGATCATTCTGTTCCCGGGCCAGCCGTTCCGAAATCGTGACGATGAATACGTTGGCCGTGGAACCGATATGCGTCCCATTGCCGCCCAGACCCACACCCATGGCCAAGCCCCACCACAGCGGCGCGACGTTGATGCCCTGTTGCTCCATACCCAGGATGATCGGGATCATCGCCGCGGTAAACGGAATGTTGTCGATGGCCGCTGAGAGGAAGGCCCCGACCCACATGAGCGCGATCGTTGCGATCAGCAGGTCGGATACGACGAACGGCGTGATGAATTGCCCGATCCACTGCAGGAATTGGCTGTGTTCCACGCCGCCGACGATCATGAAAAGACCGAGGAAGAACATCAGCAGGGTGATCTCCACGTGTTCCATGGCCTGGTCCATCACCAGCTTGCGGGATACGAAGACCAACCCGGTCATCCCCAGTACGGCGACGAACCAGGGCTCCCAGTTAAGCGCGTTGTGCAGCATGAAGAACACCACCATGATGCCGAGGATCGCGAGGGAGCCCTTCCACAGCCTGGGGTCCTTGATTTCCACCACCTCAAGCGTCGCGTCGGCGGGCGTTTGCGCCAACTCCTTCCGAAACAGGAACTTGAGCGCAACCAGAACCGCGACCCAGGAGACCAGGGTTATCCCGCCCATGTGGATAACGAAGTTGTTGAAGCTGATGTCCGCGGCGGAACCGATCATGATATTCGGCGGATCGCCTACAAGCGTGGCGATACCGCCGGTATCCGACAGCAGCGCGGCCGCCAGCAGATAGGGAATCGGGGAGATTTTCTGTGCCCGGGCGATGAGAATGATGAGCGGGCCGAAAATAACCACGGTCGTCACATTGTCCAGCAACAGCGACAACACCGTAACGGCCGTTCCCAGCATGACCAGCATCAGGTACAGATTGCCCTTGCTCATGGCCGCGATCTTGTAGGCCATCCAGTTGAAGCCGCCGGTGGGAATCATGATGGAGACGATGGTCATCATCGCCGCCAGCAGGAAGATCACGTTCCAGTCAACGGCTTCAACGGCATCCATCGGAGAATAGAAACCGAAGATCTGCCCCACGATGACCATGGTCACCGCACCCGCCGCGGCGACCTTCGACCGCTCGAACCCGTGAAGTTGCTCCGTGAAAATCATGATGAAGGTGGCCGCCAGGACGATCCCCGATACGAGCATCGCGGTATTGAACGTTAGTGTTTCCATGAGGCCTCTCAGTTCGAGTTTAGGGGCGCGGCAAAGTGGCGAATCTTAGCCGTTCGGGGGACGGGCTGCAAAGGCGGATCAGCGAACAGGTCCGGCGGTGTCGGGACTTACCCGGAGTCGGGCGATTCCATCTCCTCCCACAGGGTTGGCGCGCCGCTCGACTGCTCTATTCGGG
>JAKZVH010000033.1:0-7502 GCA_047516145.1 Gammaproteobacteria bacterium
CGGCGGAGTCCACACCACCGGACAGCGCAACGATGACCAGACCATCAGTGCTCATGAAACGGATTTTACGCGCTTTCGGAAGGACCGCGGTTTGCATGACAGCGCTGTCTTGCGATAATGCGCCGGCTACGCACAAAAAGAAATTCCACAGAGGTACGGGAGCATGCGAGAAGATACTGATTCACAAGAATATACAATGGGTTATAGTGCTGAGTTCCAGCAAATGATCACGCGACGTGGTGCGCGAATCAATACCTCGCATCTGCTCCCGCATCTCAAGCCCGGTATGCAAGTCCTCGATTTTGGTTGCGGCCCGGGCACAATTTTCGTGGGCTTGGCGAGAGCGGTAGCGCCCGGAATGCTGCATGGCATCGATATGGAAGCCTCGCAGATCGAGATGGCCCGGGACGCCGCGCGCGGCGCTCGGCCGGTGGAGGAAAAATCCCGGTGCGATAGCCGCCCTGGCATGGGGGGCGGCTACCGGGCGCAAGCCCTGGTAAAGGGCCGCAACAGAGGTTGGCGGGCACCGATTGGGTACACTTGTACTTTCTGAATGAAATTGGAGAAACAGTCGTGAAGAAGTTGGCCGGTTTCCTGGCGGCTGGTTTGCTTTCGACCGTCCTGAACGGGCATCACGCCAACGTCGAGCACGATACCAGTGTCGTGCAGGAACTCGAAGGGCAGGTCATGACCCTTTCCTGGAGGAATCCTCACGTCCGCTTGACGCTCGGTGTTCCGGGTGAGGATGGCACGGAACAGACCTGGGATCTTGAAGCGCAGGACGTCAATTCACTGGGCCGGCGAGGGCTCGGTCCGGAGCTGATACCTCTGGGCGGTACGATCAGGGTTGCGGGTCATCCGTCGCGGTCGGGAAACAGCCTGTACGTCACGAATTTACTCTTGCCGGACGGCACCGAGATTCGGACCCGCGGTAATCCGGAACCTCGTTGGTCCACCAAACACATCGGTTTTGACGACGACCCACTTTATACGGAACCATCGTTGGAGGCGGCCGATGGCTCGCAAGGCATATTCCGGGTCTGGCTGCGGCGGCAAGGTAGCGGGTTCCCTTCGGATCTTCCCCTGACGCCCGAAGCGCAAGCAGTACAGGCAGCCTGGAGTGAAGCGGATGATCTGACCGTGCAGTGCATTGCCGGTGGAATGCCGGGCGTGATGACTCGTGTCTCCGCGCCTCATCCGATCGACTTCGTCGAGCGTGACGGCGACATCGTCATTCGCATCGAGGTGTTCGATGTCGTGCGAACGGTGCACATGAACCCGGATGTGGACACTTCTTTCCAACCGCCATCCCCCCTCGGGTATTCAGAGGGACATTGGGAAGGAAACACGTTGATCGTTCGCACAACGCGGGTGAATTGGCCTTACTTCGACAGTATCGGCATCGTTCCCCAAAGCGAGGCCGTCGAGACTACGGAGCGGTTTACGCTCAGCGACGACGAGACCCAGCTAACCTACGACCTTGAGGTTTCCGATCCCGGGACGTTCACCGAACCCGTTTCAGCGCGCTGGGAGTTCAACTGGCGGCCCGATATGGTCGTAGAGCCTTACGAGTGCACCCTGGACGGATGACCGGTGCGATATCCGGGCGAGTGGTGGAACCGCTAGATTTCGCTGGCCAGTTGCGAGGCCAGCCCGACATAGTCCGATGGCGACAACGCCGCAAGCCGTACCCGCGCCGCTTCGGGAATGTCCAGAGCGGCAATGAATTCGTCCAGCGTCTCCCGGGTAATGGACCGGCCGCGCGTGAGCGCCTTGAGTTGCTCGTAGGCATCGGCAATGCCGTAGCGGCGCATGACCGTTTGTACGGCCTCGGCAAGCACTTGAGGATTGCCTGACAGGTCCTCCTGCATCCGGTCCCGATCGACTTCGAGCTTTTCCAGGCCGCGCAGGCACGATTCGGTGGCCAGCAGACTGTGCCCCAGGGGCACCGACAGGTTCCGCAGCGTGGTGGAATCGGTCAGATCCCGCTGCCAACGGGACTGGGGCAGCTTCTCCGCGAGGAATCCCAACAGCGCGTTGGCGACACCGAGATTGCCTTCCGCGTTTTCGAACTCGATGGGGTTTACCTTGTGCGGCATGGTCGACGAGCCCACCTCGCCCGGCGCTGCGCGGGATCGAAAGTACCCGAGGCTGACATATCCCCAGAGATCGCGGCAGAGATCGAGTATCACGGTGTTGACGCGGACCAGTGCATGACAGTAGCCGGCGATCCAATCGTGAGGTTCGATCTGCGTCGTATAGGGATTGACCTCCAGGCCCAGCGTTTCGACGAATTGCGCCCCGATTCGCGGCCAGGGCGCTTGCGGGTAGGCGGCCAGATGGGCATTGAAATTGCCCACGGCACCGTTCATCTTGCCGAGAATCGCCACCGCCGAGAATTGCTCTGCCTGGGATGAAAGGCGGTGCGCGAAGTTGGCCAGTTCCTTTCCCATGGTCGTGGGCGAGGCGGGCTGACCATGGGTGCGCGACAGCATGGGCGCCTCCGCGAATTGATGCGCCAGCCCCCGCAGGGAATCGATCAGCGAACGGATTCCAGGTACCAGTACGGTTTCGCGGGCGTCCCGCAGCATGAGGCCGTAAGCCAGATTGTTGATGTCCTCGGACGTGCAGGCAAAATGCAGGTAAGCGCTCAATTCGGGCGAACTGTCGGACACCCTGGCCAACTCTTCCCGCAGAAAGTACTCGACTGCCTTGACGTCATGATTGATCGTGGCTTCGATTTCCTTTACGCGGCGTGCGTCGTCGATGTCGAAGCGCTCGACGAGTCGCTCCAACGCATCGTTCACCGCCGTGTCCAATGGTGCCAGCCCATCGACGGTGGTCTCGGCGGCGAGGTGCTGCAACCAACGAACCTCAATCGTGGTGCGGTAGCGGATCAGCGCGGATTCGGAGAGAAAACTGCGCAGCGGCGCCGCTTTGGACGCATAGCGTCCGTCCAGCGGTGAAAGTGCGGTGAGATTGGCAGGATCCACCGGCGTGCTCGGCATCCCTATACAAGCAGCAGCAGAGTGAGCATCATACACCGTCCATCCGCGATCGCCGACTTGCAGGGAACCTTACCGGAGCCCCCGTCCGGATGCAGAGGAAAATTGCATGAGCACCGAATTTCGAATCGAACGCGACAGCATGGGCGAGTTGGAGGTGCCGACCGACGCCCTGTGGGGTGCCCAGACACAACGGGCTGTAACAAATTTCCCGGTCAGCGGATTGCGCATGCCCCGGCAGTTCATTCGCTCACTGGGTCTGATCAAGTGGGCTGCGGCAGCGACGAACCATGATCTTGGGCTCTTGTCGGGCGATATGGCGGATGCCATCAAGTCTGCCGCGATGGAAGTCGCCGAGGGGCGGCATGACGATCATTTCCCCGTGGACGTGTTTCAGACCGGGTCGGGTACCAGTTCGAACATGAACGCCAACGAGGTCATCGCCAACCTCGCCACGCGTATTCACGGCAAGAGCGTACATCCCAATGACCATGTCAATATGGGGCAAAGCAGCAACGACGTGATACCGTCCGCGGTTCACGTGAGCGCCGCGCTCGGTGTCACCGAATTCTTGCTGCCGGCACTGGATCACCTGGCCGGTACCATCGAACGCAGGGCTCAGGCGCTGTCCGGCATCGCCAAGACCGGCCGGACCCACCTCATGGACGCCATGCCGCTGCGATTCGACCAGGAATTGTCGGGATGGGCAACGCAGATCAGGGACGGCTATCAGCGCATCGCCGGTGTCCTGGCGCGGCTCAGCGGACTGGCCCAGGGCGGCACGGCCGTGGGAACCGGCATCAATGCACATCCGGAGTTCGGTGTTCGCGTGGCTGCCTGCCTGGCCCAGCAGACCAACATCGCATTTCGGCCTGCTGACAGCTATTTCGAAGCACTGAGCTGTCAGGACACCTCCGTGGAATTATCGGGCCAGTTGAAGACGGCCGCGGTCAGCCTGTTGAAGATCGCCAATGATTTGCGGTGGATGAACAGCGGTCCCCTGGCGGGCCTTGGTGAGATCAAGCTGCCGGCCCTGCAGCCCGGCAGCAGCATCATGCCCGGGAAGGTCAATCCCGTGGTGCCGGAGGCCGCCGCAATGGCCGCGGTCCAGGTGATAGGCAACGACACCGCCGTTACGCTGGCAGGGCAATCGGGCAACTTTCAACTCAACGTCATGTTGCCCGTCATTGCCCACAATCTATTGCAGAGTATCGGGATACTCGCCACCTCGGCCCGGCTCCTGGCGGATTCAGCCATTGAGGGATTCACCGTCAACGAAGACCACCTGCGGGCTGCGCTGCAGAGAAATCCCATACTGGTGACCGCGTTGAATCGCATCATCGGCTACGACAAGGGCGCTGCCATCGCCAAACGCGCCTACCGGGAATGCCGCCCCATCGTCGACGTAGCCGCCGAAGAAACCGACTTGAGCCGCGAGGAGCTTGAATCGCTTCTGGACGCAGCCGAGTTGACCCGTGGGGGAATCAAGGGTTAACCCACATATTGCACCAGCGTCCCGTCGCCAAGCGCGTGACATGCGCGCGCACATCGAGTCGTGCCTCGCCGGCGTGGACGCATCGAATGACCCGATGGCGCGATTGCGGCGCGACGTGGATGGGTCAATCTCACCGCCTCTGCTCAAAATCCTCGAACGGCCGCGCAGTCCGGCGGCCGTATTGCTGGCACTCATCGAGCGGCCTGAAGGACTGGCGCTGCTATTTACGGAGCGGTCTCGGCACCTGAAAGATCACCCCGGGCAAGTGAGCTTCCCCGGCGGAAGGATCGAGCCGGGCGACGCGGGACCGGAGGCCGCGGCCATCCGCGAGGCGGAAGAAGAGGTGGGTATGAAGCCCGGCCTGGTAACCGTGGTGGGGTGCCTTGAGAACCTGCTCACCGTGACCGGATTCCTCGTCACGCCGGTCGTGGCTCTTGTCGGTTCCGCATATCGACCGGTCGCGGACCGTACCGAGGTCGAGGAAATCTTTGAAGTCCCGCTTGAATTTCTTCTGGCGGAAGGAAACATCCGGACCGGGTACCGGAACCGTCTCGGCACGCGGATCAGGCTTCACGAAATCGAATATGGCGGGCACCGGATCTGGGGAGCGACGGCATCCATTCTTGTTCGGTTTCTCTCTTTGATTACAGATGAAAAAGAAGAAAGATAAAAAGGATATCTCCGACCTCCTGAAGATCATGGCGCGGCTTCGTGACCCGCGGGAGGGTTGTGTCTGGGATATCGAGCAGACGTTTGCGAGCATCGCCCCCTACACGCTGGAGGAAGCGTACGAGGTGGTGGATGCGATCGCCCGCGAGAACCATGATGACCTCAAGGACGAGTTGGGAGATCTGCTTCTGCAAGTCGTTTACCACGCTCGAATGGCCGAGGAAGCCGACCTGTTCGAATTTGCCGACGTGGTGACCGCCATCTGCGAAAAAATGATCCGCCGTCATCCCCACGTATTCGGAGGTGAAAGGGTCGATACGGCTGCAGCGCAGACGCGGGCATGGGAGGCGCTAAAGGCCCGGGAACGCGGTAATTCCAGCACCAGCGTGCTCGATGATGTGCCGGTGGCGCTGCCCGCACTTACGCGGGGCACCAAGCTGTCCGGTCGCGCGGCGCGAGTGGGATTCGATTGGCCCGACACAGGCTCGGTGCGGAAAAAGCTCGACGAGGAACTCGCCGAGTTGGACGAGGTGCTGGCCAATGACGACCGGGACGGCCTGGCGGCGGAAATCGGCGATGTGATGTTTACACTGGTCAATTTGTGCAGGCGCCTCGCACTGGACCCGGAACGCTGTCTGCGCGAGGCCAACGCGCGTTTCGACAGGCGCTTTCGGCATGTCGAGCGACAGGTGATGGAACGGGGAGGCGACTGGGACAGCCACGATCTGGCAGCGCTGGACCGCTTCTGGCACGAAGCGAAGCGCTCCGAATGAGCGTCCCGTTGGGTCCCGGGAATTCACCCAAGCCGGCATTGCCGTCCGTCGCCTACCTCATGGCGCTCACGCAATTCGCGATTCCATTCATGTACTCCGGCGTCGGCGTCGCACTACCGACCCTGGGGGTTGAACTCGCTGCCAGCGGCGTGGCACTCGGTCTGGTCGAGAGTGTCTACCTGGCAGGTGGTGCGGCGTTCCTGTTGCCGCTGGGATGCGTCGCCCAACATTCGGATAAGCGTACGCTGTTCCGTATCGGACTATTGATCTATGCGTGCGCCACGGCGGTCATCGGGTTCCTCCCATCAACCAGCGCCATCATTTCCGTGCGGCTGGTACAAGGAATTGCTTCCGCCTTCATGGGCGCTACCGTCATGGCGATTCTCTTTGAAGCAACCCCGGCGGGCCTCCGCGGCCGGGCCATTGGCCTGTCCATGGGGGCCGTCTACTGCGGGGTGACGGCCGGACCTCTGGCGGCCGGTGTTATCACCACTCAACTGGGATGGCGATGGGTCTTTTTTCTTACGGCCATACCGTTATTCGGGACGTTTGGCGCACTGCAGTGGGCGCGCCTGGGACCGTGGAAATTTTCCCGGCCACGCCTGAATTGGCTATCGACGGGGCTGGTCATACTCGCCGTCATGTTGGTCGTCGCGGGCAGTTCGATCGTGGGCGAACAATCGTTGGGTTACTTCCTCATGCTCAGCGGCGTGGGTGCGTGCGCCGCTTTCTTTGCGATTGAGGAGCGTAGCGTACAGCCCATGCTGCGGCTGAGCGAGATCCGGTCCAATTCCGAATATTCGCGGGCGTTGGCCTCGCAATTCCTGGTCTATTCGGCGGGCTTCGCGATGGCATTTCTGTTCAGCATCCATCTGCAGTTGGTCAGCGGCTATACGGCTCAGGAGTCCGGGCTGCTGCTCGCTCTATCGCCCCTGTGCATGGCCCTGGTGGCGCCGATTTCCGGGCGCCTCTCGGATCGCTATCCCCCGCAGCGACTTGCCGGGCTGGGTACGGTGATGGTGACGTCGAGCCTGCTGCTGGCAACACGTGTTTCCGCGGGAACTTCGTTGACATATCTGGTGGTTGTACTGAGCCTGCAAGGCTTGGGGCTGGGTCTGTTCTCCTCGCCCAACGTAAGCACGATTCTGCACAGTGCCGGGCAGCACCGTGTGGAAATCGCCTCCGCCCTGTCTGCCAAGATGCGTTCTCTGGGCATGTTGGCGAGCATGACCGTGGTAATGATGCTGTTGTCCATGCACATGGGTAGCGGCCCGATCGCGCAACGGGGAGGCGACTTCGTCCACGAACGGCTGTTCAGCTATCTCAACGTGGTGGAATGGTCTTTCGTTGTGCATGCCGGCTTGGGCTTATTCGCGACACTGATGATCTTCTGGCACGCCGGCAAGTCATCGCGTCCACACGCTTGAACGAATTGAACCGTTGATTTTCCGGGACCGGCGCATACACTGGGGACCGGCCCGGCAACAGGTGAAACAGTATGGCGCGCATCAGCTACTTGGCTCCGGATGAAATCGACGATCCGGAGGTGCGGCGGTGGCT
>JAKZVH010000034.1:0-7414 GCA_047516145.1 Gammaproteobacteria bacterium
CGGTATGCCCGCACGCCGGGGGGGTGGGCCTGTGCGAATACGCGCAGCACTTGTCCATGATCGACTACGTGCAGATCTCTGCCGATGTCGGCGATCGGGTGATCGAATACGTCGATCGCCTGCACGAGCATTTCGAGGATCACTGCCGTGTGCACAACGGCTTCTACGCGGCCCCGACGGCGCCGGGTTTCAGCGTCAAGATGCACCCGGCCACGCTCGAGCGCTTTCAGTACCCCGACGGCGCCGAATGGCGTGCCCGGCTTCGGCCCGGCAAACGGCCGACGCCAACGAATGACCCGGCAAACGGATGAACCCCTTCGAGCGGCGCCCGATCGCCAATACCGGACTCGAAGTCGATACGCTCGGATTCGGCTGTGCGCCCCTTGGAAATCTCTACCGATCCGTCTCGGATACTCGGGCTCGCACCGTGCTTGCGGAGGCGAGAAAGCATGGCTTTCGTTACTTCGATACCGCGCCGCACTACGGTCAGGGGCTGAGCGAACGACGCATCGGCGATGTTCTGCGGATGGTCCCGAATCGCGACTACGTCCTGTCCACGAAAGTCGGGCGCCTGCTGAAGCCGGCCGGATTCGCGAACGAACGTCATGGTTTCGTTTCGCCGATGCCGTTCGACATCGTCCATGACTACAGCTACGACGGGGTCATGCGGTCCTACGAAGACAGCCTCCAGAGGCTCGGGCTGGATCGCATCGACATCCTCTTCATGCACGACATCGGCGCCTACACCCATGGGGAAGACAACCGCCGCCTGTTTCCCATCGCCATGAGCGGAGGGTACCGCGCCCTTGACGAACTGCGCTCCAGCGGTCAGGTCCGCGCCATCGGAATCGGGGCGAACGAATTCGAGGTCTGCGAGGCCGCGCTGGATCACGGCGACTGGGACTGTTTCCTGCTGGCCAGCCGTTACACGCTGCTCGAACAAGGCGCCATCGGTACATTCCTGCCCGCATGCGAGCGGCGGCACTGTTCGGTCATCGTCGGTGCGCCCTACAACTCCGGCATCCTGGCCACCGGGGTTCGGGGTGGCGGCCCCGCCTGCTACGATTACCGCCCGGCGCCCGAAGCGGTCGTGCAGAAAGTGGCGGCCCTTGAGGCCGTATGCCATGACTTCGGCATTCCCCTGGCAGCTGCGGCGCTGCAGTTTCCGCTGGCCCACCCGGCGGTAGTCTCGGTGATTCCCGGCATCGGCAACGAGCGCCGGGTCCGTCAGACGGTCGATCTGTTCTCGACCGACATTCCGGACGAGTTCTGGCAGACCCTTCACGACCGATCGCTGCTCGACGCCGGCGTACCGACACCGGCGTCGGGCTGAGGCCGCGCCTGGACGATGCCGCTTCGCATTGACAGCCACCAGCACTTCTGGACCCTCGATCGAGACGACTACGGTTGGCTCACGCCCGAGTTGACCGCGCTGTACCGGGATTTTCTGCCCGCGGACCTGGAGCCGCTGCTCGCGCAGGAGGGCATTCGCCGGACCGTCCTGGTGCAGGCGGCACCGACGCTCGACGAGACCCGATACCTGCTCGAACTCGCCGAGCGCCACGACTTCATCGCCGGTGTCGTCGGTTGGGTTGACATGGAAGGCGGACAGGCCAGCCTCGACGATCTTGAAACGCTCCAGGAAAATCCGTTTTTCCTC
The DNA here is from genome assembly GCA_047516145.1 of Gammaproteobacteria bacterium. Lineage (GTDB taxonomy): Bacteria > Pseudomonadota > Gammaproteobacteria > Steroidobacterales > Rariloculaceae > UBA6522. Next base: position 1,661 of record JAKZVH010000034.1, read on the forward strand.
GGCGTCCGTCCCATGATTCAGGATATCGCCGATCCGGCCTGGATGCTGCAACCGTCGCTGCAACCCGTGCTCGAAGCCATCGCGGCAAGTGGTCTTACCTTCGATGCGCTGGTCAAGCCGGTGCACCTGCCGTACCTGCTTGAACTGCTACGGCGGCATCCGGACCTGCGCGTCGTCGTGGATCACGGCGCCAAACCGGACATTGCCCGCGGTGGGTGGCAACCCTGGGCGGACGGGCTGATGCGAATCGCCGAGGACACATCGGCATACTGCAAGTTGTCCGGTTTGATTACGGAGGCACACGATACGCACTCGTTCACGGACCTGATCCCGTACATGGATCATATCCTCGCGAGCTTTGGCGCCGAGCGCGTGATGTGGGGCAGCGACTGGCCCGTACTGACTGCGAGAACCGGCTATCTCGGCTGGCATTCGGCCACGCAACGGTGGCTGTCCCACCTGCGCACAGTGCACCGTGAGGCGATCGAAGGCGGAAATGCGGCCCGCTTCTACCGACTCAAGGCCCGCGCCTGACGGAACGGCATCGCATTGGCCGGGAGCCGCTCAGGCGAGGAACTGCGGAAACCGCGACTACCGGTCCAGCACGACGTTGACCGATCGGCCCAGTTCGGCGAGTTCCCCGACGAGCCCGGGGTCCAGGGGAATTCCGTCGATCCGGCGGGCTTCCCGGCGATCGCCTTCCAGCTGCCCCGGGTAGGTCACACGCTTGAAGCCGGGTGCGGGCGCCAATGCATTCAGTTCTCCGCACATCGCCCGCAAGCTGCGCTTGAATCGGTGGAGCGGCAGAAACCGCCGGACGTCCCAAGCCGCGAAGAAGTGACCCAGACGACGGGGCGAGTCCGGATCCCCGTACATCTTTGCGATGTGCGGTCCCCAGGGCATGCCGGACAGGAGGCTGCCGAGAATGTCGATGGCCATGGCCAGTCCGCTGCCCTTCGGACCGCCAGCCGGGTACAGCCCCACGACCTGAGCGGGATCGGTGGTCGGATGGCCCTGGGCATCCACCCCCCAATTGTCGGGGATCGCCGTTCCTTCGACCGCCGCCAGGGCCACCTTGCCGTAGGGAATCGTTGTGGTCGCCATATCCACCACCACCGGCGCACCCTCGGCGGGGAACCCAATAGAGATGGCGTTGGTTCCGAAAAACGGTTCGGAACCGCCGTAGGGAACCAGGAACGGATCGGTCGGCGTCATGCACAGGCCGATGTGGCCGTGCGTTGCCATGCGAAGCGCGAAGTAGCCCGCCATGCCGAAGTGGCTCGAATTGCCCACCGACACGGCGCCTGTGCCGGTCTCAGCGGCCAGCGCCATCACTTCCGAGGTCGCGCGATGACTCACCACATGCCCCAGGCCGTGGCCACCATCCAGCCGTCCAACTGCCGGGGACGTGCGCTCGAACCGGATCTCCGGGCGCGCTTCGATCGACCCGTTGGACAAGCGCCGTACGTAATGCGCAAGTCTCACGACACCGTGGGAATCGACGCCCGACAGGTTTGCCGTCAGTAGACACTCCGCGACGATGGCGCCGTCGTCCCTCGGCACGCCCACCGCGTGGAGAACATTCACGATAAACGCGGTCAAGGTCGACACGGAAATCCGCACGGCGGTTTCGGACATGGTTCTTCCCCGGTCCCGGTGGGTGGTCAGGCCATGTACATGCCGCCGTTGACGTCCAGGACAACGCCGGAAATGTAATTCGCCAGGGGTGAGGCCAGAAACAGCACCGCGTGAGCGACATCTTCCGCTTCGCCCAGGCGGCCCAAAGGAATCCGCTCGCAATAGGCCTGCTCGCGCGCCGCCGACAGGTGACGTCTGACCGGTTCGGTCAGGATGACGCCGGGCGCGAGCGCATTGGCAGTGATTCCGTAGGGTCCGCCCTCCCGCGCCAAGGACCGTGCAAGGCCGATCAGGCCCGCCTTGGACGAGGTGTAATCGACGCCGACCTCGATTCCGCCCAGGCGCGCCGCCATCGAGGACAGAACGACGATCCGCCCGCCGCCGCGGTCCTTCAGTACTTGCATGAACGCCCGGCAGACCAGGAACGTTCCTCGAAGGTTCGTGTCCAGGACGCGATCCCACTCCTCGACGGATACGTCGGAAACACCGCTTCGATAACGAATCATCCCCGCGCAATTGACCAGGATATCCACGCCCCCCGATTCCGCGACGACCTTGTCACGCATCTCCGCAATGGACTCGGGATCGCAAATATCGCACGCCACGGCAAGTCCGCCGGTCGAGCGAACGGTCTCAAGCGCACCGGCTTCGTCGTTATCCGCCACGACCACCGACGCGCCCGCAGAAACCAACGCGGATGTGCACGCGCGACCGATTCCCCCCGCGCCGCCGGTGATCAGTGCCGTCTTTCCCGTCAGATCGATACGCATTTCGGGCCGGCAGTCGCGATTCCTACTTCGATCATTCCGGCGCCAAAGTCGTCAGCCGGTATGATCGGACAGGTCGAAGATGCACTTTGCCAGCCTCCATTTCTCGCCAGCATCGCCAGCATCGCCAGCATCCTGGTAGGTTTCCATCAACCGTTCCCATTCGACGACCCTTCGGTTGGACGCATCGCTCGCCGCCTTGGCGGCGGGATCAAACGAATCCTCCACTTCCATGATCATGGTCAATCGCGTCCCGCATCGGAAAATGCGCATCCCCACGACGCCGGACTTCCTGATGCTGCGGATGACCTCTGGCCAGACGTTGCCCGGTCGATGGTGTCCCTCATAAGCCTCGATCAGCTCAAGGCTATCTCGCAAATCAAGCATCAGGCACAACATGTATCGCGTTCACCGAAATAATCGCCCAGGTCAGAGCACTCATTATGCAAATAAACAAACACTTTTCAAATATGCGACACAGCGCGCTTGCAATCCGATCGATTTGATTGTCGGTTATTTTGCTTACGCAAGGCGAAGCCACGATTCAATCGCCGCCTTCGTGAACCTCGGCGGGCGCCGGCGCACTCGGTGCTTCTTCGATAGGCGGCAGCACCGGTCGCTCTTGATCGCGCATCAACGGGATATTCCCGGTGCCTTGCCCAAGCTGTAGATCCCGAATAAATCGATACTTGCTGTCCGTCTGGAAAGCTGCCTCCACGCTGTCGCGCAGAATGGTGGGTCGGATGAACACCATCAGGTTGGTTTTTTCAAGCTCCGTGGATTGGGATCGAAACAGTGCGCCAATAATCGGTATCCGAGCCAGGACAGGCACACGCTGCTCGACCTCGCGTAATTGGTCGTCGATGAGCCCGCCAAGTACAAGGATGCTGCCGTCGTCGACGAAGACCGTGGTGCTGATGCTGCGCCGGTCGGTGACCAGGTCGACCGCGCCCTGTACACCCTGACTGATGCTGGACGTCTCCTGCTCGATCAGCAGCTTTACGCCTGAGCCCTCGTTGATCTGGGGCGTGATCGTCAGCCGCGTGCCCACCGGCGAGCGGTTGATGGTCTGAAACGGGTTCAGGATGCCGCTGGCGGCGTTGGTACCGGTGTATTGCCCGCTCAGAAACGGTACCTCGCTGCCGACTTCAATCGTCGCCTCCTCGTTGTCCAGGGTGACAATTGTCGGCGTGGCGATAATGTTGGTGGCTGAATTCCCGGCCAGCGCCGTGAGCACCGCCGCCCAACTGGCGCCGGAGTCGCGGACGCGTCCAACAGCCGTGAGCAGGCCCTCGGGCACGGCCGCGAGCGCACCGGCTTCCGCCGACGCAGCCGCCGCCCCGAGTTGCAGGATCCCGGGCGCGGTGCCGGGGAAGTTGGTGCCGGCGACGGGACTGTTTACCTGGGCGCCCTGCAGGGCCCACGTCACTCCGAGTTCGTTGGCCCGGCTCTCGGTGACTTCGACGATGATGGCATCGACCTGAACCTGGGCCCGTCGGATATCCAGCCGGTCGATGACCGCGTTCACGTCCTGCAGAATTCTCGCCGGGGCGTTGATGATCAGCGAATTCGTGCCGGCATCGGCCCACAGGGTCACTTCCTCGCCCTGTTCGGACTGGGTCGCGAACTGCATCTGCAGATTGGTGGCCAGCTGTTCCGCGTTGGCATAGTTCAGGTAGCGTACCTGCGTTTCGCCGCCTTCGCCCACGGGCCTATCCAGATGGGCGATCAGTGCGCGGTAACGCAGCCTTTGGTTGTCGGGGCCGCCGATCATGATGCTGTTGGTGCGTGCGTCGGCGGCGAGCCGTAGCGCCGGAACGCCCTCGGCCGCATTGGCCTGGTTCAACATGGTGATCAGGCTGACGACTTCGGCGGCGGACGCGTTCTCTATGCGGATGATCTCGATCTCGTTATCGAAGGCCTGATCCATGCGTTCGATGATGGTGAGCATCCGAGTCACGTTCGATCCGCGGTCCACGATGATCAGGGTATTGGTCCCCGGATGAGCAGCCAGATGGCCGTATTGGGGGATCAGAGGCCGAAGGATGGGGACCAGTTGAGCGGCGCCGACGTTGTCCAGCTGCATCACTTGGGTGACGATGCGATCGCCGTCCGTCCCCGCGGCCACGCCCGGATGCACCCGCGCGGTGGCGTCCGGTACGATCCTGACGATGTCGTCCGCTTCGACCGCAATGAAGCCGTGGACCGACAGCGTGGCCAGAAAGGCTTCGTAGAAGGCTTCCGCGGACATGGGCGTGTACGACAGAAACGTGACCTGCCCGGTTACCCGGGGGTCGACTAGCAAGTTCCGGCCGGTCACCTCGCCCACGGCTTCAATCACCTGGCGCATGTCCGCTTCGCGGAAGTTGGGCATGATCTGCAGGCCCTCGACCTGGGCGCCGGCCGGAACGGCGATCAGCAGCCACGCCAGCAGTCCAACTGCCCGTTCAACGGTTCGGTGATGATTGGCCTGTTGCATGTTTGCCTCTCGCTCGGGGGCGTCAAGCCATTGCAGCGGCGATTGCCGGATCGGAATTCCGCGCACCGAGCCAGGCCATTTGTGCTGAGTGATCAACGGAAATGACCACATGTATTGCCCAATTGGCTTGCGGCGAATCGCGCAAACCCTTGCGTTTGAGTCCGGCATTCTCGGGTATCAACTTGGTAATTTCTATTGCATATATGCGATCAGATTTTACATATACAATCATATCGGGTACCGTTTGGCAATTGATCTGCCATCCGCGTTTGAGCCTGAGTCAAGACAGCTGACTTCCCTGGCACTGACGGATGGCATCGGCAAATTGTTTCCAACTGGCTCCAAGCGCATTGAGATGCAGAACCTCAAAAGCCGGATACGCTGTCTTTCACCCAGGATTCCCCTGCGATCCGGGCTCGGCTCGATCTGCACGCTCACAACGGTACTAGTAATCTCTCCTGCCGATCTGGCAGCACAACACGCGTCGGTTCAACTCCAGGCAATCACGCCCACGGCCATCGCACAAACCCAGGGCGACAGTCTGACAAGTTTGGGCTACGCAATCGACAATCTGATCAATGGCAGCGGGTTGTCCGACACGCCGACCGAGGCGAACCTGGACACGGTGACCCACAGTTCCGGCCGCATGTCCGCGTGGGTGACCCAAACCCAGGGCGACCCGAGCTATTTCGAGGATCCCAGCGACCATCTCGACCCGCAGTTCACCCTGACGCTGGACGGGCGTTACAGCCTGAGCGCGCTGGTGATCTGGGGCTACGGCGGCAACGCCAACGTGGCCTCGGACTTCACGGTGGAGTTTTCCACGGACGGGGGGAACGGCTACAGCCCGGCGACCGAGACCGTGCGGAC
>JAKZVH010000035.1:0-4946 GCA_047516145.1 Gammaproteobacteria bacterium
CCTGCGCTCGTCAAGCGGCGCGCGCCTCGTACTGACGCGCCTCTCATGTGCTTCGCTTCGCCACGTGGCGAGAAAAGCGGGCTAAGACCCGGCGAGCGTCAGGAATCGTCAAGCCCCTTAGCGAGCAGGTTCAGAAACAGGCCCACGTCGGTCACCACGCCGATCGCCTGGCCGGTGCCGCGATCCGACACCTTGGTGACGACCGCCGGATTGATATCCACGCAGATGAGTTTCATCCACGACGGCATCATGTTGCCGGTGGCGATGGAATGCAGCATCGACCCGAGGCAGATCACCAGCCCGGCGCCCCGAAGCTGATCGGCGTACGCTTGCTGGGCCGCGTTCATGTCGGTAATCGTGTCGGGCAGCGGACCGTCGTCGCGCAGACTGCCCGCCAGCACATAGGGCACGTCGTTCTGAATGCACTCGTAGAGAATGCCCGAGGTGAGTTTGCCCTGCTCGACGGCTTCGCGAATACCGCCGCAGTGATAGATGGCGTTGATCGCTCGCATGTGATTGCGATGGCCGTGCTCGGCCTGGCGTCCGTCGCTCATCCGAATGCCCAGCGAAGTGTTCAGCAGAGCCGCCTCGACGTCGTGTACCCCAAGCGCGTTGCCAGCCAGCAACGCGTCTACGAAGCCGTCCCGGACGAGTTGCGCAAGCGCGGATTGCGCGCCCGTGTGCACGACCACTGGACCGGCAACGATAATGATCCGTCTGTTGTCGCGGCGGGTCTGGCGTATCAGATCCAAAGTCTGCGTCACGGCCGTCTCAACCTGCCGCTCGGACGAGACTCCCTGCGACATGAACGAAAAAGCGAGCCGGTCGCGCTGTTTGAATTCCGGAAGCACGCGGATGCCGCCGTGCCCGCGGACGACCTGATCACCCGCGCGGAGGTCGCGCAGCTTGCGGCACTCGGCGGTCCCTTCTGGCGTCAGGAGGATACAGGTATCCATCCGCTGATGCGCCACGTCGAGCCAGCGGCCGTGAAAGCGGACCTGCGTCCGATGGTTCGTGGTCGAATAGAAATCCGTCGGAGCGCAGCGGTCGCGCTCGACCAGACCGATCGCGGCGTCTTCAATACCCACGGTCGAACACCCCGTCGCAATGAGATCCTCCACCAGTTTGGCCATGATCTCTTCGCTGGGCGCTTCGACCCGCATCCGCATGTAGGACTGGTCGACGTTCGTGCGGCCGATCTGAAACTCCTCCACCTCGAACGTTCCATCGTGGGCGACGATGGTGTCAAACATCTGCTCCATGACATGCGAGTCCACAAGGTGGCCGCGAGCCTCAACGAGCTCGTGAAATCGATTCCCCATCAGATCCAAGTCTAGCGCAGTCACCATTACCCCAAAACCCGGCTAATCAAGAAAAGCAGAAGCGTTTCTGTTGCTATTTGTTGTGGTTTCCGCACAACTGTAAACTGCTGCGCCACCACGTTGGATTGCCGTAAAATGAACGCCCCAACTCTTGAGTAGCACCCTTGAAGTACCACTCTTGAAGTACCAATGTATGCCCGCGGATTGAACCCAATGGACTATTGAAGAAAACGCGGCCGTGCGAGAGAATGTTTATGGAAAGAGTTTTTGCGCAGCAGCCACGGAGAACCGTCTCTCATGGGATCAGCAACTGTAAAGGAATATCAGTGGTCGAATCGCCCGAAGCTGGCTATTGAACCCGACCGCCGCTCGGCCCAGCGTAAACCGGAAGAACAGCAACATTGCCTGACGCTTGCCTTCGATGACCAGGTAGTTGTCGGCGTAGTGGCGGATAGCTCCGAGGACGGGCTTGGCGCGCAGACGTTTGAACCCCTGCCGCTGGGTACGGACGTGACTGTCGAGGGGACGATCACCGTCGCCGGTTCGTGGATGACGATCTCCGGTCCGGCCCGCGTTGCCTTTTGCGAACCGGATGCCGGGGGCGCCTATCAGGTCGGTCTCGACTGCAAGGACGCGGCATGGGCCGAGGCGCTTGATCCCGATATCACGTTTGAAATCATTTCGCGAAGCTGCTAGCCGTCTTCTCTTCTCTCCCCGGACATCGCTGCTCGGACATCGAGAGCCCCGTCGTTCCGCTCGCGCGGCGGGACCAGCGTTCTCGTGTGCCTCCCGCGCGGACCTGCCGGAAGACTGGGCGGTCGCAGTCAGGCGTTGAATCCGCCGTCGACATTGAGACAGGCGCCAGTCACTAGGCTGCTAGCCGGACTCGCCAGAAAGGCGGCCGCGGCGGCAATTTCGGTCGCCCGGCCATAGCGGCCGATCGCGGTTCGGGGCGTCAGAATCTCCGCCAGTCCGCCATCGGCCGGGTTCATGTCCGTATCCACCGGTCCGGGCTGGATGCAATTCACGGTAATCCCCTTCGGCCCCAAATCACGCGCCCAGGCCCTGGCAAAACCCGCGACGGCAAACTTCGTCATCACATAGAGTCCAATATTCGCGATCGGTGCGTTTTCGCCGAACACCGAGCCGATGATGATGATGCGGCCACCGGGCTTCATCACTTTCGCCGCCTCGCGCGACGCCAGAAAAACGGCGCGTACGTTCGTGTTTACGAAACGCTCGAAATCTTCGTCGGTGGTTTCTTCCAGCGGGCATCCCTGGGTGATACCGGCGTTATTCACCAGAACGTCCAGGCCGCCGAAACGTTCGGTGACTCTGCCAGTCAGCGCCGTCATGTCGGCCGTGCTTGCGGCGTCGGCCCGAAAAGCCTCGGCCTCGACATCGCGGTCACGGCAAACCGCGGCGACTTGCTCGGCCGCGCCGGCGGAACGCAGATACGCGATCGCGATATTGAAACCGTCCTCGGCCAGACGCTGAGCGATCGCCGCGCCAATGCCGCGGCTCCCTCCGGTGACGAGCGCTGTTCTCCGCTGGTTATTCATCGTCGAATCCCCTCTCTCGGGCCGGTTCCACTACGGCCGCGAGTCCGCCGACTGCGAGAGCATTTTCTCGGCCGGTCGCTCAGGCAGATACTTCTTCGCCATGCGGCACATGAACGTGTTGTTCCAGGCAGCGACCCGGAGTTCGGCGGCCAGGCCCAAAAGGACGTGCGCTTCCGCTTCATCGATGCCGTAATCTTTGACCAGCCATTGAATCATCTCGGTGATCGCCGCCTGGAAGCCCATGTGGGTGCGTCCCGGCAGTGTGCCGAACGTCACGATGTGATCGGGTTCCTCGAGACGGGTGGTGCCGATACGCTTATTCTTGATGACGTCGACGGTAAATGCGGCGTCGAGTGAAGTCTCCGTTCCGTTGCCCAGCAACTCACCGTCGCCATGCGCGGCATGCCCGTCGCCTAAGAAGAATAGGGCGCCCGGCTCGAAGACATTCAAATAGACCGTTGTTCCTTCGCCGATCCCGTTGTAGTCGATGTTGCCGCCGTGCGGACCTGTCGGCCCCGCCGTGATCACGGTCTTGTTGGGGGGCGCGACCCCGACACAGCCTACGGCTGGAATGGCCGGGAACTCCATCTTGACTTTGTCTCCCAGAGGGCGCGACGGGTAGGTCACCTTGCGGTCGAGATCGATCATCCACTTCAAGGCGTTGCGGCGGCCCGGTTGCAGCCACTCTTCCAGATAGTTGTTGTCGTAGAGGCCATGCACATAGGAGGGCAGCAGAGCGCTGACTCCAACGCGCACGCCGTTCCATCCCCAGTCGCGGTTGAACCTGACTTTGTTGAAGTGAATGACCAGCGTATCGCCAGGCTCGGCGCCTTCAATGTAGAACGGGCCGGTCAGCACATTGTCGGCATAGATGATCAGCTTGCCGTTCTTGTCGTGGCCGCGCGAGTCGAGCAGCGTGGTGATGACGGTGTCTCCCGGCTGGATGGTCTTCACCGGAGGATGAGCGAACGAGAAGGTGGCGTAGTAGCGGTCGGGAATCACCGTGTGCGTCTCGGCCGGCGACATCCCGCCTGCCGCGATCAAAACCACCAAGCCGCCAAACCATCGCGCAAACCATCGAGAACGTTGCATGTAAACCTCCTGTCCCTGCTTCGGCATATGTGGAAAGCATCATAGCGCAGCCAGTAACGGAAACTGTAGCCGGGGCTCGTCTTGATTTCGAAATCACGACTTCCCGGCGCGGGAATCCGGCGCGAGGAGCTTGCCCGGCCGGATTAGACACTTCGATGCCGCCACTGGCGAGAGATCACGGTTCGCGCCGGCGGGCGGGGTTCAAGTACAGTGGAAGCGGCTGTTTCCTCACGGAGGTAAGACGGAGGTGAATATGGTAATCGGAAACGACATTTCCCGGCGAGGTTTCGCGAAACTGCTCGCTGGGGCGGCCCTGGCGAGCCCGGCGGCTTTTGCGGCGAGTGAGACGAAGGATTTGCCGCTGATTTCCAAACGGGTCGAGAAAGTCTTCCAAGCGCCCGGCGAGATGCCCAACGGACTGCAGGCCATGGCGGACGGCCTCTGGATCTTGGACCAGAAAAATCCCAATCGGGCGCACAAGGTCCGTTACGAAGACGGCTCGGTAATACAGGAGATCGTGACCGAGGGAAACCATGGCAGCGGCATTACGTTCGGGAACGACGCGCTGTGGATCGCATCGACATTCGGCCTCACGACGCTAAAAGTAGATGCCCGGTCCGGCAAGACCTTGGCGGTATTCGATACACCCGGGGTGGGCCAGCCTCAGTGGGGCAAGCCGCTAAAACGCAAGGCGGGAGCTCACGGTCTGGAGTGGGTCGATGGCAAGTACTGGATCGCGGTGCCGCCGCCGGTGAAAATCTTCCAGATCGAGCCCGAAACAGGGAAGGTGCTTCACAGCATCCCGGCGCCGGGCGAACGCCCACACGGCATCGCCTGGGACGGCGAATATCTCTGGTGCGTGGAGAGCAACCACCGGGCGATCTACAAAATGGACCCGGTGGCGGGCAAGCTGCTGGCGAAGATTCCCCTCGGCGACGACAACCCGGAGCCCCACGGCATGAGCATGCAC
>JAKZVH010000036.1:0-2787 GCA_047516145.1 Gammaproteobacteria bacterium
GCGTATCTGGGCCAGGAGTGGGACCCGAATTGGAAGACGCTGTCCGACAACCTTCGTGCCAGCGTCATAAACTCCGACACGGGCGTCACGGGGTCGCCGGGATTTGTTCCCATCGATGACGCACCGCCATGAGTATCGCGATTCATGCGAGATGGCGCGAAGCGCGGACTGAGATAGGGGTCTCGGCGTGGACTGGCGTATGAGTTGATTCGCCTCAGAGATGTCGGCCGCCGTGGCGTCCCGGCCGGTAATCGTACCGGCAAACAGCAGAGCTTCATATCGGCAGGCGATGCCGGTTTATACAACCTTCGCAATTTTCATGGGATAATCGGCGGGTGGATACTCACTGCATGATCCCATGCCCAAGGATCGGCATCGCCGCTGCCCTGAGTCTTTGCCTGGCGGCCAACACGGCGGTGGCGCAGCGGCCCGCCGGCTGCCGGCCTGTGCCCAACCGGACCATCGAAGTCGAGGTGCGCATCGACGTGCCGGCGCCGCGGTTCGATCGCACTTTGTCGCGCGAGCAGCTGACCGGCTTCGCCCCGCATGGCCCCGGCACCAGCGTGCTCGGCCTGACCCGGTCGCGGCTAAATGTGGCGAGCCAGGCGACATACGCCTATTACCCGGAAGCGAGCGGCGTCTGTATCTGGATCGAGCGTGTCGACGTGGTGCTGCGCTACAGCGCGCTCGAGGTCTACGTGGCCGAGGAGTACGACCTGTCCAGCTGCGCCTATCGGGAAATCCTGCGGCATGAGAACCGGCATGTCGCGATCGCCCGCGCGCATGTCGATCAGTATGCGAACAAGATGCAGCTTTCGCTCGACTCGCTGCGCATTCCCACCGCCCGGGCGCCGATGCCCGCCGCCTCCGTCGAGCAGGCTCAACGCCAGACCAACATCGAGATCGGCCGGCTCTTGACCCCGGTTTTCGATCGAATGAGCGACGCCGTGGACCGGGCCCAGGCGGCGATCGACACGCCCCAGGCCTATCGCACTGTCTTCCAGTTATGCAATGACTGGTAGCGCTAGAGCAATATCCAAGCAGATTGAACCACACTGGTTCAATCTGATCGGATAAAGCTGCTCTAGCGGCCGTCACCGAATGGCCGCGGCGCTTCGCCCAACGGCAATTCAGCGACGTTTCAGGCGTCCGAAGCTCACTCACGCGGCGTTGTCCAGGTACCACCGGTAAGTGAGGCGAAGCCCCTCGCCGAGAGGGGTCTTGGCCTGCCAGCCGAGCGCGGAGAGTTTCGAGACGTCGAGCAGTTTGCGCGGTGTGCCGTCCGGCTTGCTCGGGTCGAAGCGGAACGAGGCGTCCAGGCCGACGGTTTCAGCCACGGTCTCGGCGAGCTCGCGGATGGTGATGTCCTGCCCGGTGCCGACGTTGACATGCCGCTCGCCGGAATAGACCTTGATCAAGTGAACCAGGGCATCGGCCAGGTCCTCGACATACAAGAACTCGCGACGCGGCGCGGCGGTGCCCCAGACCTCGACCTCGCCGGCGCCGGCCACCTTTGCCTCGTGCGCCTTGCGCAGGAGCGCCGGCACGACGTGGCTCGTGGCGAGATCGAAGTTGTCGCCCGGCCCGTAAAGATTGGTCGGCATGGCCGAGACGAAGTCGCAGCCGTACTGGCGGCGATAGGCCTGTACCAGTTTGATGCCCGCGATCTTGGCGATCGCGTACCACTGGTTGGTCGGCTCCAGGGGGCCGCCCAGCAGCGCCGTCTCGGCCATCGGTTGCGTCGCCAGCTTCGGGTAGATGCAGGACGATCCCAAGAACAGGAGCTTGGTCACCCCCGTCCGCCAGGCGCCATGGATGATGTTGGTCTCGATGGCAAGGTTGTCGTAGATGAACTCCGCCGGTCTGCTGTCGTTGGCGAGGATGCCGCCGACCCTCGCCGCGGCCAGGAACACCGCCTCCGGCTTGGCCTCCGCCATCCATTGCTCGACCTCGCTCTGGCGGCGCAAATCGACCTTGGCGCGGCCGACGGTCAGGATCTCGCAAGCCTCGGAAGCGAGCCGCCGGACAATCGCCGCGCCGACCATGCCGGTGTGGCCCGCCACCCAGACGCGCCGATCCGCCAGGTCGAAGGGCGCGCTAGTCATGGCGGTTCTTCCGCTGCAGCTCCTGACCGACCGCTTCGAGGTCGGCGGCGATCATCTCGCTGACCAGATCGCTGAACCCCGTTTTGTGCTCCCAGCCGAGCTTGGCGCGTGCCTTAGCCGGATTGCCGAGCAGCAGGTCGACCTCGGTCGGCCGGTAGTAGTGCGCGTCGATTTCTACCAGAACTTCTCCGGTCTTCGCGTCGAACCCTTGATCCTCCAGGCCGGCGCCACGCCAGGCGATCCGGCGGTCGACCTCGCAGAACGCCGCCTCGACGAACTCACGGACGCTGTGGGTCTCGCCCGTCGCCAGCACGTAGTCGTCGGGCTGCGGCTGCTGCATCATCAACCACATGCCCTCGACGAAATCGCGCGCATGGCCCCAGTCGCGCTTGGCGTCAAGGTCGCCGAGAAACAGCCGCTTCTGGATCCCAAGCTGGATCGCGGCGACCGCGCGCGTAATCTTGCGCGTCACGAAAGTCTCGCCGCGGATCGGGCTTTCGTGGTTGAACAGAATCCCGTTCGACGCGTGGAGGCCATAGGCCTCACGGTAGTTCACCGTGATCCAGTACGCATAGAGCTTCGCCACGCTATAGGGCGACCTCGGATAGAACGGCGTCGTCTCGTCCTGCGGCACAGTCGAGGTACGACCGAAGAGCTCGGAGGTGGAGGCTTGATAGAAACG
>JAKZVH010000037.1:0-4141 GCA_047516145.1 Gammaproteobacteria bacterium
CTGTTCGTCCAGCATGGGGTTGTGCACGTTGGCCCTGGAATCCCAGATGGCTTCATCGCCCCAATAAAGTGATTCCGCCACGGGAGGACTGGAGACGGGGCCCGCCTCGGGGTCCATCATGGTCAATGGAATCTGGTCCAGGGTGTGATTGACGGGGTCGAGCACCGGTAGGTAGTCGGCGCTTTCTTCCAGGGCGCCGTAGATTTTGCCATAGCCGTTGACGGTGGGCTTGCGCCGGTCGGTGGAGACCAAGTCATGGAGATAGGCGGTGGGATCGGCCCAGTCCCATTGGGTGACGACCACGTTGCGCTCCAATCCCTGGGGCCGGGTCGGTGCCGGCGGCAGTTCGCCGGCGGCGATGCGGTCGGTCCAGTCGCCGAACATGCGGTTGGTGCCTTCCATTCCCAAGCCGATCAGGGTGCGGATCATGGAACCTCCGGCCTGACCGGACTGGATGCGGCGCGCCCAAGCATCAGCGGAGGTATCATAACCGCTGAACAGGGCCGGGATTTCCCGCGTCGCTTCATTGCCCATCTGATGACAGGCCAGGCAGCTGCCGGAGGTGATGAGGCGGATATAGTCCGCCTGGTGCTTGACGTTGGGGCTGATGCCGTTGCCCGCCGGACCGGTGCCGGGGAATTCGCTCTTGGCCGGCACTTCCAGCAGGGAGAACCAGTTGCCGGCCGGGTAGTATTGCGCTGCCGCCGCTTCATTGGGGGCGGGCACCGCCGTGAGGTCCAGATTGGCACCCGGTGAGGCCTGGGTTTTTTCGGAATCCACCAGGCCGTAACCGCGCACCCAGACGTCGTAATCGGCCTGGGGCAGGTCGGGGATGAGGTAGTGGCCCTGGCCGTCGGTGACCACGATCTTGGCGTAGCGCGTCCCGAGATCGCGGGTCTCGGCGATGACCCAGACACCGGCTTCGGGACCGCCCGGGCCGGTCACCGTGCCGCCGATATCGTCACTTGCTATCTGGACACCGCCGGCGGCCGGTGCTTGAAGACTGGCATCCGGCTGGGATGGCTCTTGCCCGTCCTCGGAGCCGCAGGCAATGAACGTGAGTGGAAGAAGTCCCGTAAAAATCAGAGAGAGGATTTTTCTGATAGTCATGGCTTACCCCCCCTTTGCGTCCGGCGTGAAAGGTCTGATTTATTAAGGATATCGGAAGTTTGGCTCGTCAGCAAAATCTGTGGGTGAATTCAGGCTCGGGTAACGCGCCGAGGGCATGGTACAAGGCGATTTCAGCACCGTGATAGGTCCGAAACCCGAAGGCTTTTCTGGAGGTCAGTTTTGCCTTGCCAATAAATCCCTCCACAACGCCGCTTGAGAGCTGACCTTTGGCCCGAAACCAATTGAGCAGAAGCTCGCGATGGTTACGTAGCATCCTGGCGACTTTCTTCATCGGCTCGATCTTCGATCGCATCGTCTTCGTGCACCATTGATCCAGGAAGCGTCCCGCCCAGTAGGGGGAAGCGTAGCTCCAGAAGAACTGGAACTCCTCCTTCAGCAGATAGGCGCGGACGGACCGGAGGTTGTATTGCAGGAGCTCGGCAAGGCGGATGGCTTCGACGGCATCGCGGCATCGGCGAGAAGTCGATTCATCGCCACGTGCGCGCAGCCCGGTCGTTCATCGAGGAGCTTGGACACGACCCGGAACGCTACGACGCCGCAAGGATTCGGAGTGTCCTGCTTGCCCGCTTTCAGGACGCATCCTGGGCACATGCCCGGTCGCTGACCACATCCATGCGGATGTACCTCCGATTCCTCGCCGCCAGCGGTGTGTGTGCCCCGCAGCTTGTCGAGGCTGTGCCCACGGGCCCGGTTTGGCGGTTGGCCAGTCTGCCCCGATACCCGACCAGCAGCATGCGGAAATACACCCCGGGCGGAATGCTCGGACGGCCCCGGGTCGGAGCATAAAATGCTCGGCACGTCTCCTCGGCGAAGGCGTCGAATCCTTCCGCATGAAGCAACCGTTCCAAAGCCCGGTAAAACGGGTGACTCAACCGGCGAATGTCGCTCGTGGCCACGAACAACTCCTCTTGCCGTCCTTCAGGTCGCTTTCCCAGGGCCATCGATGTCCTCGTCAGGTGTCACTTGCCTGGGAGCGCATTTTATCAACTCCGCAGTTCGCCAAGCGGACTTTTGCCACGGACTGCTAGGGCCAAAGTGATTTCTGGCAGACTTGGACTTGCCCGCGAGTCGAACAACTCAGCCCGATAAAATGAGGCCTTCATGCGCCCATGAATTCCGCGCGCTCGCGGATGCGAATCATGAGGGGCAGGCCACCATCCATCACGTCCACCAGAACCTGTACCATTTGCTTCCACAAGCCAGTGTCAGATCAGATCGGAACTTCTACAGATCATGCAAGCGCTGAATCGCGTCCCGGCACGCGCCTGGAAATACCTGTTGATTCGCCTTATCGAATGGCACCTTCGACTGGCGCTGACCACGCCCCGGGTCCCGTCCCGCGTGGGCCGTGCCGCGATCACGCTGTTCGCGACCGGCGTGGCGGCCTGCGTGATACTCGTTCCCCCGATACGTGCCGCAGCGGACCGGTTCGAGCCGATTGAAACGGTCCTTGCCGGTCTCGGCGCCACCTACGGCACCGTGCTTGCGCTTGCGCTGACGCTGTCCGTCATTCCGATCCAGCGGGCCGGCGACGCCTGGTCCGCATCCATCCTGCGTCTCTACCGCCGCGACAAGGTCGCTTACATCGAGAAATAACGTGGGAAAAATTTTAGGATAATAAGAAAATGTATGTATAAACAGATACTAATATATAGGTAGTGGCGGAGGGAGTGGAATAGTTCTCGACTGGTGAGTCTGAAATAGCTCGGCAACTTAGCAGGCGGAAGACGGCTCACACACAAGATCTATTGCAGAATCTGGAGCGCTGGCAACTACGGCCTCGCGTTCTTGAATTGCGTCAGCAATCGGCAGATGCGAGCCACGTCATCGCGTTCATGGAGCTCGACGCTCGCGAAGCCACCCTGCACGTCGATGAGACTCTTGGTTAGCTCCATGGAGAATTGTCGTCCTTCGGTCAGGAAGGCCGACGCATTACTCATCGTCGCGACCAAGCCCTGCAGGCCCTTGGCAATCTCCTTCTTGTCGTCCGACAGTATCGCTTGGTTGAAGCGATCCCTATCCACGTAGGCATTGCCTTGATTCAGATGCGTATAGGTGAATACCCCATGCTCGAGCACAGGATACTCGAAACACAGTTCGTTCGGCAGACAAGCCGCCAACCCCTCGTCAAGGCGGAATTCTCCAATCCCGTCCAGCGCCTCCACTGCCAGATGCACGAGGAACGCTCCCGAATAGCACGAATCCAGGAAAACGCCGATCGTCCTCGGGTATCCGTCCAGTCGAATGTCCTGCCGCTGTAGATCGAGCAAACGTTTGGGGGACAAGGTTCCGTCCGTTAGCACCAGATCACCTGTTACTTCACATCCGTGACCCGCGAAGTACAAGTCCAGAGCGACGTCGTAGCTGCAACCCGCAACCCGCTTGCTCATGTCCTTGATAGCGGCCTCGACCTGACCAAGCGACGGATCAATCAAACGATCGTGAAACTCGTCCGGCAGCGAACCGCCTTTTGCTCGCCATCGTTCGAAGACAGCCTCCGCATCGTTGGCCGTAAAGCGCAAGTCCGCGCCGCTCCGTGACCGGAGTTCCCCGTACCGTGTCTGCACGACATCGGCCGTAGCGGTTCCCGCTGACGCGATTACCACACTTGCGCGGCGATCAACGTACCCCATAGCAACTCTTCATCACATTCTTGCAAGCATCGGGCGCATCCGTCCAGTCCGCACCCACGAACAAGGATACGCTCTCCCAGTAAAAACGAAGAACTGCTCAAGTGTCACCCGAGCACTAGCACGGCATAGGCGGGATGAGCAACTCGCCTTATCCTGCTAGCGGACTACCCCAGTGGTCGGCGCGGCAAGACGTCCCGAAGTCGGCAACGGAACGGGCAAAAGGCAGCGCCAATTCCACCTGAATTCGGCCGCTGATTGGAGTGACCCCCGGTCACCGTATCGGCAGGATTCTGCCAGTCGCGATCATGCTGTCAAACGCATTGGCCGAATCCCAGCGTGGGTCTCACTGGGCGTGAGGCCATGCAGCCGGGGATGAG